>JBKICP010000119.1:0-17026 GCA_046567085.1 Acidobacteriota bacterium
CGATTAGAGGCAGGGTACAGGGAGTAGGGTACAGGGAGTAGGGAGTAGGGAGTAGGGAGTGGGCCTCAGGTGGTGAGGCGGTTCGCGGAGATCGGCTTGATCTGGGTCACGGAAAGGGCGGCGATGCCGCTCGCTGAGCCGTTAATCCGGAGGCCGATCTCAGGGGCTGAGGCTTCCGGGAAATAGAAGCGCTTCGTCAGCGTGCCGCAGCCGTTGGCGAAGCACTCGATGACGGAACCGTCGATGAGGAAGCGCAATTCGACGGGTGCTTTGTTGTCAGGGCCGAGCGGAACGGGCTTGTCGTCCATCTGGATTTCATGCGGCCGATTTGGGTCATAGCGGCAGGTGAGCCAGGTTGTTGCGGGGTCCTGCGAAGAGGCCAGGGCGATTTCAATGGACTCCGACGGTCGGCGGAGTGCGAGAACCATTTCGCCACAGGCGTCGCGGACGGTGGCTGCCGCGAGTTGCTGCCGGTCCTCCGATTCGTTGCCGGTGAGGTTGAGCTTGCGTGGAGGCTGGCGGATCTCATCGAGTTCCGGCACCAGCGCGATGCGCAGGTTGTGAGCGGCGTCGAGGGTGAGTACGCGCGGGAGCGACATGAGGCCGGCCCATCCGGCGGCGCTGTACTCGGCTTCGGGACGAGTCTCGGGGATCCAGCCCCAGAGGATGCGGCGGCCGAGGTGATCCACCTGCGTTTTCGGAGCGTAGAAGGAGCCGTAGTCGAGGATGCCACTGCGTTCGGGGTGAAAGATCATGGCCGCAGTGTCGAGAGTGCCGGTGCGCCAAAAGGTCTCGCCCTGCGTGGAGTAGATGAGGACGTGCTTGTTGCCGAGGGGGAAAAAGTCGGGGCACTCCCACATATCTCCGGAAGCGACCGAATCTGAGGCTGAACTGCCGGTGGGCGAACCGTGCACGAGCGGGTGCAGGTATTCCCAGTGGCGGAGGTCGGTGGAGCGATAGAGGAGAACAGCGCCGCCCTGGCCGCGGATGCCGGAGCCGACGGCGAGATACCAGGTGTCTCCCTGCCGCCAAGGCGTGGGATCGCGGAAGCCGGTGACATTGAGGCCCGGGGGCGGCGCAGCGATGACGGGGACGGGCTCCTGGGTCCAGGCGGTGAGGCCGGGATCGGAGGCGATGGCGAGGCACTGGGATTCTTTGAGCGGGTGTGAGCCGGGGATCGTGGCGGCTTCCGGGGTGGCATCGACAACGCCGGTGTAGAGGACGACGACACGATTGCCGTCGCGCAAGGCGGTGCCGGAAAAACAACCGGCAGAATCCGGACCGTGAGGCTGGGGCGCGAGCGCGATAGGCAGATGACGCCAATGGATCATGTCGGGGCTGACGGCGTGAGCCCAGTGCATATCACCCCAAACGGCGGCGTTGGGGTTGTACTGGAAAAACATGTGATATTGGCCGCGCCAGTAGATCGGGCCGTTGGGATCGTTCATCCAGTTGCGGGCCGGGAGCAGATGGAATTGCGGACGGCGAGGATCGGAGGCGAGTTCGCCGGCCGAAACGAGGGCGAGCGCACGAAGGCCGGAGCGGCCGATGACGGATCCGGCCGCAATGGCAACGCCGCCATTCACGAATTGTCGCCGGCTGAGGTTCATGGCAGGCCCGCTTGCGCGGCGCAAAAGGCCGGGGTCAGACACGTTGTTGCCGGCCCGCTGACGATTTTGCCGATCCGAGCAATTGCATGATGCCGGCCGGGGGGCGTCCGGCGCGCAGTTCGGCGGCCATGAACTGCATGTGTGGGTCGATGTGGTGGAAGAAGTGCTTGTAGCCGGCGCAGAGGTAGTTGAGGCCGGGCTCGCCGTCGGGCGTGGTGAGGAAGCGGTGTTTCGGACATTCGCCATTGCACGCGAAGCGCACGTCGCAGGTGCGGCACATGCGCGGCAGCGCATCGAGCTTATCTCGGCCGAATTTCTTCTGCTGGTCGGAATGGGCCATGTGGCTCAGGTCGTCGTCCGCAAGATTGCCCAGCCTGTTTTCCGGATAGACAAAGTGGTCGCAGGAATAGAGGTCGCCGGTGTGCTCCATGGCGAGGGCCGAGCCACAGGTGCGGCGGAAGACGCAGAGGCTGGCCTCCATGCCCATCCAGCTCTCGAGGGCCACATCGAACTGCTGAACGAAGACACGGCCGACGTCGTGCTTCACCCATTCGTCAAAAATCTCCGAGAGGAATTTGCCGTAAGCGAGCGGCTCGACCGACCACTCGGTGACCTGAGCGGGTTGATGGCTGGCCGGCTGGATCAGGACCAGGCCGTCGGCATCCGGATGGGCGGTCCTGCGTTCGACGACCGGAATGAACTGGATGAAGCCGCTGCCGGTTTCGCGGAGGAAGCGGTAAACCTCGCGGGGGTGTTGCGAATTGCGCCGGTGAACGACGGTGAGGGTGTTGAAGTCGACCTGATGCGCCTTGAGGCGGGTAAGGCCGCGCATCACGCGATCGAAGGTGGGCGCACCGCCCTTGTCGACGCGCCACGCGTCGTGGAGCTCGCGCGGGCCATCGATGGAAAGGCCGACGAGGAAGCGATTTTCGGCGAGGAATTCGCACCAGGCGTCGTCGAGGAGGGTGCCGTTGGTCTGCAGCGCGTTGTGGACGGTTTTGCCGGAAGCGTATCTCTGCTGCAGGGCGACGACATTGCGGAAGAAGTCGACGCCGAGCAGGGTGGGCTCGCCTCCCTGCCATGCGAAGTGGACTTCATCAAGGGGCTGCGCCGCGATGTACTGCTCGATGTAGCGCTCGAGGATCTCAGGGGCCATGGCCCACTGGCGCGTCCCGGGGTAGAGCTTTTCTTTTTCGAGATAAAAGCAGTAGCTGCAGTCGAGATTGCAGATCGGCCCGATGGGCTTGGTCATGACATGGAAACCGGTCTGCACAGCAATCGATGATACGCGCCTCATGCTTGACAAGACACGAGGCGGAGATTATCACTGCACCTTCGTTGCCGTTTTGCCTGGGCGAGCTGCTGAGGCGCCGAGGGCGATCCTTAGTCGAGCAGGAGCGATGGATGGAAACACGCAGAACGATGCTGAAATATCTGGCTGGAGCGGTGGGGAGCGCTGCGTGCGGGCTCGATGCGCTCGGGTCACTGGCGATGGAATCGAGCGAGGGGGGAAAGAAACCGAATATCGTGTGTTTCGTGGGGGAGGGGCTGCGGGGGGATGAGTTTTCGTCGGCGGGAAACCGACTGCTGCAGACGCCCCATATGGACCGGATCGGGCGTGAGGGCTGCACGTTTCGCAACGCCTTCGTGGTGAATGCGCTGTGCCTGCCCTCACGCGCGACGATGCTGACGGGCATGTACTCGCATACGACGGGCGCCGTGTCGAATGTGGAGGGCAGGATTGCGCCGGGGCTGCCGCTGGTTTCAGACCTACTGCAGAAAGCCGGCTACGAGACGGCATTCATCGGCAAGTCGCATGTGGAAGGCGCGCTGATGGACCACTCCTGGGACTACTACTTTGGATTCGTGGGACAGGCCGACTACTATCGGCCGCGGATTACGGAGGGGGTTCGGGGCAAGTACGGTCCGGCAAAGCTGTATGCGGGCGAGTATGTCGATACGCTGCTGACGCAGAAGGCGGTGGCGTGGATGCAGCAGGAGCGCACGAAGCCTTTCTGCCTGTTTCTGTGGTTCTATGCGCCACACGCCCCGTTCTATCGGCCGAAGGACAGGGTGATGGACTTCGACGGAGTCATGATCCCGAAGCCGGCGACCTTCGATGAGGATCTGAAGGGCTATCCGGGCAAGCCGCGCGCGGTCTCCGATGCGGATAACAAGATTGGGTACTCCGAGGTATTCAGCGACGATCCGCGATCGCTGGAAGAGCTGGTGAAGGATCACTATGTGGGCGTGGAGGACAACGATCGCAACGTGGGCGCGATCTGGCAGGAACTGGAGAGGCAGAAGATCACGGATGAAACGGCGATCCTGCTGAGCTCCGACCATGGGTTCTTCCTCGGCGAGCATCACTTCTACGACAAACGCCTGATGTACGAGCCATCGATCCGGGTGCCGATGATGGTGCGGGTTCCGGGCCGCGTGGCCGCCGGGACGACGAAAGAGGAGATGGTACTCAACCTCGACATCGCGCCGACGCTGCTGGAGATTGCCGGGGTGGCGGGGCCGGAGATGCAGGGCAGGAGCATGCTGCCGCTGGCCGAAGGCCGGACCGTGTCCTGGCGCAAGGACTGGCTGTACGAGTACTACGAGTATCCCGGATTCGAGAATGTGCGGCCGTGCCGCGGGGTGCGGACGGAGCGCTACAAGTACATCCATTTCTTCCTCGATCCGCAGGAATACGAGCTGTACGATCTCGAGACCGATCCCGACGAGGCGAACAACCTGTATGGCAAGCCGGGGTACGAGGAGATCACCGCGCACCTGAAGAAGCGGCTGGAAGAGCTGCGCGCGGAGACGAAGGATACTTATCAATACAAGCCGACGGGGCTGCCGCTGCATTTCGATCCTGGGGTGCGGACGGAGTCGCAGCTGGTGGGGCGAGCGAAAGGGTGAGGCGACCCCTAAGAAGGCGGCAGAGAGGCTTGGGGAGTTGGGGGAAGCGGCGAAGCTGCTGGGTTAAGTCCTATCGCGCCACAGAGGCTCAGCTCTTTGGGCCGGGTGACGATGGCACAGGACATTCATCGTCCCCTGAAATTCATCCCTGACGCTCCCAGGGCTGGAGGATACGCACGGACTGCATGCCGGCGCGCGTGGCAGCTTCGATGCCCATCAACGTGTCTTCGAAAACAAGGCAGGATTCGGCGGAGACGTTGAGTTTTTGCGCGGCCAGGAGAAACGGCTCGGGGGCGGGCTTGGGGTTTTTGTAGTCACCGGCGCAGACGAGGACGTCGAACTTGTCTTCCAGATGGAGGGCGCGGAGCGAGGCGGTGACGGAGTCGCGGGTGGAACCGGAGACCACGGCGAAGGGGATGCGGCGATGGGCTTCCTCGATTTGCTCGAGGACTTCGGGGACGGCGGTGAGTCGGGGGAGCATTTCGAAGTAGAGGCCCTCTTTGCGATGGGCGACCTCGTCAACCGGCATGCTGAGGCCGTGGCGCTGATTGAGCGTGGAGATGATATCCCGCACGGGCATGCCACCCCAGGAGTAGAAGAGATCTTCGGGAAAGTCGGTGCAGCCGTGCTCGGCGAGGGCTTGTTTCCAGGCGACGTAGTGCAGGGGCATGGAGTCGGCGATAGTGCCGTCCATGTCGAAGAGGTAGGCGCCGAAGGGGCCAGGGGGAAGCTGAAGGGGCATGGATTCAGGGTATAGCGGGATAGCGGGTAGCGGATAGCGGGTAGCGGGTAGCGGATAGCGGTTAGCGGATAGCGGTTAGCGGATAGCGGATAGCGGATAGCGGTTAGCGGTTAGCGGTTAGCGGATAGCGGATAGCGGATAGCGGTTCAATGCAGCGTGGCGGTGCGGAGGAAGTCGAAGGTGCCGGAGGGGTTGGGGTGGATGTTGCTGAGGCGCTTGTTGTGCACGATGACGGAGTCGAGATACCAGAGGTTGATGTCGGGCAGGTCGCGGGCGGCGATTTGCTGGATCTGCGCGTAGTCGGCGAGGCGCTGCTTTTGATCCTGGGTTGAGGCTGCGTCGGCGATGAGGCGGTCCACTTCGGAGTTCGAGTAGAAGCCGCGATTGCCGCCGTGGGGCGGGAAGCTGGCGGTTGCGTAGGCGTAGCGGAAGATGTCGGGGTTCTCGTTGCCGCCAATCCAGCGCGAAGGGGCGAGCTGGAAGACGCCGCGGGTGAGGTCGGCGTAGAAGGTGGCGAACTCATAGCTGCGGAGGTCGAGAGCGATGCCGACCTGGGCGAGCTGTTCCTGGATGGCGACAGCGGTGAGGCGCACGGTCTCGTCGTTGGAGGTCTTCATGCCGATGTGGACGCGGACGCCGTGGGGGCCGCGGCGGTAGCCGGCCTGATCGAGCAGGGCGTTGGCGGCGGCTGGGTCGTAGTTGTGCGGTGGCGTGGGGACCCAGGCCCAGTGCTGCGGCGGGAGCAGGCTTTCGGCGAGGCGCGCCTGGCCGCGATAGAGAGCCTGGATGAGCAGCGGGCGGTTGATGGCGAGCGCAATCGCGGTGCGGACGCGGACGTCGTGCAGGATGGGGTCGCGCATGTTGAAGACGATGTAGTTGAGGACGGTACCGGGGCCGTCGTCGACGGCGAGATGCGGATCGCGCGCGAGGGCGTCGACTTCGTCGGCGGGGAGCGCGTTGCTCTCGACGTCGGCCGAGCCTTTCTCCAGTTCAAGGGCGCGGGTGGTGGCGTCGGGCACGACGGCGAAGCGGACGCGCGGGATGTTGGGGCGCGGTCCCCAATACGATGACGCGCGCTGGATGACCACATCGCGATCGAGTTGCTGGCTGACGAATTCAAAGGGGCCGCTGCCGATGGGGTGGCGGAAGAAGTCGCGGCCGGAGCCGTAGGGAACGATGCCGATGGCGCCGTCGCAGAGGTTGAAGGGGAGCGAGGGATCGGGCTGTTTGAGATGGAAGATGACCGTGGCGGGGTCCGGGGCGTCGATGCGGTCGAGGGTGGTGAAGCTGCCGGCTTTGACGCTGATGACGGTGCCGTTGAGGATCGAGTCGATGGTGTACTTGACGTCGCGGGAGGTGAGGGGGCGTCCATCGTGGAAGCGCGCGTCGGTGCGGAGGTGGAAGACCCAGGTTTTGGGGTCGGGCGTTTCCCAGCGGGTGGCGAGCGCGGGTTGAAGTCCGAAATGTTCGTCGCGGCGGACGAGGGGATCGAAGAGGAGGGAGTCGATGTGCTCGGCCTGGCCGTCGGTGCCGATGCGGGGATCGAGGGACGCCGGGCTGGACTCGATGAGCATGGTGACGGTGTTGCTCGCGGGCTTGCTGGCGCAGCCTGCAAACCAGAGCACAGAGCTCAGGGCGCAGAGCACAGAAAAACAGCGGACAGCGGATGGCGGATAGCGGATGACGCAGCGTTCGGAGAGGTGGGCGCGTTGGTTCATTTGCGATGGAGGGGAGAGCCTAGACATAGGTGATCTGGCCGAGGATGGCGGGGCGGCTGGCCCCTGTGGCAGAGGGGACATTGCCGGGGCGATGGTGCCAGGTCTGATATGCGAGAAGGGCGAAGGCTGCGGCT
The DNA here is from genome assembly GCA_046567085.1 of Acidobacteriota bacterium. Taxonomy (GTDB): domain Bacteria; phylum Acidobacteriota; class Terriglobia; order Terriglobales; family Acidobacteriaceae; genus Palsa-343. Next base: position 7,118 of record JBKICP010000119.1, read on the forward strand.
TCTTTGGCCTCGGAGGGGAGGCCGCCCTCGTCGGAGGTGGTGAGCCGGATGTCAGGGCTGCTGGATTCGGTTTGCAGGCGTTCACGCAGCATGGCGAGAAGGGCGGCGTTGCGGGCGCCCCCACCGGAGACGATGAGGTCGACGGGAGCAGACCCGGTGCGCGGCAGGACCGCGGTGCGGATAGCGTCGGCGATGGATTGCGCTGTCAGAGCGGTTGCGGTGGCGATGGCGTCTTCCGAGCGTTTGCTGTGTTTGCGGCAGGCAGCAAGGAATGCGGCGGCGTAGAGAGCGCCGAATTGTTCGCGTCCCGCGGACTTCGGTGGTTCCAGACAAAAGAATTTCTCTTTGAGGGCAGCGGTGACGACGGGCTCGAGGACCTGGCCGCGTGCGGCGATGCGGCCGTTGCGGTCATACGGCTTGTTGAAGAGCTGCTGCGTCAGCGCATCGATGATCATGTTGCCGGGGCCGGTATCGAAGGCGGTGACGCGTTCCAGCGGTGCAGCCGCGGGGATCAGGGTGAGGTTGGCGATGCCGCCGATGTTCTGCAGAATGCGGGCGCGTTTGGGGTGCACGAAATATGCGTAGTCAAAGAGGGGGACGAGGGGCGCGCCCTGGCCGCCGAGGGCGATATCGATGGGGCGGAAATTCGAGACCACGGGAATGCCGCAGGCGGCGGCGATCACGGCGGGCTCGCCGAGTTGCCAGGTACAGGCGAAGCGGCGGCCGGCGTACAGCGCGGGCGATCCCTGATGGTAGACGGTCTGGCCGTGGCAACCGATGAGGGCGGGACGAATTTTGGTGTCGCGGAGGGTGGCCTGCATCGCATCGGCATAGGCGAGGCCGAGACGCCAGTTCAATCGCGCGAGTTCTTCGGTAGTGGTGTTGGGGGCGTCGGACTGGCCTGCCATGGCGGAGAGGATGGCCTGACGCAGAGCGCGGGGGAAGGGATAAGCGCGGTGGGCAAGGACTTTGATTTGAGGAAAAGCACGCTTTCGGGAGGGGGCACTCATCCTCACCAGCGCTACATCGATGCCGTCAGCGGAGGTGCCGCTCATGATGCCGGCGACGATCATCGGTGAGGACGACATGCAGGAGCCAATTTTACAGGGGGGTAAGCGTCGTATTCGGAGCGCGATCCGGAGTGGAACGGGAATCCCGGGGCGGTGGCGGGGAGCGCCGAGTTGCGCCACGAGAATTTTCTTCAGAAAAAGGTTGCCTGATTCGTTACCCTATGTAAGGATTGGTTAACACTCTAAGCGACTGATTGCCTTTCGGTCAGAACCTTAACGGATCACCGGGATTGAGATCCGTGCCAGCGAGCCGGGTCCCGATCCGCCCAAGTACGGCTGGAAGTCACACGACCGCGAACGAAGTTGCAGGCAGACCGCCACGTTCGAGGCCGCCCATCAGAGAGGTCTGCTGAGCTGCTCAGGCTCAGGACAGCCCCAGCTGCAAGTCACTTTGAAATCCGGTTCGCTCTCTGGCGAGCGCTACGGCAGGTTCTGTGGCGCAGACGGGAAAGTTGCGTCTGCGGGAACGCCCGCATGCTCACGGAGGGTTCCAGGTCTGCCCTCCCGCAGTGGCCACGGCGCTGTATGGGGGTGGATCGATTGAGCAGATGCACCAGACCGTTCCAACCTTTCGCATGATCTTCCATCACGACGCTGCAACGTCGCACACGATGAGGCTTTCACGCGAAAGCACGCCGGACCTCCGGCAGTGGCACCATCTTTCCCTCGCGAAGGTATTTCCGATGAAGCTTGTGAAACTCTTCTCCCTCTCCCCTTGTCTTTTGATGCTGGCGGCCATGCCGGCGCTGGCCCAGACATCGATCAACAGTCCGACCAACGGCGAACAGGTTGGATCTCCGTTCACGCTGGACATGACGGCCAGCACCTGCTCGGGGCAGCCAGTGACGGCGGTGGGCTATTCCCTGGACAACAGCACGCAGACGTCGTCGTGGAACGCGACCTACATCAACGGACCGGTGACGGCGCCGAGCGGCTGGAATACGCTGCACGTGAAAGTGTGGAACCGGTACGGCGCTGTTTGCGTGACGGACGTTTCGATCGACGTGGTCACAGGGGCGGCTGTGGCGGCAACGGCGAGTGGCAGCGGGGCGACCTCGGTGATCCCGTCGAACGCGATCAAAGTGAGCGCGATCCAGACGCTGGGAAACTGGAGCGCGATTCACGACGGGGGGACGCCGGGCTGGTCGAGCGGAACGATGAGCATGGCGAGTTCCCCTTCCGTCACTGGAGCGGCACGGCTGTTTGCCAACCAGTTCAATGATTTCGGCGGGGAGCGGTTCTCGGCGCAGTTCGGGGATGACAACACGGCGCAAAACTTCTTCTACGACACGTGGGTGTACATCGCGAACAATGCGGATGGTTTTTCCAATCTGGAGTTCGACATGAATCAGACGATGCCGAATGGGCAGACGGTGATCATGGGCTTCCAGTGCGACAGCTGGATCCAAAGGTGGGACTACGCGGTGAATGGCGGATCGCCGACGGCTCCGAACGACACATGGCTGCACTCCTACGCTCCCTGCAACGTGCATGCGTGGGGTGCAAACCAGTGGCACCACGTGCAGATTTACTACTCGCATGACGAGTCGGGGTGGGTCACCTACCATTCCGTGTGGCTCGATGGCGTGCAGCAGAATCTGGGCTTCCGGGTGTTCTCCGGCTACGCGCTGGGATGGGGTCCGGCGCTGGTGACGAACTTCCAGATCGACGGCAACAGCAGCGGAACGACATGGGGCAATGTGTACCTGGACGAGCTAACGGTCTACCGCTGGTGATCCGGTAACGTCAGGAGTTTCGCGCCTGACCGTCGGCGCGCCGGGCGCGAAACTCCGATCCGATGGCCGCAAGATTATCCCGGTCGAGGATGCGGGCGGCTTCCGGGAAGACTGCCGTCTCTTCGATGTGGATGTGCTCCGCGTAGAGGGCCCGCAGACGGGCAGTTTTTTCGAGCAGCGTTCTTCCCTGCTCCGGGTCCAGACGATTCGCGGTAAGCCAGTCGGAGTACAGGCTGTCGATGGCGCTGTGCAGGGCTTCGGCTGCGCGATGATCGGCTTCGAGCTGGTCCAGAGAATGGAGAGCGCTCTCTGCAGGTCGAGCGGACTCCTTGTCCCGCATGCGCGGAAAGAGGGACTCTTCCTCGTCGGCGTTGTGGCGGCGTCCGGCTTCACGAAAATATCCGAGTGCGTTGCGGACGGCCGTGGCCTCTTCGGCGGTCAGGGCGCGGCTGCGGGCGCGCTCGGCGACATCGCAGAGGACAGCGAGAAAGCGCTCGATGCGGCGATGGCAATCCTGCAACATGCCGAGGGGATCGTCGAAACCGCTGTCGAGTCTGGCGCCGATCTGAACGGGCATGGAAACTCCTTTTTGCTGTATAGCAGAGTTGGCGCCCGGACGCGTTTGGGCTTAGCTCAGTCCCTTCCAGCGCTCCGGGTCGGGCGCAGAAGACGCGGGTGTTTCGCCGACCAGGTCGGCGAATTCTCGTACATCGCTGCGCAGGCGATCCAGGCGACCTTCGGAGAGGTTTTGGCGGCGGCTGGGCTGGAGCCAGCGCTTCTTGGAGCGATAAATTTTGCGCCAGGCACTGGCTACGTGATTCCGGAAGGCGCGAGAGCGCTCGGCCTCTTTGACGATGGCTTCGTAGGCGCGCAGGATGAGTGCGGGATCGCGGCAAATCTCGATCATCTGGATGCCGGCGAGGAGGGCCTGCACGACGGCTTCCTCGATCGACATCTGCGAGAGGATGCCACCCATTTCCATGTCGTCGGAAAGGATGATGCCCTTGAATCGGATCTGGCGGCGGAGAACGTTGGTGACCCAGTAATGGGAGACGGTGGCCGTGGAGGAGTCGCGCCCAGGCCAGGGATAGGAAGCATGGGCCACCATGGCGAAAGGCAGGCGTCCGGCCAGGGCGAGCCAGGGAGCCAGATCGGTGCGCCACATGAGGCGAGTCTGGCGATGGATGACCGGCATGGACTGATGGGAATCGACCAGGCCGCCGCCCAGACCAGGGAAATGCTTGCCGCAGGCGAGGACGTCTTCACCCTTCATACCGGCGAGGAAGCAGCGGGCGTAATCGATGACGCGGCCCGGCTCGGCGGCCACGACACGCGTGCGCATGACGGGGGCGGATTCCGGCAGAGCGAGATCAAGAACGGGCGCAAAGACCGCATTGAAGCCGAGAGCGCGGGCCTCGCGGGCGACGAGCCATCCATGCTGGCGGAAGAGGCTGCGCTTGCCGGTGGCGAAGACGGCGGCGGGCGAGGGCATGGGGTGGAGCAGGTCGCGCAGGCGATCGACTAATCCTCCCTCGATGTCGATGCAGCGAAAGAGCGGGGTGGTGCCGCTGAGGTCGGCTTCGCGCAGCAGAGAGGCGATCTGGGGGCCGTCTTCGATATTGCGGCGGAAAAGGATGACGCCGCCGGGCCGAATGCGCCGCAGCCAGCCGCGCTCTTCGGAGGAGATGGAGGTGCTGGCGAGGCCAGCGATGAGGATCTGTCCGGCCTGCTCGGCCAGATCGACATGGCGACGGCGTGGCATGAAGACGCGGGATGCGCCGCGGGGATTGGCCGCTGCGGAATCTGAGCTTGAATTGTGTTTTTTGGGCCGAGGGCTCATGGGCTAGTCACATACAGCGTTCAGCTCGTCGTGCTGAATTTCCTGTCCCCGATTTCGGCTTTCAATTCTTCCAGAAGGTTCAGCGCCTGGAGAGGCGTAAGGGTGTCGATGTTGGTCTCCGCCAGACGATCGAGGACGCGCTGCGAGAGCGGAGTGAACAAAGTGAGCTGGAGCGATGGCTCCGTCTCCACAGCAACATTATGCCGTTCCGAACGCTCGTGCTGCTTCAGCACCTGACGGGCGCGTGCAATGACCGCAGGTGGGAGGCCGGCCAGTCGTGCGACGTCGATTCCGTAGCTCCGGTTGGCTGGTCCCTCTTCTATCCGATGCAAAAAAACGATGCCCTGGGGGGATTCGCGCACCTCAACATGCAGATTTTTTAAGCGGGGAAATTCCTCAGCCAGCATTGTGAGTTCGTGGTAGTGGGTGGCGAAGAGAGCGCGGGCGCCGATGTGGCGCTGGAGGAACTCCAGGGTGGCCCAGGCAAGGGCGAGTCCATCGAAGGTGGAGGTGCCGCGCCCCATTTCATCGAGCAGGATCAGGGACCGTGGAGTCGCGGTATTGAGGATCGTCGCGGTTTCGGTCATCTCCACCATGAAAGTGGAGCGGCCGCGGGCCAGATTATCGGCGGCGCCGATGCGCGTGTACACACGGTCGACGATGCCGTAGGTCATGCGATCGGCGGGGACGAAGCTGCCCATCTGGGCGAGAATGACGAGCAGCGCGGCCTGGCGGAGCCAGGTGGATTTTCCGCCCATGTTGGGGCCGGTGATGAGGAGGAGATTGGGCGATGAGGCGGTTTCGCTGGCATCGAGGAAGAGATCGTTGGGAACAAAGCGCGTGTCGCCGGCATCGTCCATCAGACGTTCGATGACGGGATGGCGGCCGCCGGCGATTTCGAGAATCGGCGCTGCATCCAGGCGCGGCCGGGTATAACGGCGCAGGGCGGCGAGGTGGGCGAAGCCGGCGACCAGATCGACCTCGGCAATGGCGGCGCTGGTGCGGCGGATGCGCGAGGCGTTCTCCATGAGTTTGGCGCGGAGGCCGGCGAAGAGGCGTTTCTCGATCTCGACGGATCGCTCCTGAGCGGTAAGGACTTTGGTCTCGTACTCCTTCAGCTCCGCTGTGGTGAAGCGCTCGGCGTTCACCAGAGTCTGCTTGCGCTCGTAATCGGCGGGAACCGATGCGAGATTGGCTTTGGTGATCTCGATGTAGTAGCCGAAGACGGAGTTGAAGCGGACTTTGAGAGAGCCGATGCCGGTGCGGCGGCGCTCGCGCTCCTCGATGGCGGCGATGGAGGCGCGGCCTGAGGAGCCGATGGAGCGGAGGTCGTCGAGTTCGGCGTCGATGCCGTGCGCGATCACGCCGCCTTCGGCGAGTGTGAGCGGCGGCTCGGGGATGATGGTCGAGCCGATGAGAGCGCAAAGGTCGTCGAGGGGGTCAAGGCCGGCAGCCGTGGTCGACCAGAAGGATGAAAGGGCACCGGGCACCGGGCCCGGGGCACCGGCGACCTGGCTGTCGGCGTTCTGAGCGCCATGTTCGAGATTTGCAAGTGAGCCGGCAGACTGACGGACGGCAGGCAGGTGTTTAAGCGAGGCAGCGAGAGCGAGGACATCGCGGGGCCCGGCGCTGTCGAGCGAAATGCGAGCGAGCAGACGGTCGAGGTCGAGGATGCCCTGCAGGGAGCGCCGGAGTTCTTCGCGGTGGATGAGATCCTGGCGTGCGGCATCGACGGCGGCATACCGAGCCTCGATCGCGGCAGGATCGATCATGGGGCGCAGCAGGGCGGCGCGGAGCAGGCGCTTGCCCATCGGGGTACAGCAGGCGTCCATGGTGCGGAAGAGGGTGACCTCAGGGCCGGAGTCGGAGAACAGCGGCTCGACCAGTTCAAGGTTGCGCGCGGTCACCTGGTCGAGGTGGAGGCACTCGGCACGGGCATCATAGCGGAGCGAATCGACGTGCCCGGCATCGGATTGCTGGGTGGAGCGAACGTAGTGAACGATAGCGCCGGCGGCAATGGCGGCCGAGGGATGGCCGGAGAGGCCGAAGCCTTCAAGGGATTTGGCGCCGAGCTGGCGTTCGAGCAACGGGATGGCAAAGTCGGCGGAGAAGACGTAGTCGTCGACGGCGGTGCGGGTTTTGATTTGAGCGAGGAGCGGATCGAGGGTGGAGGCGTCCGTCTGGGGGCCGAACGGGCCTCGCGCGGTGGGAAAGATGATTTCAGCGGGGGCGATCCGAAGAAGTTCTTCTAGCGCCTGGGCGGCGGCGCCGGGCCCGGAAAACTCCGTCGCGCGGAAATCGGCAGTGGAAAGATCGAGAACCGCGACGCCGGCGGTGTTTTCGGCGAGGTGAACGGCCGCGAGGTAGTTGGATTGCTCGGCGGCCAGGGCGGGGTCGAGTGCGGTTCCGGGCGTGAGGACGCGGGTGACCTCGCGGCGCACGATTTTCTTCGCGAGCTTTGGGTCCTCCATCTGCTCGCAGATGGCGACGCGGTAGCCGAGGCGCAGGAGCCGGGCGATGTAATTCTCCGCGGCATGGTAAGGAACGCCACACATGGGCGTGTTGCGCTCCTTGTCGCGGGCAGTGAGGGTGAGTTGCAGCTCGCGGGATGCGGTTTTGGCGTCGTCGAAGAAGAGCTCGTAGAAGTCGCCGAGGCGAAAGAACAGCAGAGCGTCGGGATGCTGGGCCTTGGCGGCCAGATACTGACGCATCAGAGGAGTTTGTGTGTCGAGCGAATCGGGCACGGGAGTAGGGTACAGGGTGCAGGGTGCAGGGTGCAGGGTACAGGGTGACGGAAGTGGCGAAGAAGCGGATTGGGATTCACTTGTCGACGGCAGGAGGAGTTTTTCGCGCGGCGGAGCGGGCGCATGCGATTGGCGCGAACACGTTTCAGATTTTTTCGTCGAGCCCGCGGATGTGGAAGGCGCAAGCGCTCAACAGCAGTCATTGCGAGCAGATGCGGAGGCTGCGCCAGGAGTACGACTGCGCGCCGCTGGTGATCCACACCAGTTATCTGGTGAACTTGTGCAGCCAGACGGAGCTGTTTCGGGAGAAGTCCGTTGTGGCGTTTCGGGGCGAAGTGGAGCGTGCGCTGGCGCTGGGCGCAGAGTCTCTGGTGCTCCATCCGGGATCGTGGAAGGGACTCACGCGCGGCGAAGGTCTGCGGCTCGCGGCGGAGTCGATCGAGCGGGCAGTGGACGGCCTGCGGTTCGACGAGTGCGATTTTCGCGTGCTCCTTGAGAACACTGCCGGAGCGGAGTTTTCTCTGGGCGGAAGTTTTGAGCAGGTGGCGGAGCTGATGGAGCGGCTGCGCGGCATCGTTCCGGTGGGAGCCTGTCTCGATACATGCCATTGCCACGTGGCCGGATACGATCTGGTGACAGAGGCGGGATACGAGCAGACGGTGGAATGGATCGCAGGAAGCGTGGGAACGGAGACGGTTCGGGTGTGGCATATGAATGACGCGAAAGCGGCGCGCGGATCGAGGCTGGACCGGCATGAGCATATCGGCCGAGGGATGATGGGGCTGGAGCCCTTCCGGCGCCTGTTGAACGATTCGAGATTCGCTCACTGCGCGTTTATCGCAGAGACGCCGGTGGATGAAGAAGACGACGACGCAAGGAATGTGGCGACCTTGCTGAGCCTTGCGAGCGTGCAGAAACTGCGGGCTGCGCGGCGCAGTGCGGTCAGGGGGTAGGCGCTGGTTCTTTGCGGCCGGTTCGAAGCAGCTCCTGCTCGGAGCCGGGAATCGCAATCGCCATGTCCCAGTGCACTCCCGCGATCTTGTCCAGTGCTTCTTCAGATTTGCGGGTGGTCAAGACGCCGATCCATCCGCGGGGCGCCAGGCGCGCCGCCGCCGATTGGCAGGCGAGGGTCATTTTGTCGACGGCGCGCAGGGTCACGGCATCGAAGACGCGGTGCGGCTCCATTTCCTCGACGCGTGCGGCCCACACCTCTGCTTTCAGGCCCAGCGTGCGCACGGCCTCGCGCAGAAACGCCGCCTTTTTCCCCTGCGATTCGGCGAGCGTCACAGCGATTTCAGGGCGGCAGATGGCGATGGGAATGCCGGGGAATCCACCGCCGGAGCCGTAGTCCAGCAGAGTCCTGACGCGCTGTGGGATTTGTTTCGCGGCGAAGATCGACTCGGCGAAATGGCGGCGAATGATTGCGTCGGGTTGGCGGACCGCCGTGAGATTGATGCGGGCGTTCCACCGGATCAGGAGTGCCAGGAACGTCTCCAGTTGCTCAATGGCGGGCGGGTCAAGCCCGAGGGTATCGAGCGCCGATCGATGCTGGGGCACTGCGTTCATTTCGGTTGTCCCTGCAGCGGCGTGCGAGCGGTGGTTTCGTCGACGGGGAGATTAGTCCGCGACGGACTCACTGATCATGCGCGGTTCCCACTCTGCCGCTGCATCCACAAACGACTGGAAGAGGCACTGCGCGGCCTTGTTGGATTCGAAAATGCGTTCAGGATGCCATTGCACGCCCATGAGGAAGTGGTCCCCGTGGCCCTCAGCGGCTTCAACGACGCCGTCTTCCGGCGACCACGCGGCTTTGATGAGGCCATCGCCGAGAATGCCGATCGCCTGGTGATGGCTGCTGTTGACCATCATCGTGGTGCGGCCGGCGAGACCGAGGATCCGGCGGAGCCGCGAGCGGGCGTCCAGTTCGATGGCGTGCGCTTCGGCAATGGTTCGACCCGCCGCATGGTTCACGGCGGTGGTCAGGTGCTGCACCAGAGTTCCGCCGCGCCAGACATTGAGCGCCTGAAATCCGTAGCAGATACCGAGCAGCGGCTTGTAGAGGTTCGAGGCGTCCTGGAGAAGGAGTTCGTCGACGGCCTCACGGGCGGGATCGGCGGCCTGGCAATCGGCATCGGCTTCTTCGCCGTATTTCTGCGGGTTCACGTCGGCCGGGCTGCCGGGCAGCAGGACGCCTTCGCAGGATGCGACCAGCTGAGCCACCTGGGCGGGCGAGTCAAGCAACGGCACCTTGACGGGCTCGCCGCCGGCAGATTCTACGGCGCGCGCGTACTGAGGCCAGGAGCGCTCGCTGTATTCGCGGTCAACGAAATTGGGTTCCGGGATCGCAATGCGTGGTGCTTTCATTGTCTCCGCGCCTCCTCGGTTTCTTCCAGGTCCCGAGCGATGCTGCCAGCTTCCAGATGCCCACCTGCCCTGCTGCGCTCCGTCACGGACGAAGTTTGCGCTGTTTTCTGCCAGGAGTGCTCATGATACAGCGCTCGGACGCGTTCCTCCAGTAG
>JBKICP010000120.1:0-24154 GCA_046567085.1 Acidobacteriota bacterium
CTGGTCTGTCACCATCCGGAAAGCGCTCTCCTGGGAACACCTTCCGAATCGTCTCAACTCACTTCAGATAGGGAGAAATAATTGTCGTCCGCCGGGAATTTCAATTGTCGCTGATCACCTCCGTTGCAGCGCGCGGACATTCCCGCCGATGCCGTAGCATGCCGCTTCAATAAGTGCCGCTCAGGCGTTCTTCGCCGTCTACTGACAGGATTCGCTTCCATGCTAGTTCGGCGGAGGGCCCGGCAGAGGTGCGCACCAACCGGCTGCAACCCTTCACGAGATGGAAGCCTGGATTACGGCCGGTCACGTGTCGCGCGTCGGCCGGTCACCGCTGCTGGGACAAGTGGATCTGCGGATCAACCTGCGGGGGCGCGGGGACACCGTGTTGGGCTGCTTCCTCGATGGCCGCTCGCCACTGCGAATTACTTACCAGGTATCGCTGATCTCCGCTGGGTCGCTGTTTCGATGGAGGCGAGTTAAGGGAGCACTCCATTCCTCTAGACCCGCGCGTCTCTCCCTGATCTTGAGAGGGGCAACGTGCGGTCTGACGGCGGAGTGCGTCGACTCCAGACTGGTCATCAGGTCATCACGATGTCGGTGAGGCAGATAGGTATCGCACACTTCGCGAAAGTCCCGCGGCGAAACAATGCGGGATGATCGAGACCTCGCGGTCCGGCAGAAGCGGCCACTCTGAGTGCGTCCAGACATTACAGGGCCACGCCGTAGCACGGGAAAGTGTCTGGTGACCGGGTTCCACCATGCCTCACTTCACCAGCGGGGATGTCTTTCCGGAAACGACGGTGCAATTTCGGCCTTCTGCCTTTGCCCTGTAGAGTGCAGCGTCCGCTTCAGCGAGAAGGCTCTCCATCTGGATGGATTGGCTCCAATCTTCGCAGGTCAGCGCGCCAATACTGATCGAAACTGAAGGGCTGGCTCCGGAAGCTTCGATCGGAGCCGAGCTGACCGAGCTCCGCAGGGCCTCAGCACGAGCTTCGAGACTATCACTGGCACAACCGGGAAGTACGACGAGGAATTCCTCTCCTCCGTAGCGACCGACCGCATCGTAGGTACGAACGGAGCAACTCAACCGTCGGGCGACCTCGTTCAGGACGAAATCTCCGACAAGATGGCCGTAAGTATCGTTGATGTTCTTGAAGTGGTCGACGTCGCACAGAAGCAGCGAAACCGGCTGTTGTTCCCGAACTGAACGCTGCAGTTCCCGTTGAAGAGCAGCGATCACCGAAGCGCGGTTCCAGAGGGAGGTGAGCGCGTCATGTGTTGCCTGAAACCGCATCTCCTCCCGTGCCTGAACGAGCTTCTCTTCGAGGGAAAGGATCCGGCGTCCTGTGTGGAGCCGCGCCCGCAACTCAGCCGGGTGGCATGGCTTGGTAATATAATCGTCTGCTCCGGCCTCGAGCCCCTCCACGATGTCTTCGCTGCTCTCTTTCGAGGTGAGCAGGATGAGATATGTATAAAAGTCGCGCTGTTTTTGCCCCCGTAGTCTGCGACACAGGCTCGGCCCGTCGAGCTCTGGCATAATCCAGTCGATCAGTGCCAGTCGAGGGCCGTCACATGTGTCGAGGATCTCGGCAGCAATTCTCCCGTTTTCCGCCTGCACGACCTCATATCCGAACTTTTGCAGCGTACGCTGCATGAGCAGGCGCGAAACGGAATCGTCATCAGCGACAAGGACCTTCATGGTGTCTGCACCAAACAAAGTTCGTCAAGAGCGAGAGCCACATTCTGCGTTTCCAGTGTCAGTCGGTCCAGGGTCGTTCGCGCCTGCTCGAAGCCGTTGGCGGAGCCGAGATCCTGAAGTTCGGTCGCCAGAGCAACGGCCCTCGTCGCGGAGAGGTTGCTGAGTGCTCCTTTGAGCGTGTGCCCGACACGCTCGAGAGCCTTTCCGTCTCTCTCTTCTATGGCCAGCTGCGCAACCAGGAGATTCGCGGGACAATCGCTCTTAAACAGATCGACCAGTTCGCGCAGAAGATCCCTGTCTTCATCAAGACGTTCAAGAAGCTGAGCCGAATCGACTGAGCTGTTTTCCGCACCGGCCCCCGGAACCTCCTTCCTCGCTGTACAGTCCTCCAAACGCGAGGAGAACGTGTCGAGGACGGCATCGAGTTCCTGCGGCCTGATGGGCTTTGAGAGATACCCATCCATGCCGGCCTCCATGCAGCGCTCCCGGTCTCCGGCCATAGCCAGTGCGGTCATGGCGACAACTGCCTGGTGGTTCTCTGTACCCTTCTCGCGTTCCCGCAGAAGCACGGTCGCTTCAAAGCCATCTATCTCCGGCATCTGCATATCCATAAGAACGAGATCGAAACTCTGACTGTCGAGAGCCGCAAGCGCCTCCCTGCCGTTTGCGACCACCGCGACACGATGGCCGCGCTTTTCGAGCATCCGTAAGGCCAGCTTCTGATTGACAGGGTTGTCTTCAGCAAGAAGAATGCTGAGCTTGCGGATCCCGCTCGTTGATTCCTGCAACGAGGAACGCGTCATCATGGGTGTGTTTCCCCCTTTTCCGTCTGCAGCAAGAAGTCTGTCAATCGCCTCCCGCAGTTCCGTCTGACGAACCGGCTTGAGGAGGTATGCTGCGATTCCCAGTTCCCTGCACCGCTTTGCATCCCCGCGCTGCCCCCCGGAGGTGAGCATCATGATGGTCGAAGCGCTCGTGTCCGATACCTCCCTCAGCTGCTCGACCAGGCTGAATCCGTCAAGCTTTGGCATGTGCATATCGGTGAGCACTAATCGGAAGGGACAGCCGTTCTGAAGAGCTTCCGTGTATAACTTGAGGCCCTCGGTCCCGCCGGAGGCGACCGTCGGAAGCATGCCCCACCGGGTGAGCAGTCCTTCGAGAATCCGTCGATTCGTGCGGTTGTCGTCCACGATCAGGACTTTCACTCCTCCCCAGTCGCTGCGCGCGGGCAAAAGCTGCTCCGGGGTGGTCAGCGTCTCGGCCTGACTGAAACGGGCAGTGAAGTGAAAGCACGAACCTTTCCCTCGGATGCTCTCCACCCAAATACGTCCACCCATCATGGTCACGAGGCGACGCGATATCGTGAGACCGAGGCCAGTTCCGCCGAATTCCCGGGTCGTGGAGGTGTCAGCCTGGCTGAAAGACTCGAAGATCGCCTCAAGCTTATCCGGGGCAATGCCGATTCCAGTGTCGCTGACGGTGAAATGGACAACCGTTCCATCCGGTTCTGCGCGCTCCACTCGCACGCTTACTTTCACTTCACCCCTCTCGGTGAACTTCACCGCGTTCCCCACGAGATTGAGAATGACCTGGCGCAAACGTCCCGGGTCGCCGGAGACCGCCACAGGCAGATCCTCCGATATTTCACAAAGCAGTTCCAGATCCTTTTCATCAGCGCGCAGCGCCACGGTCTTAAGAGCCTGCTCCACGCAATCAGTAAGATCGAAGTCGATCTGTTCCAGTTCGATCTTTCCCGCCTCGATCTTCGAAAAGTCGAGTATGTCGTTGATCACGTTGAGCAAGGCATCTGCCGACAGCTTCACGGTTTGGAGATAGTCGCGCTGTTCCGCGGTGAGCTCGGTCTCCAAAGCGAGGTCGGTCATACCGATGATGCCGTTCAGGGGCGTGCGGATCTCGTGGCTCATGTTGGCGAGGAATTCGCTTTTCGCCTGGTTGCGAAGCTCCGCATTGCTCGCTCGCTCGCGCTCGAGCTCTGCGTGGTGGCGCTGCTCGGCAAGTGCCATCTCCATCGATTGAAACGAGAGCCTGCGGTCCACCATGGCCGAGACATAAACGAACCCCAGGATAAGGGTAGTAACCAGGCCAATTCCCGCCACTCCGAGGTAAGAGATCTCAATCGCGTGCCTGAGGTCTTCGGGATCGAGAGTCATCGCGGTGAACGACACGGCGGCCATTCCCACGTAGTGCATCACCGGAATCGCCAGCCCCATAACGACTGCACATATCGACTTGCGCCAGCTGAAGGAAGCTGTCTGCTCGCGAATCGAAAACGTCAGCAGAAGCGCCACGAACGAAATGACGACGGCGAGGACAATGGACAGCGCGACGATCCGCATGTTGTAGTGACACATTGCGGGAAGCCGCATCGCTTCCATTCCGATATAGTGCATTGCGGCAATTCCTGCGCCCATGAACACGCTGCTGATTCCGGCCGTCAGCGTGCTCATCTTACGGCGGCTCACCACAAACAACGCGACACCGGAAGCCACCACGGCGGCGACCATCGAGACGAACACTGTTGGCCAGTCGTAGAGAACCCGTACCGGAAGGCGAAAAGCTTCCATCCCGACGTAGTGCATCGACCAGATTCCAAGCCCCAGTGCGAACGCACCGCCTCCGAGCCAGATCGCTCGAACCGCTCCACGCGATGCTGTGACCCGTCCTGCAAGGTCCAGCGCGGCATAGGCGGCGAGGATTGCGATAAATACTGAGGCGGCAACGAGCCGCAGATCGTAGGTGCCGCTCAGCACGTCCGCATGACTCATGAGTAATCTCCAGGGTTGGAATTCGTCATATTGTCAGACGTTCCTGATGTCCGCGGCTGTAGCACCTTTGGGCCAATGATTTTCCATTTTGGTCATGCGCGACTCTTAACCGCAGCTGAAAGCAGCACGACCTGTACCGGCACCCCGATATCTCGGCTCACTGCGCCGCGCCGGGGCGTCACAACTAGGACGCCACGGGCGGCGACGGCTCGGGCTGTTGTCGAGAGATGGGGCAATCCCCGATCTACCATCTCGGCCTTACCCCCTGCACGAGCACCGGCCATCAAGTGTTCTCACGTCTCTGCGCAGCGCGATTCCGTACTCATGCAATGATCCAGACCAGTGTCTTGGGCACCGACATTTCCGGGGTCCCCTGAACCAATTCCCCCCGCCTTCCACCCACGGCTCCTCCCCGGAGGGTCGGCCTTAATGAATAGTGCGATTGCCTCCGGGCGGGGTTTTGACCCGGACCGCTCTTTCTCCTGGCATAAGGCATGATTCGGACGCCGCGATAGAACCGAGGCAAACTCTGTTTCCTTCTGCTTCAGGACCGAGAGGACAACACCAGACGGCAGACACGAAGCCGGGCCGGGGCGGAACCCGCATGGACCGCGCCAGTCTTTCACTTCGCGCGATCCCTCCCGGCAATTCAGGCTGCGGTCAACGGTGCGACAGTCTGTGCTCCAGGGAGGGAGCGGAACCGTCCGGTTCGGTCGTCGCAACATCACCGAGTGCAGCCCAGCCCAGGCAAATAAACCAGCCGAAGAATGTCCACCCGAGGAGGAGATTCACGGTCGCGATCCACACCATATGGCGAGTGTTTCTATAGCCGGCAAGCAAACTCGGAAACATGTAGAGGCCCATGCAGATGACAAGAACAACCAAATAAACAGGGGCCAGGACATCGACACCCTGCCTGGCGAGGAACAAGGCCGGTACCAGTACCCCAAGCAGCAGCACACCACCAAGAGCCGTCATTTCCACAAGACGCTTCATAGGCCGATCTCCTGAAGCCCGCCTTCAGTCTAGCCACCTTCGTCTCCGGCGATTGTCCTAAAGTAAGTCGTTTTCCGCGGCGTGAAAACCAAATGTCATTCCTGCAAGGTACAGACCGAGGCTCTCTGGCCGAAGCCACCTGGCCACTGACAGGGAAAGCTGCGCTCCTGCAGCGGAAAACACCACGGAACCGAAATCTTCTTCAAAACCCGCGATTACCCCGCTCGACGACGTATTCAATACCCCGAGAATGGGGCGAGGACCTAACCTCCTCAATCTCTCCTGGAATGCGAAAGATGAGCGCCAGAAATTCCCGCAGCCAGGTCCGTAATAGCTGAACCCGGCCCGGAGAGGCGATTGGTTTGTGTCTGGTATGCCGACCAGTCCAGCAGCGTCGTATTGCATCTCACTGCGGATCTCTGAATCTCCTGATAAGAGAACGCCGGGTCCTCCGTAGACAGGGTGAACGTGCTTCATTCCAGTAGTCCCCAGGAGCCTCGTGTGAGACTAAGACAATCTCTGTGTCTGCTGCTGTTGGCCTTTCTCCCGCTGTGCGCGATCATGGCGCAGTCAACCAGCGCCGTCATCAGCGGCCTGGTTGCCGATCCCAGCGGCAGGGCGATCCCCGGCGCCGAGATCGAGGTCGTCAACAACGCGACCGGGGTTCGCCGGACGAGTACAACCAACAGCGATGGCATTTATGAAATCCCGAACCTGCCCCCCGGCATCTATCGCCTGCAGGTTAGCAAGCGAGGTTTCAAGACCCTGCTCAAACCGGGCATCGTCCTTCGCACTGAAGACGCACTTGCCATCAATTTCACGCTGCCCGTGGGCGCGACGATCGAGACAGTGACGGTCGAGGGCGGTGATTCCTCTCTCAATACCCAGTCGGCGTCGGTCAGCACCGTGATCGATCATCAGTTCGTCGAAAATCTGCCTCTCAACGGGCGCAGCTTCAATACTCTTCTGCAGCTGACACCGGGAGTGGTCATTGCACAGCAGCCCGCCGCCGGCTCGCTCGGCGGTGCGCCGGGCCAGTTCAGTATCGGTGGCCAGCGCACCGATGCCAACAACTTTACCGTTGACGGCGTGTCGGCCAATTTTGGCGTCTCGACGACGGGTGTGTATTCGGGAGACTCCGGCACCGGCACAGCACAGGCCTTCAGTGTACTTGGCGGAACCAGCAGCCTTGTTTCGGTCGAGGATTTGCAGGAGTTTCGCGTCGAGACTTCATCGTTTGCTCCTGAGTTTGGAAAAACCCCCGGGGGCCAGGTCATGCTCACGACGCGTTCGGGAACCAATCACTGGCACGGTGGGCTCTACGAGTATTTCCGCAATGATGTGATGGATGCCAATAACTGGTTTGCTGACAATGCTGGAGAGCCTCGCCCTGCCGAACGCCACAATGATTTTGGCGGATTCCTGGGCGGCGCGATCATCCCCGGCCGGACCTTCTTTTTCTTCTCCTATGAGGGTGCGCGTCTGCGTCTGCCGCAGACGACCATCACCCAGGAGCCGTGGCTGAACGATACCACCTGCGTGGCTCCGGCAGCCGTAGCTCCGCTGCTTGCGGCATTCCCGAAGCCCAACAGCGGCGAATCGGGCACCACGTGCACCGGATTGTTCACCGGCAGCTATTCGAACAGCGCCACGCTGGACGCCACCTCGCTGCGCATCGACCACACCCTCAGCAGCCGGGTGTCTCTCTTCGCCCGCTACAACTACGCTCCGTCCACCATGGTCGCCCGCCAGTACGCCCTGAGCATGCTGGCCGCCACACCGGTTCGTACCCAGACGGCGACGATCGGCGTGAACACCCAACTGGGCCGCATGGCCGCTGACACTCTGCGTGCCAATTACTCGGAACAGAGCTCCGACGACGTCAATAGCCTCGATTCCTTCGGCGGGGCTACACCGCTTTCGCCCAGCCTGCTTCTCGGCTCTCTACCAGCAGCCAGCGATCTCGGAGAGTTTGACGCGCTCGACAGTAATTTCTATGCGACCGGCCCGGTTGAACATAACCGAGCCGGTCAGGTGGACGTGGTCGACGACCTTGACTGGAGCGTCGGATCTCACCAGCTGAAGTTCGGTGTGGACTATCGGACCATCTCGCTCGACAAGGTCGCCTATAACGCCGGAATCTCCATGCTGGCCTTGTCCGTTCCGGACCTGATTCGCTCCGGGACGGTTGACGAGCTCGGCCTCACCCGCATCGTTCCCGCTCACTTCGTCACCGATTCGACCTCCGTCTTTGCTCAGGACAGCTGGAAGGCCATGCGTGGGCTGACCGTCACATGGGGCTTGCGCTGGGAGCTGGACCCGGCTCCATCGCCGCGCAAGGGAACCCTGGCGGCTGCCTGGAGGAACGTCAACAGTCCAGGCGATCTCTCGCTTGCTCCGTGGGGCACACCGCTCTGGTCCACCACCTGGGGTAATCTGGCCCCGCGCCTTGGCATCGCATGGCGGCCGGCCGCATTCGCCAACACGGTGATCCGCGGCGGTGTGGGATTGTTCTACGACCTTGGCAGCGGCGGGGCTGCCGATGCCGCGGCCTTTTTTCCCGGTTCGATCAGCCGGATTCTGCTCGATGTTCCGCTCCCCTATGCCGCGCAGAGCTCCGACCTGCCGGAGGTCTCGCTCGCCCCTCCCTATCCGCTGGTGAAGGCTTTTGATCCGGGACTGGTCCTGCCGCGTTCATGGGAGTGGAATCTGGCCGTGGAGAAGGGTCTTTCCGGCCATCAGGCCGCAACGATCACCTATGTCGGACAGGATGGTGAGGATCAGCTGCGCCAGCAGGATTATTACCAGCCGAATGCGAATTTCTCGAGTGCGTTTCTGTTCACCAACAACTCCGCCTGGTCCAACTACAACTCACTCCAGCTGCAGTATCGTGCCACGCTGCCAGGCCGGCTCCAGACTCTGCTCAACTACACCTACGCTCATTCGCTCGACAACGCTTCGGACGATGCCGTTCTCGGTCTGGCCAACACGATCGTCTCCGGAGCCCGCGATTATTCCTCGTCGGATTTCGACGTCCGGCACAGCTTCTCAGGAGCTGTAACGGCCACCCTGCCCCCGTCTGCGGGATCACCCCTGCTGCGGGCGCTCGAACATGGATGGTCGCTTGCGGGAGTGGCCGTACTTCGCACCGGGTTTCCCTTCAACGCGACCTACCGCGGCCTCTCCGCGGCCACAGGGGGTTATGCCGCTGTTCGGCCGGATCTGGTCTCCGGTCAGCCCCTTTGGATGAGAAACCCCGGCGCCGCAACGGGAAGATCCCTGAACCCGGCAGCTTTCTCGATTCCTGCCGCTCCGCGCCAGGGAACGGAAAGCCGCAACGACATCTCCGGATTCGGACTGAAAGAGCTCGATTGCACCCTGGGGCGCTCGTTCCCGCTGCTCGACGGCTGGCAACTCAAATTTGACGCCGACGCCTTCAACATTTTGAATCATCCCGATTTTGCCAATCCGGAGGCTCTGCTGAACCAGGGTCCGACCTATCTGGAATCGACGCAGATGCTGAACACTGCTCTCGGTGGCCTCAATCCCCTCTTTCAGGAGGGCGGCCCCAGATCCCTCCAGTTGTCTCTCAAACTCAGCTTCTGATTCCACTTCCGCCCTGTTCCGTCAGCCCGCTGCCGAAGGAGCCTCCCTGTGCGTGCGACTTGTCGCTTCGTTTTGCTGTGTGTTCTGTTGCTCTCCGGCAGCGCAGGTCCCCTGCTGTACCGCTGCGCGGCCCAGTGCCCTGCGGGCCGAAGGCGGGTCACCGTGGCAGATGGAATTGCGATGGGCGAATTTGCCGCTCCGGTTCCCGCTCTGCTGCCGACGCCCGATCAACCCGGCCTGTTTTCGCCCGATGGATCCCGATTTGCGGCGATCATCAGTCGCGGAGATCTGAGTAATAACACGGTTCGCTACACTCTCTTCGTCTTCTCCACCGTAGCCGTCTATCGTTATTCGCGTCGGCCACTGGCATCCCTGACAATGGCTTCGAACTCGAACGATCCTGCCATCGCGGACCTGCACTGGCTTCCCGACAACCGTACCCTGCTCTTCCTCGGGGAGAACCCTGACACCCGGGCGCAAATCTATTCCTTCAACTCCGGCACCCGGCAGCTGCGCCTCCTGACCCATCAACCCACGTCCATTGTTCGCTTCGATGCCAGTGACGACGGGCGCGTGCTCGTATTCGAGGCAGATCCCCTGCGGACCGACTTCGTGCATACCGCCGATACAGCACGCCATGGGTTCCGCGTCGACGGCGAAGCGTTGAGCACGCTGCTTCTGTCGGGATCCCGCTTCGACCCGTCGGAGTCCTTTGAGAGCCGCGCCCTGTTCGTAATGATCGACGATGGAAAGCCCCGCAGGGTCCCGCTCCGTGCCGGGATCTGGCCTTTCATGAGCCTGCTGGTATCGCCCAACGGTCGGTACGCTCTATTCGAAGCGATGGTGCGCCGCGTTCCCGATGATTGGAAGAGCTATGAGAACCCGAGTCTGCGTGTGTACACACGAGCGCCCAAATCGCCGCAGGCTTATGCGTTCGTCAGAACCTATCTTCTTCTTGACATGGCGCGGGCCGAGGCGTCCTCGCTTCTTGGAACACCTAAGGACTGGCGCCAGAACGGAGTTTTCTGGCTGGACGGAGGCAGCTCAGTGATCCTGTCCCACTCCTACCTGCCTCTTGAGGGAGTCAGCCCCATGGTGCGGAAGGACCGCGAACTGCATACGTCTGTTGTCGAAGTAAAGCTGCCTTCCCGCCAGATCACTGTCATCGACAACGACGCTCTGACAGCAGCAGTCTGGGATCGCACGAGGTCAGAGCTTGTGGTCTCGGACGGCGATGGTCTTCGCCGTGTTTATCGGCGCAGCGGAGATATCTGGCGTGCCGTTGCCGGAACCGCGGCAGCGCTGAGACACCGTCGTCCACTCCTCACCATCGTCGAAGACCTCAATCAGCCCCCCAGGCTCTGGTTGTCCGGCGCCGATGGGGAACGCCAGGTCATGGTTCTCGATCCCAACCCCCAGTTCCGTCAGCTGTGTTTCGGCCGCGAGCGGAAGATCGAATGGAAAGCCTCTGATGGCCGGACGCTGCAGGGAGGCCTGTATTTGCCTCCCGATTACACTCCCGGACGCCGATACCCTCTTGTCCTCCAGACACATGCCTTCGAACCGCATCGATTCCGCATCGACGGCCCCTGGCACAGCGGCTACGCCGGCCAGGCGCTGGCCGCCAGAGAAATGATCGTGCTGCAGCTGGCCAACCAGCGCACGGCCGTTGGAACCCCAAAAGAAGCGCCGCTCGCTATGGCTGCCTATGAGAGCGCGATCGATCATCTCGCCAGCCAGGGCCTCATTGATTCAAGCCGTGTCGGAGTCCTCGGATTCAGCCGTTCGGTCTACCGTGTGAGCTACACGCTGACCCATTCGAACTTTCGCTTCAGGGCAGCCGTGCTTGAAGACGGAGTCGACGGAAGCTATTTCCAGGCGGCTGTCGCGCCGGCCTATGAAGGGCCGGATGCCGCCTCGCTGAATGGCGCCTCTCCATGGGGGAACGGGCTCAGGCGGTGGATGGAGCATTCGCCTCTGTTCAACATCGATCGGATTACGTGCCCGATTCGCCTTGAGGCTTACGGAATGAGCTCGCTGCTGGCAATGTGGCCATGGTATTCCCTGCTGACGGAGCGGGAGATGCCCGCAGACCTGATCCTCCTCCCCGATGCGCCGCATGAAATTGTGAAGCCATGGGAGCGGCTCGTCGCGCAACAGGGTAATGTCGACTGGTTCGCGTTCTGGCTGGCCGGACAGGAAGACGCCTCGCCGATCAAGGCTGAACAGTATGCACGCTGGCATCGATATCGGTCGGCTCTGGCCGGCAGGCTATCGGCAGAGGGTTGTCCTTCGTGCTGAACGCGGGGTCCTTGCTCCATACCTCTGGCGACCGCTGAACAGCTGATGCCCCGCTAACCCAGTTGTGCCACATCCCGGCATCGCAAGCAGCGAACCATCAATACGATAACTACGATCGCGTGGCGTAATCAGCCGGCCGAATTCGGCTGGGAGCGGGGGGCGGTTCCGGCCCAGATCACTCGGTTCGGGACCAGGGGGTCGGAGGTTCAAATCCTCTCTCCCCGACCATCGGACAGCTGATTCGGTTAGACCTCATTCTCGCGGTTCCCGTAAATTCAGCGTCTGCAACGTGAGTTTTGTCCTAGTTGTGTCCACGCAGGTCGAGCAACGCCTTGTTCCCTGCTGCTTCACTTCACTTTCGGCGCCGTTTGGGTGCAAGGAGTTCTGACCTGCCGATGACCTTCCTCGGGTTCTTCAACTTGGGCGCGTCGGAGATGTCCTCAAAGGCTGCACCCGACTTCCACGTGCTCAGGCCATACATCCGAGGATCCCGCAGATGATTGACGCCTTCGCTCCACGCGGCCAGCATCCGCTTGCCCGTGTCTCTGAATCCAGCGAGGTTATCCACCTTCTCGCGGACTGCCGGGGCGGTGTCGGCGACCGCATCGCTGATGCTCTCCACTATCTCTTTCTGCTCTCTTTCCGGAATTCCAAAGACTCCGGTGATAAACCGAGCCAGAGTCTTGCCGGGAAGCCATGTCCTCTTGCCCATCATGCTGATGCCCGGTGGGTTGTTCTGGTATCCGGCATAGACCGAGGTTGTGAAGATATCGTATGCGGGGGCGAGACTCGGGTCGTTTCGCGACGTGTAGACCAATGCGATGTTCTTTGCATGGCAATCGGCGTTTCGCAGCGCGTATGTCAGGAGCAGCATTTTGCTCATTTTCCGGAATGTCTCATGACGATTTTGCCCCGGCACGTGAGCCCGAACTGCTTTTGCGATTCTTTCCCAAGTGGTCTCATACTTCTGGGAAGGCCGTAAACCCAGCAGCGCACAGAAGTCCTCCAGAGCGCGGAAGGGCTTGCCCTTTTCGTCTACGTCGAAGCGATAGACCACGAGGACATTGCCATCCTCCGAAAGCTCTGTTTTGGCCGTGGGAAGAATTTTCGCCGCAACCTGCATACACAGGTGCTCATTGACCGTTGCAAACGGAATTCGTGACGATGAGCCCTTAACGATGTGCTGATGGGTCAGCACTGTCGCCTTGGGGTGCTGCCCCAGTCCATGCTTTTCCACATCGAGGAATTTCGGCAGGATGCCGGATACGCCGCTCCTTGCGTGCTCCCGAACAAGTTGAGCAAACGACTCCTCGGAGTTTTCACCCTTCAACAGGTCAGCGACCTCGACCGGCTTCGCAGGTTCGTCTAATGCCGCGCCCGGAGGAGCGATTTTCAGCCGCCCCACCATGTTGCGCCCGATGACGGAGAGCAGGGCTACCGGGCTGGCTCCAATGTGCGGCCCGAACTCCTCCTGCAAGACCTGCAATAGGTAGCCTTCGGGCAGGTTCATGCGAAAGATGGGGTGAAGTTCGTCGTCCCACGGGTAAGATTCCGTGCGGACGGGCATCGTCAGGGACACGAGATCTTCTGGTGCAATATTCGGTATGTAAGCAAAAACGCTCCTGAAGTCGCCAACCTGTTCGAGAATGCCGACGTGCTTGTCGAGAACGTGGACATTCAGCTTCATGCTCCACCCCGCTCACGTCGCAACTCGTCGAGCGTGCCGGTCATCCCCGCCTCGACGAAGCTTATCTCCATGCCGAGAACCGCGAGGACGGCCAGCAGTTTGCGCGTCCCGAATTCAGTCAACTGGCCTCTTTCGAGACGGGACAACAGGGCTTGAGAGAGGCCAGATTGCCTGGCTGCCACTCCCTGTTTGAGCCCTAACGCCTTTCTCCTTTCGGCGAGAGCCTGGCCGAGTTCCTGCAGGGTCTGCATATTTTTAGTATACGTCAAAATAGGCTATAATTACCCATATTTTTGCTTTATACATTAAAACGGTGGCCCATTCCTCTTCGCTTCACAAATGGGGTGGACTCTTTGGCACAGTGCCTAATTCCGGAGCCGCTGGCGAGACACAAGCAACGTGGAGGAGCAGGAGGAGAAACAGCCATTTTTGGCCGTTCGATGGATGGGACATTCCTGAGGGCAACTCGGTCGTGGCGGAGGTATACCCGGCGTTGTGGCACCACCGCCACCATTAGCACCATCGTCATCACCGGCGTTGTCGCCGCCGCCGTGTCGTTCTGTAGAAGTCCGCGACCTCCCGTCGTTCCGGCTTCCGCAACCGCCCGAGCCCGATGAATTTCATAAAGGAGCCACGCCGGACCGGCGTGTGTCGATGTGGCGACCTCGCCGTTCACCCCGAATCCGAAGACCGATTTCGCGGCCATCGACGGATTCGAGACCCCGCTCCGAACCCGCTCGACGCCACGATCAGGCTTCGACCAGGCGGCTTCCCGGATTGTTCAACACCCCAGGTATGGCGCCACAACCCCGAGGCGAGAGATTGCCTGAAAAGGCCAGAATACGATCAGCAGGGCCGCGCACCGCACCATCGGTATCCGCGTGATTCGTGATTGATTACTAAAGGATTAACTCCAATGTGTTAAACGGTTGATACTTCAGGCGGATGAGGGATGGGGAAGCGGCCAGTTAGGATGGCGCAGGCAAAGGTTCGCGGAAGTACGGGTATATGGGCTGGAAATGGCGCGCCCCAGCGGTTTCTGGGACAACAATCGCTGCTCTTGCAGCGCTTCTCGAGGCGCTGATCATCACGGCGCTGACGCTGTGCGGAT
Organism: Acidobacteriota bacterium; assembly: GCA_046567085.1. Taxonomy (GTDB): domain Bacteria; phylum Acidobacteriota; class Terriglobia; order Terriglobales; family Acidobacteriaceae; genus Palsa-343. The sequence continues at coordinate 14,187 of JBKICP010000120.1, forward strand.
CACGGCGTGGAAGCCTGCATGTTATCTATGGTCTGGGTATCGCCGGCATTGCGGTTCTGATTCTGTTCCTGGCCGGAATCGTTCTCTCCAGGCAAAGCGCGGAGCAGCGGGACCGCGTGAGTCAGGACCTCCTGGACGCATTCCTCGAGCATATCCCCGACAATGTATTCTTCAAGGACCGTGACAGCCGTTTTGTGCGCATCAGCCGTTCGATGGCAAACTATTGCGGGCTGACGGCACCCTCCCAGGCCGTCAACAAGACCGACCGGGATATCTTTTCCTCCGAACATGCCGATCACGCGTTTGCCGACGAACAGGAAATCATTCGCAGCGGCAATCCGATGCTCGCCAAAGAGGAGAAGGAAACCTGGCCCGACGGTCACGAGACCTGGGTGCTCACTACCAAAGTGCCTCTGAGGGCCAGCACCGGACAGATTGTCGGCACGATGGGCATTGCCCACGACATTACAGATCGCAAGCAGGCGGAGATGCGTGTCCAGTACATGGCATTGCACGACGCCCTGACCGGACTGCCGAACCGCGCACTTCTCGAAGATCGGCTCTCTCAGGCAACTGCACTCGCCCGCCGCGAAGGCAAATCGCTGGCGTTACTTCTGTTGGACATTGATCGATTCAAGAACATCAACGACTCCTTCGGACACTATGTGGGCGATCGGCTTCTGGAAGAAGTAACGGTCCGGCTCAAAGCATGCCTGCGCGAGAGTGACACCCTGGCGCGCCTCGCCGGGGACGAGTTCGTCGTCGCCGCACCCGTAGCGCCAAACTCGGAAGACATCCCTGCGATGGCGAAAAGGCTGCTGGGGGCGGTTGACGAACCCTTTCAGATCGAAGGCCACGACCTGCAAGTCACCGCCAGCATCGGCGTATGCCAGTTTCCGGCCGATGCGGAGACGCCAGAGACGCTCCTGCAATTCGCAGACGCCGCCATGTATGCAGCGAAGCAGAGAGGTCGCGGCAAGTGCGCCTTCTTTTCCCCGGCTCTTACCCAGGCCACACGCCAGCTGCGGCAGCTTGAAGCAGATTTGTACCAGGCCTGCGAACGGGACCAGTTCGTCCTCCATTATCAGCCCATTATCTCGACTGAATCGGGCGAGATCACAGCGGTCGAAGCATTGTTGCGCTGGCGGCATCCGAAACAGGGGCTGATTTCTCCAAACCAGTTCATCCCCCTCCTTGAGGAACTGGACCTGATGGTCGGAGTTGGCCGCTGGGTTATGAAGACCGCATGTCACCAGATGCTCGAATGGCAACAGAGCGGGCTGACCACCATTCGCATAGCGGTCAACGTATCGTCGCAGCAGTTTTTCGAAGGAAATATCGCAGAAACGATTCAGGCGATTCTGCGCGAGACGGGTCTCAACCCTCGCTCGCTGGAGCTGGAACTCACAGAGAGTCGAATTCTCGATGATTCGCCGGCAACCATCAACATTATGCAGAAGCTCAAGGGAATCGGAGTCAGCCTGTCGCTCGATGATTTCGGAACCGGATGGTCATCGCTCTCCTACCTGAGGCAGTTCCCTATTGATCGGCTGAAGATCGATCGATCTTTCATACGCGACATCGCATCGCAGCCGGCCGCCGAAGCGGTGGTCAGAAGTATCCTCGCTCTCGGGCATAACCTCGGAATTGCCTGCATCGCTGAAGGAGTCGAAACGGGCCAGCAACGCGAATGCCTCGAACGGCTGCACTGCGCAGAAATGCAGGGGTTCCTCTTCAGCGTTCCAATAACCGCCACCGACTGCAGAGCCCTCCTTCATTCCCGGAGGTTTGCACCCGGAAGCAAAGCCCCGCGCCGCGGAAGCCGGGTTGCTATCTAGCAGTCCGGGGCCAGCCTACGCCTGAGGAAAGGGATCCTACCCCAACTACCCTTGCTCTGATAGTGCCTGGGCAACTCCGGTTTCTGGTGGCCGGGGTATCATGCGCGCAGTGAATCCCCGGCCCGGTTGTGTGAAGGGGTTACTCATCGGCCTGGTAAGCGGGTCCGGTAGACGGCAGAGGTCCTCCTTCCGAGTCCGGCTGATCGCTTCCCTTGGCGAGGCTCGACTGAATTGCCTCAGTCGCATCCATGGCCATCAGGATTTCCGGTTTGCTGTATTCCATCGTTGTCACCTCCTTTCTGTTTGGATTTCCGGCTCCGGCGAATGCCGGAAGCGGAGCCTGGCGCTCACAGCGTGGTGAATCTCACGACACACGGCTGCTGTCCACCGCAATGCAGATAGGCCTGTGCCTCAACGAGCATCCTCCGTGTCAGCGAGCGAAGACGACGAGCCCGACCACTGTCCAGTGCTTCCGGAGCCTGGTTCGGGCTGTCGCAGAGCAGAACACAGGCGAAGACTGCCAGAAGAGGGGCGCTGGCCAACAACGCCTCGACCGCATTTGGGAGCAATTCCTGCCGCCATCGCCTGAGATAAGCCTCCCGTGCCTGCATGGAGCAACCTGCGGCGCCAGTCAGAAGCTCGAGATAAGCCAGTGTCAGGAAAGGTGGGCCGACATGACACTCAGCCCAGTCAAGAAAGACAGTGCCGTTCTCCGCGATGAGGATGTTTCCCGCGCTCAGATCCGAATGGCCGGCGGTATCTGGAATCTCGGCAGTATCGAGCCGGGCGCACGCATGTCTGAGCGCGGTTTCAATGGTCAGGAACCCTTCAGGGCCGGGCCGGGAAAGCGCAACCGAGTTCTGCCGGCTCACCAGATCGGCCATCCTGTTCAGACACGGCTCAATGGCCCGACGGAGGCAACCGATGCGGAAATCGCGCCCCCCCGCAGCAAGCAGTGCAGGGGTGCAGGGAATCGACGCAATCTGCAGATCGCTCAGGCATCGTGCCGCCATCGCCCACTGTTCAGCCGATGTCCGCTCGTCCGGGTGTCTGCCCTCAGCCTCAACGCTGAGCCACGCTCGCCATTCCTCGCAAAAAGCCAACACTCGAGCCGTATGGGGAATGCGGGCGTCGGCCAGAATGCGGGTTACCGCAAACTCCTGCGCGCATTTGCAACCGACGGCTTTGAACCACACAGCCGCACCGCTGGTCGCAAAGCGCAGCAGGGAGAAATCGGGCCCGAGGTTGTATTGGGAATGGAGACCTCCCAGACTGAGACCGGAATCGGCCAGGACCTTCGTGGTCCAGACCCGGACTTCTTCAAGCCAGCCGGCCACCACAAAATGCCCGGGAGACGTTCCGGCGACACAGGCCTGGATTCGTGCCAGCGCTGACCACAGGGGGGCCTGCGATTCAGCCGCAAAGTCGTCCCACCGGAGGGCGCTCAGCGAGAGCCAGACGAAGCCCGGCGGGGCGGGTGCACAGCAATCAAGGGCATCGGCGACCACGCACACGGCTTTCTGCGGTGAAGCCCCGGTGACAACGAAACAGCGACCCACGGCCCTGATGCCGAAGCGACCTTCAATCTCAGGAAGGAGGTTCGGCGCAATTCTCTGCCCGGGCGGAAGCTCGACCACCGGCAGGCGCAGGGGAACGGCCCCAAACACCAGGACTTCCCTGTCTCCGTTACGCAGAAGGATGACCGAACACAGTAACCGTTGCTCTTCGCCGGGGACGGGGAGGGCCGCCCGAGGCAAGGCTTTCAGAGCTCGCATGCGATCACCTCGCCAGCCCCGGGGATGTCGGTGATCGGGTGGTTGCCTGGAGAATCAGCCACAGTATGCAAACCGATCGTCCCGATTTGGCTGTCCGCCGATTCCCTGCCCTCGATCGCCGCGAGCCACTGTTCAAGCGCGAGCGTTCTCAGAAGGGGAAGGACCGGGACATCGGCTCCCGCGCATACAGCAGCAAGTGCGCCGCGGTATTTCGAGGAGTCGACGATCCCCGCCTTCTCGGACGCGAGGGGACCGAGAGGGGAGAGCGTGCGGAGTTGCTCTTCGGCACGTCGCAGGGGGGATCGGGAAACGAAGGCTTTGCGGCGACGGTCCAGAATCGCGTCGGGTACGGTGCCACGCAGAGCGCGACGCATCAGAGAGCGGCGCTGTCCGGGTCGAATCAACTGTTCGCGCGGAATGGCGAAGAGAAATTCGAGCAGATCCCGATCGAGAAACGGGAACCGGCGCTCGAATGGCAATTCGGGATGCGGATCCACACATCCGAGCTGTCGGCGGATGCCTTCAAGGGCGTCCATGTTCTCCTGAAATACAGGCCGAGGTCCTGTCAGCCGCAGTCTCCGGCGATAGCCACCCAGCGCAGCCCCCTGACGCAGAGCAAAGTCAGGCAGAATCCAGGGAATCTGTCGGCTCTTTCTCTGGCACAGAAACAAAGGCAGAAATCCACGCACCGTGTCCGAGAACAGGTGAATCCAGGGGCGCCGCTGTGTCAGCGCCCAGACCAGTGTCCGCTGCCAGAACCTGATAAACCTGCCACAGGCGAGGAGTTCCTCCAGTTCCGGCAGTGGCGTGGGAACCCCTCCCATAAACTCGTCACCTCCGATTCCGGAGAGCAGAACGCGATGGCCGCGGCCGATCATCATCTCCAGCATGAGTTTCGGCAGTGATCCCGCTCCCGGGCGCAGCCGGACCTGCGATCCCTGGTTCTCAGCTTCCGAAGGAAGAGCCTTCGCGTCAACGTGGAGTCCGCTCTTCCCCCGGTGCGATTCAATGCGAGTAAACCAGGGCCGTTCGTCCCAGTGCGGCTCGTCGTCGTTGTACCAGGAGACGGTATCGATCTTTGTCTCTTGGCGGGTGGGTGACAGCGCATCGGCAACACAGACGATGGCGGAGGAATCCATGCCCCCGCTCAGTTCTGCAAGAACAGGCCAGTTCGAGCGCAGCCGCCGGTGGACCGACTGCCGGAAGAGTTCGAGAAAGTGCTCCTCATACTCCGCATCCCGCGCGTGACAAATCCTCCTTGTAGCGTCGAAATCCCAGTAACGGCGGACGGTCGCACTGCCCGGCCGGATGGTAACGAATGAGGCCGGAGGGACACGTCGGATTGCGCGGAAAGGCGTCAGGTGAGCCGCGGGAAAGGAACCCAGCCATCCGGCAAGATACTCTTCATCGATCCCGTGATCGCCTCCCGGGAGCAGAATCTGCGGGTCCGGAATGCTGGACCACCGCACACCCTTCTCGTTGATCGCGTAACAGAGATGACGAGAGGCCAGAATATCGGCAGCAAGAAGCAGGCGACGATCACGCGGCATCCACAACGAAAAGGCCCAGTCGCCGATAAGGCGGGCTAAACAGTCCAGCCCCCATCGCGACCAAACCGCGGCGACGATTTCGACGTCGGAAGGGAGAGGGTATCCGGAAATCCCGATGGCACCGAGAATCTCCCGGCCATTGTCGAGTCGCCCGTCCCAGAGAAGAACCTCTCCGGAAGCGAGCACCATAGGCTGCTGAACCGAGCGGTGTTCCGTCGTCTCAAATGGGAACCACAGCAGCTCGGCCTGCGAATCCTGATATCTGAACCGGCCTTCCGGCCCCCACGCTCCAAGCCGGTCTCCGACACGATCCGCAAGAGAGGCGGGCATGGGGGCAGAATCGAAATTCCACCGTCCAAACTGTGCAGTCATCATCGCCTCCATTCCCCGGAGCTCAGCAGCGGTCGAGGATCGCGTAGATTTCAGGGACGTAAGGCTTGTCGTTAACGACAATTCCTTCGATCTCGACCCATGCATGGGCGCGGAACGGCAGGGCCTGAGCACCGATCACCAGCCGGGCGTCGATACCAGCTCTGCGCAGCAAGCAGGTTGTGGCTGCAGACCGGTGGAGACACGAAACCTGTTTCCAGTACCACACCGCGGCCGTATCTATCACTCCACAGATCGCATCGACCGTGCCAGGCCCCCCGGGCGACGTACCGACTGACGTCCTGCGCACGCGCGCGTAGATCCCTGCGAAATCATTTCGGGTGAGACGGAAATCGATCCTCATCAGTTCAACGTAAGCGGCAAGCACAAGCACAACCATGGCGTACTACCTCCTGTTTCGATCCGAACCGGGTTGCATTAAGGAATGCCTCTCCAGAGCAGCCAGGAATTCGGCTGTGTCGGATTCGGCCGTCAGCATATCGGCGGCGAACTGACGAACAAGCGCGGAGACGATATCCTTTTCGCCGAGTCCGCACTGAAGCATGCGAAAAATAAGGGACCCGGTCGCATTGAATCGGAAGATCCGGCCCCGGGTGACGTCGAGAACGACGGCGCCGTCCGCTGTGTGCGTAATACGAAGGTTATCGGGGAGTCTCAGCATCTGCTCGGTCATCCGGGGAAGAAGTCCGTCAGGTACACACCCAAATTGCCGGGAAGCTGTGACTTTTGCCAGCGACCGGACCGGATATTCGGAGAAGCAACAAATGCCGCCGGAATGTGGCTTCCCTCAACAGAATGGGGTGATGGACACAGGAGGATATCAAGCGTGCGGCCTCGATTGCGTTCCGATGCGCCGGGCTACGGCCAGAATCTGCCCGACAACCTCTGCATCGCGTCCAGGCACAAGCACTTCCGGAGAGCGGGTTCGATCGGAATTCGGATAGAGGACCAGATTTCCGTTCTCGAAGCTGCAGCAGGCGCATCGATGCTCTCCGTTTCGCAGGACCAGAACCCAGGCCGGCTGTTGCCATGGAGGCAATCTCGGCAGACGGACAGGCCGCTTTCTCCTTCGATCCACAAGCGCGAGGAAGGTGCCCCCGGTGTGCGCCGGCATAAATGGTTGCGCCTCGGGCAGCCAGCAAAAATCACGCAGAGACAAACGCGGTAACATCGACAGGCGCGCCAGCGAATCGCCCGGAAACCAGGGCACATCGCCAGTCTCATCGCGAAGCGAGCAACTCGTACCGCTTTTTCGCTGAGATGGCTTCTGCAGCGCTGACAGGACCTCCGGCCTCGGCGCCCCCGGCAACAGATGTGAAGGCATGACGTCCCGGCCGAGCTGATCGAGAGCTATTCCGGCAGCGGCCACAAAATCATGAAGTCTGATTCCGTAGACGAGGCAGAGCGTGACAACCTTCTCAAGATGCCGAGGAGGGTCATCCTGGGACTCGTATTCCGAAAGCGTACTCTGCGCGATCGCGTACTGAGCTCGGCCAAGATATTTTGCTACCTCGCGCGACAGCTGGGACGCCGTCTCGAGAGTCAGACCTGCTCTCTCCCTGGCCCGACGTACCATGGAGCCGAGACCCGCAGGGGATCGGTCAAGACGTTCCGGAACCCTATAGCCCGAAAACTCTCGGGGAACCTCGGGCCGTTCGAACCTCTGGAGCCAGCGGATCTCCATATCAACCACACCGATGATTCGCGCTTCGTGTGGAATCCGCAGTGCGATTTGTGCGTAGGCGAGTTCCCGTGCAGCGACCTGGATGGTTCCGTCCCCCGACACATGGAAGCGGCCACACCAGAGCCCGCTTTCGTGCCTGATCATCCGCAGCGGCGGATCGCCGCGATCGGGGGCGATGATTCCCTGTTCCGGCTCCGGAAGCAGGCGGACGATGCTGCCCGGGAGCAACTCCGGCCATGCAAAGGCATCTTCAGAGCCGATTTTTGCGAAAAGGTATGCGGGGTCCGGCTCTTCCCGATCCGCTTCGCTCCACCATCGAGCCAACTGGCCCAGCGGGATGACCTTTTCTGGTGAGCGTGTCCTCTCCAGTTCCAGCAGTGTGCATGCTGGGAAGGAACCGTCCTGATCGCATACCGGATTGAGCAGTCGCGTGCGTTTCAGAGGCAGCGCGGTCTCGATTCCTGCAATCCGCACGAGGTCAATACCGAATACCGCCAGCCAGTCCTCGATCCGGAAGCCGGTGATGCGACTCAGGGCGCAGGTTTGGGCAAGGCTCGGGCCGAACTCCACAGAAGCTGAGAGAGCATGATAGAGGGTGTGCGGAATGTGAGAAGCTGAACGGGCGCCGTAGATCCGTGCCGATGCAGCAGAAACCTGATGAAGGCTCAGGTTCCTTAAGGCGAACACGGCGCGAACCCGGGCTGCTCTTCTTTCCCCTGCCGCGCCTGGCCGCATCGACTCTGCCATATCGCCGTGGATCCCGCCTTGGTCCGATTTCCCTCAGGAGAATCGTCGCGGGGCGCTCCCCGCTCATCGCAGGAGATGGCATTATTGAAATGGCAGCTTCCTCGCGGGCCGTGACAAATCCGGCGAATGACGCGTATGGCAGCCGCACGCAAGGATTCCCCGCAAGCAGACTGACATGTCGTTTTAGCGAAGAATTGATTTGGTCGGATGCATAACCACCCGGACCGGCATTCATCATCTCCAATACGGACTTCGGCAATGATGTTCCGGGAAGTACCGGAAGTTAATTCCGTCCAAAAGTCGAACCGGCTCATTCTTTAGTGCAGTTTGTGGTAAATGCCAGTCTCCTCCCCCAACCCGGAAGCCGGACGGCGTCTGCGTGCCATCCGTGAGCGGCTCGGCCTGTCGACCCGCGAGGTTGAGCGACTCAGCCGTGCTCTGGCTGACAGTAAGCAAAATCAGGAGTATTACCTGTCCCATGCGTGGCTTTCGCAGATCGAGAGGGGCGAACTAACCCCGGGTATCTATAAGATCTATACGCTCAGCACGATTTATCAGCAGCGTCTCGATCAGGTGCTCGGATTTTTCGGAATCAGAATCAGCGATATCGGGCGTGAGCAGGTGCGCCAGCCACTCCCCAATACGGACCTGGTCGGCGCCCCCGCCGCTCCAGGAGACGCCGTTTCGGCGAGTCAGGAGTCGATCCAGACAGAGAGAACGGATCTGGTTTCCCGCATGTTTTCCAGTCCGGCAAGGCACGAGTCCCGCCTCTTTCCGCAGAATTCGGCCGGCACCCCGGTCTACGGGTATATAGGCACCAAAGACTACACGCTTTACCCTATGATCCGTCCCGGAACCTTCGTTGAGATCGATCCCATGCAGCGCCGAATTGAGTCCGGGGCATGGGCTAGCGTCTTCGAACGTCCGATCTATTTTGTTGAGCTTCGGGACGAGTATGTATGCTCCTGGTGCGAGGAGCGAGAGGGCAGCCTCGTATTGATCCCCTATCCGCAGTCCGGGTGCCGGGTCCGTGAGGTCCGCCACCCGTCCCAGGGGGAGGTCATCGGTCGGGTCACCGCTATCAACATGCGGATCGCGGAATCGAGAGAGAGAAGGGTCGCGCTGCCTGCTCGCGCCTGATCCCAGGCGCGGCTGGCAGCGCGAATGCAGTGTGTCAGATTCCTGAGAGATGTGCGCGTACTCTGCCGGAGAGAGAAATCCAGCGTTCGGGATTATCCAACTCCCCAGATCCGCCACGAGCAAAGCTTCCGCGGTCGTTTCGGACAATAGCGACATTCGTCCCGGAAACATCTCAGATATGTCCGGAAACCTGACCATCGCCTTGAAAATTCCTCCACGTGGGCGCAGTTCTTTTCACAATGAGAATCATCGTCCCGGAGACAATCCGGGGTGATGGTTCTCAGCCAGGTGGACGACCGCGACCAAGGCTGACAAGCCGAACGATTCGGGGCAGGCAGCTTGTCCTCTCACCCGAGCAACCGTCAGCAAGGGCAACACTCGGAATCGCTGCCCGTTCCGTCCTGGGGTGCGACATTTCCTGAACCGAGGTGAGGTGTGCCTTCTTTTCCGATCGATCCTATCCCTAAACGCCGAACGTGGCGGAGATTTCCACCAGAGGCGGTCGAGATCATGCGTCAACAGAAACATCCGGTCGCGATCTGCGAAGAGCTGGCCGCTCTGACCGGGAGAGACAAGCGCGCTTGCTGGGATTTCATGACCAGCCACGGGATCCCGCGGCCTGGGTCTGCATCCCGGCACACGTTCGATCCTAAGAAGACCGACGAACTGGTCGAATACATCTCCGACCACGGCGTCCACTCCGCAGCGCTTCGATTCGGCTGCAACCCGAAGAGTCTCTACAACTGGCTTTATCGCCAGGAACACACGCACCTCAGCACAGATGCGCTGAGCCTGCGCGAGGTCTGCAAGCACCTGCGCATCAGACGCAGCCAGGCGACCCGGT
>JBKICP010000121.1:0-17907 GCA_046567085.1 Acidobacteriota bacterium
GGCCAGTTCACGTTCACTGGAACTTTTACTGGCGATTCGATGGCCGATTACATGTTCGGATTTGTGAATAATGCCGTAGCCGAGAGTCCGCAGATCGAGCAGAGCGGAATTCAGAACAATGCTTATCTCTGGTTTCAGGACGACTGGAAGGTGACGCCGCGACTCACCCTGAATCTGGGACTGCGCTACGAGTTGCCCTTTCCCTGGTACCAGCCGCAGAACTGGTGGGCTACATTTCGCCCCGGCGAGCAGTCGACCAGGATTCCGTCGGCGCCTGTCGGACTGGTCTTTCCAGGCGATCACGGCGTCCCCCGCGGCGAGGTTCCGACTCGCTACTATGATTTCGCGCCCCGCTTCGGCTTCGCGTATGACGTCTTTGGTAATGGCCGCACGGCGGTACGCGGCGGTTTCGGCATCTTCTTCGATGCCTTCGGGGCGAACGTTATTCAGAACAATACCCAGCCTTACGTCTTCCAGTTCTCGCCGAATGTAACACCGGCCAGCATCTCCGATCCCTATGCCAGCGGACCGACCTTTCCTTCCACGGTCAACCTGTCGAATCCTACGTTCAAGACGCCCTTTACGCTCACCTATCCCGATCCAAATCTGACAACCCCCTATGTGGAAGCAACGAATCTGAACGTACAGCAACAAATCACTGCGAACCTTGCGGTGCAGGTCGGATATGTAGGCAAGTTTGGGCGCCATCAGTTGCTGGACTACAATACCAACCCGGCGCTCTATGCACCGGGTGCATCGACTTCCACGGCCAGTTACCAGGCACGCCGCCCGTACACGAACTTCGGCAACATTGCCGATATGGCCAGCATCGGCACCTCGAACTACAACGCGCTCCAGATCGCGGTGACCAAGCGCATGAATACGTGGCTCAGCGCGATGGGTTCGTACACGTGGTCGCGCTCGCTCGATGAGTTCTCTTCGAATACAACCGACACTGTGAACATGCCCAACGAGTTCGGAGGCTTCGCTGTGCCTGCCGTCGGCTCTCCGCTGAACTTCAATCTCAGTCAGGCATACGGCCCCTCGGACTTCAATCACACCCACATTGCGGGCCTCGGCTTTACGCTGCGCGTGCCGCCCCTGTCGCAGCACAACTGGCTTCTTCGGGAAGGCGTCGGGGGGTGGGATTTCAGCGGGCAGTACAGAATCCAGAGCGGCGAGCCGGTGGCCGTCTATTCCAAAACGGATTGGGCTCTCACGAACGCGTCGGATCAATACCCGATGGTCTGGCATAAATGGACGCTGCCTTCGGGAAGGCACCGCATGGATAAGTTGGCGCTGACAAAGAACCCCACCACAGGACTCGCCAATACATGGTTCGACACAACAGCGTTTTGTGGTGACGATAATCCGGCGTGTAGTAACTCCAGCTCCTTTGCCCATGACTTCCCGGCGCCAGGCACCTATGGGACGCTGAGCCGAAACGCGGTTACCGGGCCGGCGTCGATTTCCGACAATCTCTCCGCCGCGAAAGCATTCCAGATACCAGGGCGGGAAGGAACCTATTTCGAAATCCGCTGCGATGCGTTCGGAGTCTTCAACACTCCCAACCTCGGCTCGCCGTCGGGTCAGGTGGGCTCGAGCCTCGGACAGATCACCAGCACCAGTGGTGAGCGCTTCCTTCAGCTCTCGGGACGCGTCACGTTTTAGCCGCGGCGGAATACAAGGGGAGAGGACTTCGTCGATGAAGACTGTCTTTGGCTGCGCTGGTCTCCTGATGATTGGGGCGTGTCTGCCGGGACTTCGGTTGGCAACGGCGCAAACTTCTCCCGCGTGTCCCCGGTTGATTGAGTTCTCCGGAGAGCAGGCGGATCCGTCGGATCTGCATCTGTCGGACGTATCGGGGCGAGTCCTGATCTACTACTGGTCTCAATTGGAGCCGAAGAGAGATAAGTTTGACTTCCGCGAAATGGACCGCGAGGTCTCTATGTGGACCGATGCCGGAAAAGAGGTCGTTCTCCGCCTCTCTACCGCCGGCTGGACGAAGTGGCGCGAGCCATGGTCGCGGATGGGAACGCCGTCGTGGGCATACCGGAAATACCACATCGGCTCGGTCACTGAGATGGACGGCGCCGTCTTGCCCGTCTACTGGAGTCCAGGTTATCTCGACGGACTTGCGCAGTTTCTGCACGGCGTCTCCGCCCATGTCGCTGCAAGCCCGTGGCGAGGTAAGGTGGCTTTCATCGAGATCGCGGCGGGCGACGGCGGCGAGACCAAGCCGGACACCGAAGAGAATAAGACTCCGGAACAACGAGCCGCACGCCTGGCACTCTGGCAACGAGCTGGTTACAGCAACGCCGTCTGGTACGAGGCGATCGGCCACGTGATCGACGTTTACCAAAAAGCCTTTCCCGCCTCACCCCTCGCTCTCATGCCCGACAGCTCTTTTCTCGGCGGAGCCTGCACGCTGCCGAATCCCCCGGGCTGCCGCGAAACAGCGATCCTCTCCCTCGCCGACGAGAAGGGACTCATCCTGCAGGACAACGGCTTCGACCGGACCCACGTCTATCCTGCCGAGTGGCACAATGGACGCCCTCTGGTGTGCGAACAGCTCCAGTCCGCGACCCGGCAGGGCTACGCACTCGGCGACGATCTCGAGCAGTCGATCCGCGCCGGGTGTTCCTGGCTTATGGTGTTCCGTCAGGATCTTCGCCGGCCCGATTTCCAGCATCAGGTCAGCGACTTCTACCGGAAGTGCGCCGGCACCCCCTCAACCGCCCATGCGGGAGGTGGAGCTTGAGCAGGGTGGATATTGAGGATGAAACGTTCGCCTCATCGGGGACGCATCTCGTCGAGCGTGTCGTCGGCTACTTTCGCAACGCTCTCGAGAAGCGCCTCCTGCATCCCGGCGATCAGCTGCCGCCGGAGCGCGTCCTGGCGCGCCAGCTGAACGTCAGCAGGGCCACGCTTCGTCATGCTATTGGCTATCTGGCTGCGATGGGCATTCTGCGTATCCGGCGCGGCGTGGGAACCTTCGTCGCTGACGGGCCTCCGGAAATTGGGAACACAGCGTTCCGCACGCTCGGCACGTTGCACGCATTTCAGCCGTGGCAGGTCCAGGAAGCGCGCCGAATCCTCGAAGGACGGCTGGCGGCGCTGGCTGCGGAACGCGGACAGCAACGCGACTTTGCAACCCTCGCGGAAGAGGTGGCAGAAATCTATGCCTCCTCCGACGATCCCGCAGAGTACCGCATCCACGACCTGCTTTTCCATCGCGCCGTCGCGCACGCATCCGGCAATCCGATTCTCGCCGTGCTGATGGAGACGGTCCTCTCGGCGCTCTACGTACAGTCCGGCGCCGGCAACGTCGCGAACCGGAGAGACGCAGCCGGCATGCATCGGGAAATCTATCGCTCCATCCGCTCGCGCAACGCTGTCCTCGCCCGGGAACTGATGGCGCAACATCTTCGAGAGGCGGATGGAGTACAGAAGGCTGAAGCGCCCCGATCGATCTATGCGTGCCGCCCAATGGCTTCGCGTTCCGGGGAGAGGACCGGCGCCTCGAGAAGGGCGAAGCTCCCATGAAACCCGCCCTTTCGGTGATGTCGAATCAATCTCCACGCGCGTCACGGCACTGCAGGCCGCGTCTTCTCGTCTCCGCGATCCTCGTCGGCGTGTTGGCTTGCGTGCTGTGCCCGCGTGCGGAAGCGGAGATCCATCTGCCGAAGGATGCCGCGGCGTGCGTTCGCTGGGCCGCGGGAGATCTCGGCGACGCCGTCCGCTCCGCTGGGATCGATCCCTCTCAGGCCCGTGTTGACGTGCTGCTGCTCGGTGCGGTCGAAGAGGATTTGCCGCGAGCCATCTCCATCGAGGAGCAGAGCTTCTCGCTCGAAGTTGCCGGAACAGCGGTTCAGATTCGCGCCGGTGGCGCAGTCGGGGCGATGTATGGGCTGGAGGAACTCGCTGAGCAAATCCGCAATGCAGCGTCCGCTCGCCCGGCATCATGGCGGCAGGTCGCAATCCTGATCAAACCAACCAGCCAGAAACCGTATCTCGAGATACGGGCCGATAACATGTTCATTCACACGCGGGGAACCTCGGAACCCGCGCCGCCCGGCGGATATCCCCTGCTGGTGAATGATCACGCCATGTGGCACGCGTACATCGATCTGCTCGCGCGCAATCGGTATAACCTCCTCGATCTGCATGGTGCCTACGATCTCGAGTCCACCAGCTTCCCAAATTTGTATCCGATGCTGGTGCATGTTCCCGACTATCCCAATGTGGGCGACGAGGCGGTCCAGCGCCGGAATCTTGCCAGCCTGCGCGCCATCATCGCGTACGCAGAATCGCGCGGCATCCGCGTCTCCCTGATGAACTACAGCGCCAATAACGGCCGTGGAGGGCGGTACAAGAATGAGCCCTCGGTCACAGGCGTTCCGCCCGACCGTCTCGCCGACTATACGGCGAAAGCGGTCGCTTTGCTGATCCGCGCCCTCCCGGATTTATACATGCTTGGGTTTCGCGTGGGCGAGTCAACCCAGTTGGCCGGCTTCTATCGGGATGCTTACCTCAGGGGCGTGCAGGAAGCCGGCCGCACCAGCCTTCGGCTCTACACGCGCAGCTGGCAAACCACGAAAGAGCAGCTTTTGCCCATTGCGCAGGCGGCCCATGCAGGGCTCGACATTGAAATCAAATTCAACGGGGAGCACCTCGGGCTCCCCTATCAGTCGATGCAGGGTCCGGCCTACGGCAGCTACAGTTATCAGAATTATCTCGACCTTCCCGCCGATTATCGTATCCTCTGGCAAATCCGCGCCAACGGCACGCATCGGTTCTGGGCCTGGGAGAACACAGAGTTTATCCGCCGCACCGTTCGTTCCTGTCGTCTCGGAAATGCGCTCGGCTTCACTCTCGAGCCCCACATCGCCTACTTCAGCGTGGATTCCGCGCAATACTACCGGTCAACAGACGATATCGGCGTCTATCGGTGGATCTGGCAAAAGCACTGGATGTGGTACTACGCCTGGGGGCGGCTGGGCTATGACCCCGATCTGCCGGATCGCAACGTCGTGCGTGCTTTCAATCGTCACTACGGCGCTGCGGGCGAAACGGCCTACCGGGCGATGCAGGAGAGCAGCCGCATCGTGCCGTTGGTCTACGCCTACCGGTTCCAGGGACCGGACCAGCGCGATTATTCGCCCGAGACGGAAACCGGCAATTTCGACACGAAGAAGAAGCGCGCCCGTCAGGATCTGCTGCAGTTCGCTGAGAATCATCCTGAGGACAGCCGCAGTTTTGTCGGCATAGACCAATACGTACGCGAACGTATCGCAGGCACCCCTGACGGACGCATCGGCCCCTTCCGGATTGCCCGTCGGCTCAGCGATGCGGCACGAGAGACGCGTGCGCTGCTTGCTTCTGCGCCCACAGTGTCCGGTTCCGATGCCGCAGCGTGGCGCCTTTTGCGCGACGACCTGCTCCTGGCAGCAGATCTCGGAGACTACGCCGCGGCGCGCATTCGCGGCATGACCTGGCTGGAGTCTGCCCTGCAGAGTGGTAACTCCGACGACGATGCAGCCGCGGTTCGAGATCTCGCCGCCTCCCGTCTCGCCTGGAAGCAACTCAGCGACGCAGCCGATCGGGTTTATCGTCCGCTCTCCAATCCGCTCCGCCACCAGATCGACTTCCAATGGAGCAGTCAGAGTGCGCCGTTGGCGCAGCTGGACGCAACAGCGGATTCCTTCCGGCCGCTGCACAGACTGCAAACGCCGCGTCTTCCGCTCCAACCGTCTGCGGTCGATTTCGGACACATTTCTCTCACGGACCACGAAGCCGACGGGAACGCCATCGTTCAGTACGCTTCAGATCGTGCGACTGCCGTCACCTCCGTCATTCTGTGGTGGAAGCCGTTGCCCAGCGAACTGCCATGGCAGAGCGCGGCGATGACCCGGGAACTCGGCAAAAAAAGTGAGTGGCGGTTCACGCTTCCGCTCGATGCTCGTGGCCTGATGTATATGGTGGAACTGCGCAACGCTACGGGCGCAGCAGAGAACTTTCCTGAGGAATTCGATACAACGCCGTGGCGGATAATTCCTCCGTTCCCGGCAACCACGAGATGATGACGCGCCGAACGGTGGGGGGATGGAGAGGTTTCGATTGCAGGTTTCGCTGATTTGTCTGGGTCTGATGTTCGGAGCTTTTGGGATAGCAGGTTCACAAGCCGCACCTGCGAATGGATTGCCCGGGTCTGCTGTCCCATCCGTTCGCGTATCGCCCGCCTCTCTGCCCGCCGCATACAGCGGGCCGGTTCGGATCAACCTTTCCGGCATGTGGGACTTTCGGCTCGATCCCGACGGCCAGGGAGAAAACGGCGCGTGGTTCGCGCCCGTTACGACGGGACGGTGGAAAAGGCTCAGGGTCCCCGGCTCGTTCAACGAAGAGCTGGCGCATCATCCTGAGATTCCCGATCCCGACGATCCGCCGCGCTTCTACAAAGGCAAGGCCTGGTACCGGACGCGTTTCGAAGGGCCGCGCGCGGCTGGCGACGACCTGTTCCTGCATTTTTCCGGAACCGTGCTGCGTCAGAAAGTGTGGCTCAACGGGCAGTGCATCGGATCCTCGGTGCTACCCTGGATCAATGTCTCGTACGAGGTCAGCCGAGCGATTCTGCGTGGCCAGGAAAATACTCTGGTTGTCGAGGTCGATAACGCGGTCCTCCCCAATGCCATCCCCGACGCAAAGTGGCGCGGCTGGTGGGACGACGGAGGACTTATCTGGCCGGTGTATCTGGAAGAGCGCGCGCCGGTGCGCAGCGATGACCACGCGACGACAACGATGCTTCCTAACGGTCAGTGGCGACTGCAGATCCATGCCCGCATTCACGAAGACACGCCAGCGCCGGCATCTGTCCTTCTGTCTCTGGCCGATGATCGGGGCCACATCGTCTGGCACAAAACTGAAACCGCACCAGCGTCCGCGGACGATTTAAGCCTCACCTCCACGGCCGACCTGCGCGGGATCCATTCCTGGTCGCCCGACCATCCAGCCCTCTACGCGCTGACCGTGAAGACGGTGGCGAATCGACAGCCGCAGGATGTCGTTTCTTTTCATCTCGGGTTCCGGCAAATTGAAACTCGGGGATCGCGCATTTTTCTGAACGGCCAACCCCTCACGCTGCGCGGCATCAACCGCCACGAGTTCGCACCCGGTGTCGGCCAGTCGATGAGCGCGGCGCAGAACCTTCGGGACATGACCGCGATCAGGGCCCTCGGTGCCAACTTCGTGCGCCTCGCACATTACTCGCAATCGCAGGACGTGTACGACGACTGCGACCGGCTTGGTCTGCTGGTGTGGACCGAGATGCCCGCCTGGCAGAGCGCCGCTGCGACTCTGGCATCGCCCGAGGTCTGGCAAAACTACGCCGCGCCCGAGCTCGATGCCATGATCCACGAACTGCGTAATCATCCCAGCGTCATCCTCTGGTCGGTGGCCAATGAAATTCCCTCCGACAAGCCGGAGGTGGCCGATTACGTCCGCAAGGCGATCGACTATGTGCACCATCTCGATCCCACGCGCCTGGCGACATTCGCCTCCGACAAGCGCGAACGGGATATCTCCATGGCGCCGGTGGATGTGATCGCCGTCAATGAGTACTTCGGGTGGTACTACGGCAAGCTCGACGATGTGGGCCCAATGCTCGATCGCATGCACGCGAAATATCCCGACAAGCCAATCGTCGTGAGTGAATTCGGCTCCGAGGCCGTCAATCATTGGAATCCCAACACCGCAAAAGACGGCAGTAAGGACTATAGCGACGCCTTCCAGGTTCGTTTTCTCAGCTCCCATCTCAAACAGATTTATGCGCCGGAGCGTCGCAGCTATGTCGCTGGAGGAATCATCTGGATCTACGCCGACTTCCCCGATCCGCATCGCATCAATGGCGACCACCCGGATATTGCTCGCTATCGGAACAGTAAGGGACTGGTCACCATGGATCGACAGCCCAAACCGTCCTGGGCGGTTGTGCTGAGGTTCTATCATCACCTGATGCAGGAAACCGAAAACGGAGCAGCGACCCCGGCCGTGCAGCGAGCCCAGCCGTGAGAAGCGCTTCCCGCATGTGGATTCTTCGTCCCGCGTGGTTGCTGACGGCCGCCGCTCTTTTCGTCACTACGGCCGCGGCCCAGTCATCCCCGCAGGCGGTTTCTCCGGCGCAGTTCCGGCGCTGGCAGCAGGAGATCCGTCAGACGCTCTTCATCTCTTCCAGACTTCCGAGGCTCGCTCCCAAAACGTACGGAAGCTTCTCACCCATGCCTGGTGTCATCGCGGACCGAGTCACCTACCGCACTGAATTCAAAATGCGCGTTCCTGCCATCGTCTATCGTCCTGCGGTGCAAGCCGGTCGCCTGCCTGCGATGGTCGTGGTCAGCGGCCACGGCGGCGACAAATACAGCTGGTATGACATGTACACCGGTATGTTATACGCGCGCGCGGGAGCCGTCGTGCTCACCTATGACCCCGTCGGCGAAGGCGAACGCAATCCCGAGAAACGATCCGGATCCCGCCTGCACGACCGCGTCGTTGACGCTCCGCAATATCCGGAGCGGCTCACCGGACTGATGATCACCGACGTGATGCAGGCCGTGAGGTATCTGCGGCATCGCCCCGATATCGATTCTTCGCGAATCGCCGTCCTGGGGTATTCTCTCGGATCGTTTGTTTCTGTCCTCACGGGCGCCGTCGATCCGGGAATCCGCGCGGTGGTGCTTTCAGGCGGCGGCGATCTCGATGGCGCCGGCGGCTATTGGGAAAACAGTGGAAAACCGATGTGTCAGGCGATTTCCTGGAAAGCACTGTCCGTCCTCGGCGACAAAGCAGCCGTAGTCTATGCCCTGAATCAGAGGCGCGGAACCACCTTCATCATGAACGGTACGCGGGACACCGTAGTGGACATTCCAGGCCACCACGAGCAGCCGTTCTTCAATGACCTGGCCCGTCGCACTGAAGCCATCACTGGCATGCACTCCGGTGTTTTTGAGACGTACTGGGTACAGGGGGCGAGCCATCGGCCGAACTGGGTCACGCGCCCGGCGGCGCTGTGGCTCGAGGCGCAGCTCCACTTTTCCAGGTGGACCGCGCAGTCGATCGACACCATGCCCGAAACCCGCATCGGAACGTGGGCGGCGCGCTGGCACGTTCCCATGGACAAGGCCTATGAATCTGAGGAGAGGGAAGGCGGCGTCATGGCATTGGGAGACGACATACCAGGAATTCCACGTGCCGACCTGAATGTACTGCCGGACGCGGAGTGGGCACGCCGTCGGCAAGAGTTCGTTTACGGAGCCTGGGTCCGCCATGCACTTGCAGCAGCGCGATGAGGAGTGGATCATCCATTTTGAACCGTTTCGCGGATCGGTTGCCGGATCAGACGAAAAGCGATAACGGGCTCGGCTGCCGGCGCGCGAAGCGACGGAAGGAGTGCGGCTAGCAGTGCAATGGCAAGAAACAGCAGATCGGCGCCCGCGAAACAAATGCCGTCGATGGTCTGATTGCCGCAGAGCAGGTGGCGAAGAAGCCAGGCGGCTCCGATGGCGAGAACCTGGAGTTGTGCCTCTCCTTCGCCAAACTAACTAACGGGGAGGCCCCCCGGCTATGCCGGGGAGGCCTGCAGCATGGCGGGCGACTTCTGGTCCAAGAGTGGAGTGATCGCAGCGTTTTTTAAGTGTCTCAGGGTGACTGCGGCAATCGGTGAAGATCGACGAGGCCACGCACGACCTCATATGAAAAGGCTGACCGACCATCGTCAATCATCCTTACCCCCAAAGAAACCAACACCGCAGCGGCCCACGAGATCATCTATCTCGCGCCGTCGGATTCGGACAAGACGACTGAGGATACAGTCAGGAAGCTTCTCCATATGCATGCGGCGATTCAGGATTTTCTTATTGCGCATCATCCTATTGATGTCTTGGCCGCCACGTGGTAGCGACGGCAAACCCGATGACATCACCGACTTAAACTATGCGTTTCCTGAGAGAATTGACCAATTCTGCAAGAACATATGGCCGGGAATGAATTCGGTACCGCGGGCAAGCCTTTAGCGCCATTAGCGATTCACCTGGTACGGGAGACGACAGGGGAGTACATCCGGA
The DNA here is from genome assembly GCA_046567085.1 of Acidobacteriota bacterium. Classification (GTDB taxonomy): domain Bacteria; phylum Acidobacteriota; class Terriglobia; order Terriglobales; family Acidobacteriaceae; genus Palsa-343. The sequence continues at coordinate 10,116 of JBKICP010000121.1, forward strand.
GTTCGGATCAAGAAGATCAGCGACAGAGCAGATGAATCTGTCGCGGTGAAGGGCGCCTTCACCTGGGCACGTGCAACAGGCAGCGCGTTAGCGGCCCTGCTAGTCTGGTGGGCTATCGCAGAGATAATCTGGTAGCCCAAAAGCAGATGCAAAATCACTCGGGCATGCGGAAGGATGGCCTTGCGGGCTTTTTGTTACCCGATTGGCGTTGCTGACGAATTCACTGCGACACGTCACTAGTCTAGTCTGGGGTTACTGTGAAATCGATATCGGTCGCGATCGGCTCTTCTCACTCGCCTACTGGTTCACTTGAAATAAAGCGGTGAGAGAATCGGGAGGGGAATCAACCTGGTGTATCGAGAGTAGCCGTCGATTGTGCGAGGGCTTCGCTCGCTAGCGCGTCACGCCGGCGCACAAACTCAAGCAGGCGCTCGCGAACGTGGCTGATGTGGGTCTTCATGTAAGCTTGAGCCGCTGCGCGATCCTTGGACCGAAGAGCTTCAAGAATCCTGGAATGGGCTTTCGCGGCGGTGGAAGACGACAGACTATAGGTCTTACAGCGGCAGAGCCATATCTGGCTGTGAAGATTGGCCAGCACGCGACAGAGTTCGTCGTTGCCACTGGCTTTCGCGATCGTCTGGTGAAAGTGAGTGTCTTCCTCAATATGGCCGATGCGATTCTGCGTCTTCAGCAACTCGCGCGTGCGTTCGATGCTGCGTCGTAACTCCGTCAGCAGTGCTGGGGTAATCTCCGCGATGCCAACGGCGTAAACCTCCAGCTCCTCGCGCAGGTCGTAGAGATTCTTCACGTCCTGCGCTGTGAACCGGCGCAGAAAGGCGCCCCGACGAGGCTCAATGCGTACCAAGCCCTCTGCGTGCAGGCTGTTGAGCGCTTCACGTACCGGAGACTTGCTGATGCCCAGACGATTGGAAAGGAATTCTTCCGTCAGGCGGGCATCCTCGTCGAGGTCCCCTTCGAGGATATAGCGCTTGATACTCGTATAGGCCAGACCGGTCAGGTTCTGGGGGAGCGACAACTTGTCGATGACTGCCATAAACAGGACGTGAAATATTTGATATCAGATGGCACGCCGTTTCGTCCATCCTCGGCCCAAAACAACGTTCGCGTGTGCGGGGACGGAGAATGCTCCGTCCCGTTGCCGTTTGTCATGCCCGCGTCAGTCGCAACGCCGGCCGCGGCAGCCCCATCGCTTCTGCCGTTACGTCCGTATACTTAAGGCCAGCGCCGGTATTGAATAAAACCACACGATCGCTGGGTTTCAGAAGTCCGCGCTCCAGCAGGGAATCGTAGGCCGCGGTCGCGGCTGCGCCTTCGGGCGAAAGAAAAACGCCTTCGCTTCGCGCCCAGTCCAGAATCGAATTGAGGATCGTCTCATCAGAGAGGGCCACGGCGACTCCCCCCGACTGCCGCACGATTTCGAGAATAATGCTGTCGCCGTAGGGCTTGGGGACTCTTAACCCGCAGGCAAAGGTCGCGGCGTTGACCCAGGCGTCGCTCGCTGCTGCTCCCTCGTCGAACGCCCTCACCACCGGAGCGCATCCGGAGGACTGGACTGCGATCATGCGCGGACGGCGCCCCGGCTTGACCCATCCCAGCTGCTCCATCTCCTCAAAGGCCTTCCACATCCCAATCATTCCAACGCCGCCCCCGGTCGGATAGAAGACCGCGTCGGGATACTCCCATCCAAGTTGCTCCACCAACTCATAGCCCATCGTCTTCTTGCCCTCCACGCGAAAGGGCTCTTTCAGAGTGGAGATGTCGAACCAGCCCTCCTGCTGCTTTCTCTCCGCAACCATGCGGGCACAATCGGAAATCAAGCCATTCACCAGAGTTACGGTGGCACCATAGGCCGTCGCCTCCACATAGTTGGCGAAGGGCACGTCCGCAGGCATGAAGATGTGAGCTTCAATACCGGCCGCCGCTGTGTACGCAGCCAAAGCACCGGCTGCGTTGCCGGCTGAGGGAATAGCAATCTTGCCGATGCCGTAATGGCGCGCCATCGTTACAGCCATGCCCAGGCCGCGCGCTTTAAAGCTGCCCGTGGGATTCGCTCCCTCTTCTTTGAGGAAGACGCCAGGGTAGCGGCGGCTCGCCAGCATCGGCGTCCAGCCCTCTCCTAGCGACACCGGCTGCGCGTCGGGCAGCACGGAGCGATAGCGCCACATGCCAGCCCACGTGGTTTGAACCGCGTCCCGACCGACAACTTCGGAGGGAGAACTGCCCTTCAGCGTGCCGAACTCGTAGCGTGGATACAGAATTCCGGCAGGAGCGCTCGGGCAGAGGGGGCACACCGACTGCGGCGTATCGGCAGAAATCTGAGCGTGACATCGGGAGCACTCGAGGAAAGAGATGGCAGGCATATTCCTCCTGGGTTATGAAGCGGTGGTGAAGACGGATGGCCGGCAGAGCCAGCTCGAGTCGATCAGGAGTGGAAGTCGATCAGGAACTCAGCTCACTCCGCTGCGCTCTGCGATAAAGACATTGTGGTCTTCGGAAGCATCCTGGTCGCGGACTGTGGTGCCCCGCGATCCGGCCGCTCGGGTGTCGAAGCTGCGTAGAGGAGAGCGTTCAGAAAAAATCGATAGGTTCCCTCAGAAAGGGCCCGGTACTGGGGCCGAAATCCGAAGAGGATGATCCGGCCTTTGCCCTCCGTCATCTCGGCAAGGGCGGACGTGCCACGCAGATATTTGCCTCCCAGGATCCACCCGCTGAGCAGCGGATTGTCGGAAACGTACGTGGCAATGGAATGGGCGCTGCCGCTGATCTTGAATGACGGGCTCGTCTCGAAGAAAATCGGAACCGTCGAAGGGGAACCGAAAGCAACAGGGTTCGACGGATCCACCGACACCTCAAGGATGGACCCGGGCACGTAGAATTCCCGATTCGAAAGCCCATCGAGCGCATTGCTGACAGTTGCGGAGTCCTTGTGCGCATAGACTTCCGAAGCCTTGTTCAGCGTGACAATCGTCCCGCCATCGTCAGCGAAGACGCGCAAGGCTGCCTCGCCTTCCTTTCCCAGGCCCCCCGTATATTCCGGCGGAAGAGGAGGGTAGTGCAACCGCTCCGCCGGCTGTCCCGGGCGCTCCGTTCGTCCGCCCAGAATCGCCGCGGGCGAATTATCAGGAAGAATGATCACATCGAACTGCTGATGCAGATCGCCCTTGCGAATATCCGCATCCACAAGGCGTCGGTACGGGATTCCGTTTTGATCGAAGATGAAGCGCGTCCAGCCTTCATCCATCGAAGCGACCCAGCTTTGATACAGACCAATACGCGGCAGTGCGACAGCCAGCGCAGGGCCATTGTCTGCATCGAGCGCCGGCCGTACATCAAGATGGAACCGAACCGCCGCCTGGCGCAGCATCTCGGCCGCACGGGGCTGATCCGGAACATAGATCGTGCCCGGCGAAATACTGGAACCTGTTAGTCGTTCGACCCGCAGTCCGGAGTGCAGCAGGAAGAAGAGAGCGTACAGGCTGCTGTTCGTCGAATCGTCAATCAGGTACCCGTGGTCGGCCGGCCCTGGGAGCACGTGGCCTGCCGGAGCCTTCGCCACATCGACCGGCCTTACGGTCGCATCGAACTTGTCTTCAATTGGGTCAGCCTTCAGGCCGAACAGCAGTGGCAGGGTCTGGGCCGTCACATCGTAAGGCCGTTGCAAGGGGCCGCCAGGGTACTCGCGCAGATCCGGATAATGTTGTATTTCCAGAACCGTCTTGGCAAACGCGCGAAATGGCTGATCCAGTCGCACGATGTAGCTGCCGGCGGGGTAGCGCTTTCCGCCCGCCTCAAACGAGGCCGTGGCCTGTTGCACCTCCACGTCCGCTGTGCGCAGCAGATTGATCAGGCGCGACATCACGACTGGATCGCGCTGTTCCGACGGGATCACCCAGGCATACGGTCCCGACTGCGGATGCACTGCGTGCGAACTGACCTGATAGAAATCCGAGAGAAAGCGCTGCCGGTCGATGTCCGCGCTGTGTGCGATGGAAAACAGCGCAAGCATCTGATCATGAACAATATCGCCCATATGCCACGTGCCTCCCTTCCACGGGTTGGGGAAGTTCCAGGAAGCCACCTTCGTGTTGTATCCGATCCCTCGCCCGAGTTGGTCGAATCTGATGTCGATCGGCGACGCAATGTTGACGCTTGCCGACTCCGTCAGAATTCTGAGGCCGTTGTGGTACGAGATGTAATCGCGCAGGGGCGACCAGAAGTCGTAGACGCCGTGGATCAGCACGCCGGACTGCCCGGCGGATGAGATATCCTCCGCAGTTCTTGCGCCCAGGGCATTCATGGACGACACGAGGAGGGGATCGACATTGGGATCGATCGGATCGACCCACGGAGGCAGGTAGATACGCGGACCGTCGGCGCCCATCTGATGGAGGTCATACAGGATCTGTGGCCGCCAGTCGTTAATGAGCTTGACTGTTGCCCGCGTCTCCGGTTGCGTGAAGCCCACCCAGTCACGATTGTCATCGTGACCGATGTAGTGCCCCCAGAGGATGGGCAGATTTGACCCTTCATAGGGCGTGCCGAGATATTTTTTGTACCAGTCCACCACCACCTGCTGCCCGTCAGGGTTCAGGGACGGAATCATCAGCAGGATCACGTTCCGCAGAATTGACTGCACCGCGGGAGTGTCGTCCGTTGCCATGCGCCATGCAAATTCCGCCGCGGTTTGTGAACTGGCAATTTCGGTCGAGTGCACGTTGAACGTAATCAGCAGGATCGACTTGCCCCGCTTCATCAGATCCTGCGCCTCTCCGGGCGTAGTCAGACGTGGGTCGGAGAGACGGCGATTGATCTCGCGATACTCGGCTAAATGCGCCAGGTTCTCCGGAGAGGAAATCGTCAGCGCGACAAAGGGCCTGCCCTCGCTTGTCTTACCCAGTTCCTGGTAACGCACCCGGCGTGACTGTCTCGCGAGAGTCTGATAGTACGTCGTGAGCTGCTTCCAGTCGGCAAGTTTGCGGTCCATTCCTGGTTTGAATCCAAACGCTTTCTGAGGAGAGGTGATCGAGGGGCCTGGGAGGGCAGCCGCCAGGTGAGGTACAAATGCCAGGACACAGGCGACAGCCAGGCCATTGATTTTCAAGAGCTTTCCTCCTGCGGGCGATGGAACGTCCAGGTCACTCGGGCCGCCGTTGAATCGTCGCGGATATATCTGCGTTCCTCATCGGGCGGTCAACGGTGCCACAAAATGTCACACGCTGAAATCTTGCCGAAATTTCCAACGAGTGAACGCAAGATATCACATATCACTCCACGTCAAGGCGTGGATTTCCTGGGCAAGACGCCGTGTGGCACCCGTTCATAAGAGAGAATCGTTCCGCATTTGTGGAAAGGATCAGGAGCGTCGAAGCCGCGATGAAGGGATGAAATCACACCGATGGAGCAGTATCGCCCCCCTTCGAAAAAAAAGACCTTCCCAGATGTCTGATATGTGATATCGTGACCGACATCGCCTCGTCTGCGAGCCTGTGCAGTTCGGCAGTCAGCTTCCTCAGAGCTTATCCATTCGTCACTTCCGGTACCCCGTCGCGACCGGCAAACTGCTGCTGCTGATCGATCAGCGCGGGCAGAAACACCCGGATGTACCGCGTCCGCGTGTCCGCGGCCGGAGCATGACTCAGTAGCTGCGGGACAACGTCTGTCCTGCACGGCTCTTCTCCCAGTCTGCGTTCTGATACGGCACCCCAGGCCTGATGTGCCCGGAGTGTCGCCAGATTCAATCTGCTCCGTCGACGAGCGGGCCATAACGATCCAGCTTCGGCTGGGCTCTTTGCAATCATTCGGAGGACTTATGAGCGGAAGGCGGGATTTCACGTCGGTCTCTTTCGTACTCATCGCCATCGCAGGTTTTTGCCTGTCGATGCCACGAGCATGGTCCCAGGGTTCGACCGCAGGCGGGTTGCGCGGCGTGGTGACGGACACGACCAATGCAGTTGTATCCAATGCCGCGCTCACGCTGACCGAGAACGGCACCGGATCTGTCCGCAGGCAATTGACGAACAGCGTGGGACAATATGCCTTCACCGATGTCGCCCCGGGCACCTATAGCCTGCAGGTCACTGCGCAGGGATTCTCGGAAAAGCGGTTCACCACCGTCACGGTTGTGCTGAACGAGACGCGTGAACTGAACGTGACTCTCGATCCGGGCGCGGTCAGTCAGGTCGTAGAGGTGCAGGGCGAGGCCGCCAGCGTTGTCACCCTCCAGACCAACGTCGGAACTCTCATCGATGACAAAAAGGTGGAGGAACTCCCTCTGAATGGGCGCGACTTCCAGAATCTGATCTTTCTGGCACCAGGAGCATCTCGCAGCGCCGGTGGAACCGGCCAGGGTTCAGGCGTCTCCGCTGGCGGCTCGCGTCCAACCAACAACAACTACCTGGTGGACGGCGGTGATGCCAATGATCCGCGTGTCCCCTCGGGTTCCGCAGGCAATACCGGCAGCGCCATCAGTGCGGTTCCACTCGACGCCATTGCCGAATTCAGCGTGATTACCAGCAATGCATCAGCGGAATTCGGGCGCAGCTCGGGTGCGGTCGTCAATGTCGTAACGAAGTCCGGCAGCAATGCTCTGCACGCCTCTGCGTGGGAATTTCTGCGCAACTCTGTGCTCAATACGCGCAACTTCTTCGATCCGGTCGGCTTCAAGTCTCCGTTCAAACAGAATCAGTTCGGCTTCTGGGCAGGCGGGCGCATCATTCGCGACCATACCTTCTACTCGGTCGCGTATGAAGGCTTCCGGCAACGCTCCACCTCTCCCACCGAGGTACCCATTCCTACATCGCAGTTCACATCGGTTCTCACCAATCCTCTGGCGCAGGCGCTCTTCTCGACCATGTACCCCTCGGTCTCCGGCGGCGCGTTCGACCCGAACAATACTTCGACATGGACGACGACCATCAACCGCAATATCGCCAACAATCTGGACGGAGACACGGGATTTGTCCGTCTCGACCAGTTCATCTCGAGCAAGAATCAGATGTTCGCCACGTTCAGCATCGTGGACAGTGTGCCGGCCGCCGCGATCAATGGCGGCAACCTGCCGCACTTCGGCGTAGGCACCGTTTCCCGGCCGACTCATATTGTTGTGCAGGACGATCACATCTTCAGCGCCACACTCATGAATACGGCGCGCTTCAGCCGGCAGAGGACACCCATCTCCTATCCAACAGAAGTCCCGACCGAAGCAGAGGTGAATGCAGGCAGCCTTCGCACCGCGGGACCCGACGCGGGAGCGCCTTTTTCGCCCGGTGTTGGCGATCCCAATGGCATCCCCACAATTGGATTCAATTCCGGACGATTCAACAGCATGGGCGTGGCGAATAACATGCCCCAAAGTCGTGCACCGGAAGTCTTTACCTATCAGGATACGGTCTCATGGCAACACGGCAGGCATTCCATTGCCGCTGGAGTACAGATCAGCCGCGTCTGGGACAATACCATCTTCAGCAGCGTTATCCGGCCCAGCATCAGTCTGCTCGATACCAGCTTCGCGAACATCAACGCTCTGACCCTCAATTCCCAGACGCAGGACTTCTATATCCAGCCCTCCCTGCGTCAGTATCGCCTCTGGGAGCAGGGGTATTTCGTCCAGGATAGTTATCGCGTGACGAACCGGCTGACTCTGGACCTTGGGCTTCGCTATGAAATCTACAACCCCTTTACGGAACAGAACGATCTGCTTTCCAACGCCTATCTGCTCGATTCCAGCAACAAACCCGAGGCTTGCACGCCGCTGCCGTTTAACGCTTCACTG
>JBKICP010000122.1:0-8592 GCA_046567085.1 Acidobacteriota bacterium
TCTTCCCTGAGGGGGAGCGGCGGCCGGAGGAGGTCATCGAAGGATGAGGGGCGCTGTTCGTGTCTGGGCTGTGTTGGTTCTGCTGATGGTCCGCGTGCCGGCGCGGGCACAGAACGGCTTCGAGGCGATCGATCAGCTGGTGAACGGGGCGATCGCGGAGCATCTGTTGCCGGGGGCGGTGGTGGTGGTGGGCCACGATGGCAAAGTGGTGTTCCGCCGCGCTTACGGAATGCGATCGCTGGAGCCCACGCGTGAGGCGATGACGGCGGATACGATCTTCGACATGGCTTCGCTGACGAAGTGCCTGGTGACGGCGACCGCGGTGATGCAGCTGTACCAGCGGGGCGAACTGCATTTCGACGATCCGGTCGCGCGGTATCTGCCGGCATTTGGCGCAAACGGGAAGCAGGCGATTACGCTGCGGGATTTGCTGACGCACTATTCGGGATTGCCGCCCGATTTGCCGCTGACGGAGCCGTGGGAGGGCAAGGGGACGGCGTATCGCATGGCGTTTGCCATTGCGCCGGCGCGGCCGCCGGGCGAGAAATTCGTTTACAGCGACATCAACTTTATCGTGCTGGGCGCGCTGGTGGAGAAGCTGTCAGGGATGATGCTCGACGCGTATCAGCAGCGCTACATTGCAGGGCCCCTGGGGCTGCGGCACATGCGCTACCTGCCGCCGGAGTCATGGATCCCCGACATTGCGCCGACGCAGTACGAGCACGGGGCCGCGGCGTACGGCGTGCCGGGACTGCCGACCGGTCCGGGCGATGTGATGCTGCGCGGGGTGGTGCACGATCCGACGGCGCGGCGGATGGGAGGCGTGGCGGGTCATGCGGGGCTGTTCAGCACGGCAGACGATGTTGCGGTGTACGCGCAGAATCTGCTGGACCGCCTGGCGGGGCGGCCGAGCCGGTTTCCGCTGTCGCGGCGCGCGCTGGAGCTGATGACCAGGCCGGAGCAGCCGGCGGGGGGCAAGGCGCTGCGCGGCTTTGGGTGGGATATCGACTCGCCCTACTCGAGCAATCGGGGATCGATTTTCCCGGTCGGGTCGTTCGGACACACGGGGTTCACGGGGACCTCGCTGTGGATGGATCCGAAGAGCGACACCTATGTGGTGATTCTGGCGAACGCGGTGCATCCGAATGGGCCGAAGCGGATTACGGTGCTGCGGGGGAAGATTGCGGATGCGGCGGCACTGGCGGTGGGGCTGCACCGGGGAGAGGCCGCACCGCGCTGAGGCCTGGGAGCCTTAGTACTTGCGGAGGACGCCGAGGACGCGGCCCTGGATGGCGACCTGGGCGGCGGGAACCATGATGGGGTCCATCTCGGCGTTGGAAGGCTGGAGGCGGATGAGGGAGCCCTCGCGGTAGTAGCGCTTGAGGGTGGTCTCGGAGCCGCGGACGAGGGCGACGATGATCTCGCCGGCGCGGGCGGTGGCGGTGCGTTCGACGAGGACGAAGTCGCCATCGAGGATGTGCTCGTCGCGCATGGATTCTCCGCGCACCTGAAGAGCGAAGACGTCACGGTTGCCGACGATGTCGGCGAGAGAAATGCTTTCTGGAATCTCGGCGGCTTCGACGGGATAGCCGGCGGCGATGCGTCCGGCGAGAGGCAGGCGGTCGACACCGCGGCCTTTGGAGCGGGGAGGCAGAACGTCGAGCGAGCGGCTGCGATTGTGGGCGCGCGCCAGCAGGCCTTTGTTCTGCAGATTCGTGACGTGCTTGTGGACGGTGGCGAGGGAGCGCAGGTCGAGACCGCGGGCGATCTCCTCGAAGGAGGGGGAATAGCCGTTTCTCTGCACGAATGCGGAGATGAATTCGAGGACTTCCTTCTGCCGCCGGGTGATCGCCATAGCGGCCATTATAGCGAACAAAAAGCGAATGAGGGAAGAATTTGGATAAGGAGAAAGTTTTTTTCGTTTCCCAATCCGGTACCTCGCGCACGAGCGATTTCGTAGCGGGAAGGCAATTTGGATTTCTCTCATCTTTTTCTTCATGCGTGGGTGGAATCGCGAGAAGGTGGGGTTGGGAGAAGCGAGATGCGGTTGCTGATTGCAGAAGACGATCCGGCGCTGGGCCAGTTCCTGATGCGGGGACTGGAGCAGGAGGGGCATGAGGTGACGATGGCCACCGATGGCGAGATGGCGATCGAGGCGGTGCGGAGCGATCTGCCGGAGATGGCGGTGCTCGACCTGAATCTTCCGCGGCGCGACGGCACCGAGGTGCTGGAGTTCCTGCGATCGCTGACCGAAGATGTGCCGGTTCTCATCCTCACGGCGCGCAAAGAGCCTGAGGTCCGGGTGCGCTGCCTCGAAATGGGGGCCGACGATTTCATGCTGAAGCCGTTTTCGTTCGCCGAGTTGCGGGCGCGCTGCCGGGCGCTGCAGCGGCGGCGATCGCCGGGGCTGGTGCTGCGCCATGGCGATCTGGAAGTGAGGCGGGTGGAGCGCGCCGTGACCCACAAGGGAAAGCCGGTGATGCTGACGACGCGGGAATTTGCGCTGCTCGAATTCCTGATGCTCCATCGCGGGCACGCGGTGTCGCGGGCGACGCTGCTGCGCGAGGTGTGGAACATGAGCGCGCCGGCGGGAACGAACGTGGTGGATGTCTATATCAACTATTTGCGGCGGAAGCTGGAGGGCCATCCGAATCGGGGCGAAGCGGGCGGCGGTGAACCGGCGCGCGAGGATGCGATGCCGGTGATCCGCACCGTGCGCGGGGTGGGCTATGCGATCGGTGCCGAAGCGCCGGCGGCGGCGAGAGAGATGTACGCCTGAGAGGGGAGCGATGGGAACAGCAGCGCAGTCGAGGATGGTTTCTGCGGCCAGGACGGCGGTTCTGGTCAGTACGGACGCGGCGTTTCGCGAGCGGGTGAGGCGGGCGCTGGCAGAATTGCGGTGGCAGGTACGGGAGGCCGAAGGGGGCGCGGAGACGCTGGCCTGTCTGGAGGCGTCACCGGCCGAGGCGGTGGTGCTGGACTCCTGGCTGCCCGACCTGGAGATCCATGAATTTGTGGCCGAGTTTCGCAGGGCGCATCCGGAGACCGACCTGATCCTGGCCGACGCTTCGGATCCAGCGGGGTGCGAGGCGCGCGGGCCGCGCCGAAACGAGGTGCTGCATGCGCTGCGCCGGGCCCAGGCCACCGACGATGCGGCCTGGAAGACGGCCCCCGGAGACGAGTTTGTCCAATCCTGTGCGAGGCCGGCGGCTGCGGGACGCGCCTCCGGCAACGAAGCTGGGATCGCCGAGGCGGGGCTGTCGGACGCAATGGCAGCGGTGGGTTCGACCGGACTGCCGGAGTTTGTCGGCGTTCATCCCGCGATGCTGGAAGTGAGCCGGAGGATCCGGCTGGTCGCGCCGCGCACGACCCCGGTCCTGATCGAGGGGCCGACGGGCAGCGGGAAGGAGATGGTGGCGCGGGCCCTGCACCGGCTCAGTCCGCGCGCGAGCCGGCGCATGGTGGCGCTGAACTGCGCGGCCATTCCCGAAGGGCTGCTGGAAGCGGAGTTGTTCGGACACACGCGAGGAGCCTTCACCGGGGCGGTGGACAATCGCACGGGGCGGATCGAAGCGGCGCATGGGGGCACGCTATTTCTGGACGAGATTGGCGAGATGCAGCTGGGGCTGCAGGCGAAACTACTGCGCTTCCTCGAAACCGGCGAGCTGCAGCGGGTGGGGAGCAACGACTCGATCCACGTGGACGTGAGGATCGTAGCCGCGACCCACCGTCCGCTGGCGAAGCTGGCGGCGGAGGGCGGCTTCCGGGCCGATCTGTTCTATCGTCTGGCGGTCTTCCGGATTCGCACGCCGGCTCTGGCCGGGCGCGGGGAGGATATCGGGCGACTGACGCAGCACTTCCTCGACCGAATGGGTCGGAGCAGTCCTGCGAAGCAGATCACAGCGGCGGCGCTGGAACGGCTGCACGGACATGCGTGGCCGGGCAACGTGCGGGAGCTGGAACATGTGCTGGAGCGGGCGTGGATTCTGGCCGAGGATCGGCCGCGGATCGATCGGGAAGAGATCGAATTCGACGAGGCAGATTAGCGGGCTCTCAGGTTGGCGGCAGAGGAGCGGGTGCCGGGGTGCAGGAGAAGAGGCGGGGAATCCGGGAGCGGGGCGATGCAGATTCAGACACCGATGAGCGAGGCGCTGAACCGTTACCTCGATCTGTCGTCGCTCGAACTGAAGCTGACGGCGCAGAACATGGCCAACGTGGATACGCCCGGCTATCGCACCGTGGGACTGGATTTCGCCGCCGAGATGGCGCGATCGCTCGAGAGCCTGAGCGGCGCGGACGGGGCGGGGAACGGGGCGGCGACGATGGCCCGCGTGGGGCCGATCGATGGCCTGCTGGAGCGGCCCGACGGAAACAACGTGTCGATGGACCGCGAAGGGATGAAGATGGCCGAGGCGCAGCTGCAGTTTCGGACCGGGGTGGAGTTGCTGAAGCACGAGTTCTCGCGCGTCGAGGATGCGATTCGGGAAGATCAGAAGTAGCGCGGCTGGACTGCGGGAGAGGCGAGGGCAATGAATCTGTTCGGCGTGATGGAAGTGAGCGGATCGGCGTTGCAGGCCGAGCGCATCCGGGCCGAGGTGGTGGCGGCGAACATGGCAAACGCGGAGACGACGCGCTCCCCCGAGGGAGGCCCATACCGGCGGCAGCATGTGGTGTTCAGCTCCGAGGCGCCGCAGGGGAGTTTCGGCGGCCAGCTGCTCGGCTCTTCGATGTCGACGGATGCGCCGGTGGGCGGGGTTGCAGTGACGGCGGTGGTGGCCGACCCGGGGGCTCCGCTGCGGCGCTATGACCCGGGGCATCCGGATGCCGACAAGGACGGCTACGTATCGTATCCGGACATTAATCCGCTGACGGAGATGGTGGATCTGATGGGCGCGACGCGGGCCTACGGGCTGAACAGCTCGGCGGTCCAGGCGGAGAAGGGGATGCTGACCGCTTCGCTGGACATTTTGAAATAGGGAGGTCGTCTCATGCAGGTGACAGCGATTGCGGGCGCTGTGGCGCCCGCGCTGGGGAGTGTGGTGCAGGGATCGGCGGCCGCCGGCGCGGCGCCGTTCGGGGATCTGCTGAAGAATGCCGTGAAGGGGATCGATGGGCTGGAGCAGCAGGCCTCCCAGGCGGTGGAAGGGATGATGCGCGGAACCGGGGTCGAGGTGCACGATGCGATGATCGCAACGCAGAAGGCCGATATGAGCTTCGAACTGGCGTTGGCCGTGCGCAACAAGGCCGTGGCCGCCTATCAGCAGGTGATGGGCATGCAGTTCTGACCGCCCGGTGAAATGCGATGGCCGATCAACCTGAAAAACCGCAGACGGCGCTGACGGTGCAGCAGCGGGCCGGAGCGCTGGCCGCCGAGGCGGCGGAGCGCTTTCGCAAGCTCGAACCGGGGCGCAGGAACCGGCTGCTGGCGGCGGTGGCGCTGGTGGCGGCCTGTTGCGGAGCCCTGCTGTGGTATGGCACGCGCACGGACTGGCGGACGCTGTACGCGGGCCTCGACGCCGACGATGCGCGGCAGATGGCGCAGCAGCTCACCACCGCCGGGATTCCCTTCGATGTTTCGCCGGATGGTGCGACGCTGCGGGTGCCGGCGCCGGATCTCGATAAAGCGAGGCTGGCGACGACCGCCAAGGGAGGTCCGAAGAGCGGGCGGATGGGTTTCGAGCTTTTCGACAATCCGAACTGGATGGGCTCGGAATTCGACGAAAAGGTGAACTACCAGCGGGCGCTGGAGGGCGAACTGGAGCACACGATTGCGACGCTGGCCTCGGTGGAGTCGGCGCGCGTGCATCTGGTGCTGCCCCACGATTCGCTGTTCTCCTCCGATCAGCGGGATGCCAAGGCTTCCGTGGTTCTGCGCCTGCGGCATCGCACCCTGTCCGACGACGAGGCAGAGGCGATCGCCAATCTGGTGGCCAGCGCGGTGGACGGGCTGCGTCCGGAGAATGTGGTGCTGGTGAACGCCGAAGGCGGCGGGGTACTGGGACGTCGGGGCGGAGATGCTGCTGCGGAATCGCGCGAGCAGGCGATGGCGGTGAAGGTGATTGGCACGCTGGAGCCGGTAGCGGGAACGGGGAATGTCCGGGCTTCGGTCAATGTGGAGATCGATCCGAATTCCGCCGATGAGGTGGACGAAAGCTACGATCCGGGGCAGACGGCGACGCTCTCGATGGAGCGCAACGAGCAGACGTCGGGACAGCCGGTCGCCTCCGGCGTTCCCGGCACGGCCAGCAACGCGCCCAACGTGAAACCGCCGCTCTATCCCTCGCAGAGTGAGTCCCGGCGGAACCTGCGAGAGGAGAGCGCGACGTACGCGGTTTCGAAAAAGACCCGGCACAGCGTGGAGGCCGCGGGGCGCGTGCGGCGGCTGACGGCGGCCGTTCTGATCAACTATCGGCGCACGGGCCACGGGCGACAGACAGAATGGCAGCCGCGCACGCCGGCCGAGATGAAGGAGCTGACCGATCTGGCGCAGTCGGCGATCGGCTTCGATCCCGCGCGCGGCGATCAGGTGACGGTCGAGGAGCTGGCGTTTGACGATAACGTGGCTCCGCCGGAACCGACGAAGATGCAGACGGCTCTGGCGACGGCGGAGCGTTCCGAGTTTCTGTTGCGGTACGGAACGATCCTCGGAGCGATGCTGCTCTTCATTTTTCTGGTGGCGCGTCCGGTCCTGCGCGCGCTGCTGCCCGCGGCGTCCAAGGGCAAGGCGCCCGGCGCGGCCGTCCCAGTCCCGGCTCCGGCAGAGATCGCGGCGGAGGCGCCCAGCACCGAGGAGCAGCTGGCCGAGCAGCACAGGACGCGGGCGCAAAACGTCTTTGACCAGGTCTCCGAGATTGTGAAGCGCGATCCGGCGCAGAGCACGCGGCTGCTGGAGAGCTGGATCCGCGCGGATTAGGACCTATGGATTCTGCTGCTGCCAGTCCGGTCCCGGGTCGCGCGCTCAGTGGCGTGCGCAAGGCCGCCATCTTTTTGGTCGCGGTGGGAGACGAAGTCGCGAAGAAGATCCTCCAGAACCTGGCCGAATCCGACGTTCAGCGCCTGACCGAAGAGATCGCCGAGCTGCGCAGTGTTCCGCCGGAACTCTCCCTTGAAGTGGTGGAGGAGTTCCACGAAATGCTGGACACCCAGCAGTACATGGTGCACGGGGGACTCGATTACGCGACCCGGCTGCTGGTGGAATCCTTCGGCAAGCAGCGGGCGGAAGATCTGCTGGCGCTGGTGAAGCGCGCCCAGGAGGCGAGCCAGAGCGATCTGACGGTGCTGCAGCGCGTGGATCCGCAGCAACTGGGCAAGTTCCTCGAGAGCGAGCACCCGCAGACGATCGCGGTGGTGCTGGCGCATCTGGACGCGAAACGAGGCTCGACGGTGATCGACAGCCTGAGCGAGGAGCGCCGCGTCGAGGCGGTCCGGCGGCTGGCGGCGATGCGGCAGTTCTCGCCCGAGATGGCACAGCGGGTGGCGATGATCCTGCACCGGCGCCTCGAAAACATGGGCGATACCGGGCGCAGGGCGTATTCGGGATTCAAAGCGGTCGCCGACCTGCTGAACCGGATGGAGTCCGAACAGGCGAAGAAGATCCTCGAGGAGATCGAGGCAGCCGATGTGGCGATGGCGCTCAACATCCGCAACCTGATGTTCACCTTCGACGATCTGGTGACCATTCCTCCGGCCAGTATTCGGGAGGTTGTCTCGGCGGCCGACAAACGGCAGCTGGCACTGGCGCTGCGGGGCGCCCAGGAAGATCTCCGCGCCCATGTCTTCGCGGCGATGTCGTCGCGGGCCGCCGACATGCTGAAAGAGGACATGGAGGTGATGGGACCGGTGCGGGCGCGCGAGGTGGCCGGCGCGCAGCACGAGATTCTGGCGCTGGCGCGCAACCTCGAAGCCGAGGGCAAGGTGATCCTGAAGCTCGAACAGGGCGATGACTTTGTGGCATGAGAGCGGGAAGCAGATGCTGAACAAGTCTCCGGTGCGGACGATGGAATATCCGGCCTTCGGCAAGGCGCCGGCGGCAGCGGTGCCGGATCGCGAATCGCCGGAGAGTCTGGCGCGCCGCGTGCGGGAGCTCGAGAGCGAGATCGAGGCCCGGGAGCGCGAATTCGCGCTCCGCCTCGAAAGCGAGCGCCAAAGCGCCCTCGAACGGGGCCGGCAGCTGGCCGGCGACGAGAAGGCCGCGTGGCGCGCCGAGTGCAGTGCGGGGCTGCAGCGGGCGGTCGATGCCTTTCGGGCGCAGCGGGACGACTACTTTGCGCGGGTGGAGCACGAAGTGGTGCAGCTGGCTCTGGCGGTTGCGGAGCGAATCCTGCACCGGGAAGCGCAGCTCGATCCGATGCTGCTTTCCGGAGCCGTGCGCGTGGCTCTGGGACAACTTTCCGCATCGACCGAGGTGCGGCTGCGTGTGCCGGCCGCCGAGAAGGATCTGTGGGAGGAAACGGTGCGGTTGATGCCGGGACTGCCGCTGCGGCCGGAGGTGCACGGCGAGGATGGATTGCATGGGGGAGAGCTGATTCTGGAGTCGAGCCTCGGCAGCGTGGACCTCGGGGTCAAGGCGCAGCTGACGGAGATCGAACGCAT
>JBKICP010000123.1:0-6610 GCA_046567085.1 Acidobacteriota bacterium
GCGGGGGAGTTGTGCTCTTTTCATCGTTACCTCATTTCCGTTGTCATTTTTGGCCTGTTGAACGAACTGAAAGCCACTCCCGGTGCGATCCACGACCGGGAGAGGCAGGACGATTGTGTGGATCGGGATTGTCCGGCGCGCAGCGGGAACGTACCCGGTGCGAGATTCGATATCCGCCGTGGAATCGGGTGAACATACGGATGAACCACAATACCGCATAGGGAACTATTTGCCAATTGAACTGCGATAAAATCGATCTACTTCGCTGCAAACGCTGGGCGGAGCGGACTTCGCGGCGGGCCACTGTGCGGAAAGATCGGCTCATCGTCATCGGCCAGGGGCCTGACCGTGGCGGAGAATTGGTGCAGAAGAATATGCAGGTGCAATTCGCTTTTGGAAAAGAGGGTTTGACTCTCGACCTTCCCGAGGGACCTCGATGGCAGATCGTTGGCGGGCGCAGGTGCGCGCCTTTGCCCGCGATCGAAGAGGCCATCGCCGCGGCGCTGGATCGCCCGATTGGTTGCGCTCCGCTGACGGAATTAGCGCGGGGCAGGAAGAGCGCCGCGATCTGCGTTTGCGACATCACGCGGCCAGCGCCCAATCGGCTCACACTGCCGCCGCTGCTCGAACGGCTGCATCGTGCGGGCATTCCGCCGGAGGGAGTGACGATTCTGATTGCGACGGGCCTGCATCGGCCGGCCACGAGCGCCGAGCTGGATACGATTCTGGGTGCGGAAATCGCGCGCCGGTATCGCATCGCCAACCACGATGCGCATCGCAGGGAGGAACATCGCTGGCTGGGTTACAGTGCCAGGAAGACGCCGGTGTGGATCGACGAGCGGCTGATGGCAGCCGAGCTGCACCTGTCGCTGGGCTTCATCGAGCAGCATCTGATGCTGGGTTTTTCCGGCGGGCGCAAGCTGGTTGTCCCGGGTGTGGCCGGCGAGGAGACGATCCGCACGATCCATTCGCCGCGCTTTATGCGCGAGCCGGCCGCAATCGAGGGATCGATTGAAGAGAATCCGCTGCACGATGAGCTGGTGAGTATTGCGCGCATGGCCGGGCATGATTTCATTCTGGACGTGACCATGACCCGCGAAAGGGAGATCTCCGGAGTGTTCGCGGGTTCTCCGGTGGAGGCGCATGCAGCGGGGGTCGCGTTTCTGCGCGCGAACTCGATGCAGGAACTGGACGGCTTTGCCGATGCGGTGATCACGAGTGGCGCGGGATATCCACTGGACCTGACGTTCTATCAGACGATCAAGGGGATTACGGCGGCGCAGCATCTGGTGAAGCCGGGCGGTCCGATTCTGCTGCTTGCCGAATGCGCGGAGGGCATGGGCTCGCCGGAATTCGCGCGCAAGGTGCGCGAGTGCCGGAGTCACAGCGGATATCTGGAGGAGATTGCGGAGGGCGAGGTGGTGCCCGATCAGTGGCAGCTGGAGAAGCTGGCGCTGGCGGGGCTGCAGCATCCGCTCTTCTTTTACACACCAGGTGCGGCCCGGGAGAAGATGGGCTTTCTGGGTGAAAGCAGCTATGGCGATCCACGCGAGGCCGTGGCAGCGCTGGTCCGCAGCCTGCCGCGCGATCCAACGATCGCGCTGATTCCGGAAGGGCCGTATGCGTTTGCCCGGGTGAAGCCTCAGCCGGCCTTTGCGTGAGCGGCGCTAACCGATTGCGTCCCAGCGGTAGACGCTGTATTCACCGACATTTCCGTGAACGACGCCGACCCCGTTCTTCCAGGACAGGCGCAGTTCACCGGCGGCGGTCCGCATGCTGAAGGGAAGGGAGCCATCGCCGTAGACACGCACGGCGATGCGGCGTGCTTCCTTTGCGCCTGCATGCTGGCCCACGTCGGCCCAGGGAATCAGGCTGCCGCTTCGGACGTAGACGGGGATTTTGTCTGTGGATGCGGGGAGGGTGATCACGGTTCCTCCCTGCACGGACGCGCCGGTCCAGAAGTCGTGCCACTCGCCGTGGGGAATCGTCACCGTGCGGCCGGGCTCGCCCGCAAAGAGGGGAGCGACCATCATGCGGTCGCCGACCATATATTGATCGTCGAGTTTGTAGAGGCGCTGGTCGTGAGGCGTGTCGAGCACGAGGGCGCGGAAGGGCGGAACGCCATCGGCGGCGTATCGCTGAAAGGCCGAGGTGAGATAGGGAACCAGTTGCATGCGCCAGCCGATGATCTCGCGGCAACGCGCCTCCAGTTGCTGCCAGTCCGGAGCGAACTGATCGGCGTTGTTCTTTGCGCGGTCCACCTGTTTCCAGGGCGGGCTCTTCATGTACCAGCAGTCGACCTGGGCGAGGGGCGAAAAGACAACACTCTGCAGGCGGCGGATGAGGTCCTCGTCGTTCTCGGCCTGACGCACTTCAGGGCACCACAGGAGTCCGCTGAAGCCGGAGTTCACGAGGGCGCGAATATATTCGCGATGGCCGTAGAGGTCGCTGTACAGGACAAAGGGATAGGGCGCGCCGAGCGCGCCGCTGGAGCGCACGAGGCCATAAGTTTCGCCGGCGCGCCCGCGAAACGCATCCCAAATGGCCTGCTGATAGCGGAGGCCGAATACGCTGTGCATCTGTTCGCCGTCGATGCCGGAGGGGAAGGAGCTGCATTCCGGGAAGGACCAGCCGCCGGTGTAGTCGGAGTTATCGCACTCGTCGAGTTTGAAGCCGCTGACTCCGGCGGAGACCAGGGTATCGCGATGGAATTTGGCGAAGATGTTGCGCGCGGGCTGGCCGGCGAAGTCGGGGACAAGCCCGTTCCACACACCGAAGTTGCCGGAGAAGGGTTCGAGCGAGGAGAAGAGCGGAGAGGAGGGATACGTGAACGCGTGCTCCCAGAGGTTGACGTGAAAGTCCTCAGCGCGGGCGCTGCGAAGGAAAGCGTGCGGATCGGGAAAGCGGACCTTATCCCAGACGAAGGTGCATGAGTATGCGTGAGACTGCCAGCCTGGCTCGAGTCCGATGACGTCGCAGGGGATTTGGCGCTCGCGGAAGCCGTGGGCCAGAGCCAGAGCCTCAGAGGAGTCGAAGTCGGCCTTCATTCGATACCAGAAGCCGAGGCCCCACTCGGGGGGAATGCAACCGCCGCCGGAGAAGAGGTTGTATCGCCGCACGGCGGTGAGCATGTCAGGACCGTCGAAGCAGTAAACATCCACGCCGCAGGCCACCGGCACGTTGACCATGATGAAGTCATCCTGATGCTCCCGCCCGGCGCTCGAATACTTTGGGGCGATGCTGTCGCTGGATGCCGGAGCAATGGGCTCAGTGGGTCGCGGATGCGCGGTACCGAAATAGAAGTCGGTGTAGCGGGCCGTATCGATGAAGAAGCCGGTGCCGCTGGTGGTGACGAAGAAAGGCACGGGAGCATTGGAATCTCCCGTGTCCACTTTGGGGTCGGCGTTCACGCGCGTGACCTTTTTGCTGCCGCGCTGGGAAAAGGAGAGGAACTGCAGGCCGAGGCCAAAGATTTCTTCACCGGGCTGGAGAGGAATTCGGACGGTGCAACCGCGAGCGGCGGCGGTTGCGGTAAGGCGAACCTGCGGCGGACCCGCCGGAGCCGTGAGTTTATCCAGCGCCGAAGATTGTGGCGGCATGAGACGGCTGGAGACAGGTGTGAACTTTTCCGGTGAGCCGATGGTTGCGCGCCAGACACCAGGATGAACCCGAACCCATTCTCCGACGGAGACAGGTTGCGCATCCGGGGTTGTGGCGGATGCGGCAGCAGGCAAGGCGACCGTTGCTCCAGCCGCCAGCAGCGACTTCGCGAGAGTTCGTCGGGAGATCGTTGTTGTCATAAGGCACGCATTTCAGAGAACGATACCACGCCTGAGGACTGGTATGACCACAGACCCCGCAGCGGCGCAATATAAATCGCCCGCCAATTGCCGCACGATCCACCGGGCGGAAGAGCCTTCCTTGACAGTCCCGCGTTGCGCTCGCTAGAGTAGCGTTCGGATACGGATAACGTTACCAAACACTTTCGTTGCGGTGCTTCGAGCCGAGTCCCCAGGCTTCGATCGGATTGCCGCTTCCTCTGCGGGAACGAAAGAGAGCGTCCTGCAGGTCAATTGAGTTCCGAACATCTGCGGGCAAGCTGCGATCGACGCAGTTTGCGATGACACATCCGAAGGGCTGGCGATTGCGGCCAGACCAGTACGAGCTGCCCATGGGGTGACCGCGCCGACAGCCGCCGGCGGTCCCCGGCAACGAAAAGGACGAGGACTTATGAAGCGGAGAACCTTTTTACTGCAGTCAGGAGCCGGGCTCGCAGCGACAGCGCTGCGCGGGTTCGGAGAAACTGCGCCGAGTGCGGAATCCGGCGCGAAGGCGGTGCATGGCGCGGAGAACGCGGCCCATCGGCCCATTGTGCATCCCGGCATTCTGCAGACGCGGAGCGACCTCGAGTTTATGAAGGCGAAGGTCAGGGCCGGAGAGGAGCCCTGGATCTCAGGGTGGAAACTGTGGCGGTCTTCGCCGGCGGCTTCTCTCGACTTTCAACCGCAGCCCTTTACGCATGTGGTGCGGGGAGCCTACGACATTCCGGACAGAGGGGGCAAAGAGATCCAGGCGAGCGCGGATGCCGCAGAGAACCACGTTATCCAGTGGTACATCACGGAAGACGAGGCGCACGCGCGCAAGGCGATCGAGATCTTCGACGCGTGGTCGGGCACGCTTGCGGATTTCGCGAGGAACGACGCCATGCTGCTGGCGGGATGGACGGGCGGGCAGTTCTGCAATGCGGCCGAGATTCTGCGCGCCAGCTACCCGAAGTGGAGCCGGGAATCGCAGGACCAGTTCAAGCGCATGATGCTGACGGTGTATGTGCCGCTGCTGCGGATGTACTATCCGCAGGCCAACGGCAACTGGGATGCGGCGGCGATGCATACGCTGCTGGCGATCGGCATCTTTTGCGAGGACCGCGAGCTGATGAACTCGGTCTATCATCACTTCCGGCTGGGGCCGCTGAACAGCGGGATCACGCACTATGTTTATCCGAGCGGACAGTGCGAGGAGTCGTGCCGCGACCAGGGGCATACCCAGCTGGGACTTTCCTTCATGAGCAAGACGTGCGTGATTGCCTGGAATCAGGGGGTCGACTTGTTTGGCGAGGCCGACAACCGGCTGGCGCTCGGGGTGGAATACACCGCCCGATACAATTTGGGCTACGCGGTACCCGCATACGGCCAGATCAGCGATCGAGCGCGGGGCCGGTTCGGCGACTTCTACAACGAGGTGCTGCAGCATTACCGGTATGTGAAGCACATGGAAATGCCTTACACCGAGAAGGCGGCAGCGCGAGTGGTTCGTTCGCACACCGTATTGACGATGTTTCGCGGCGACAGGGGAGAGCCCGCGGCAAAACTGAAGCCACCTCCGGCGCCTTCCACGATTGCGGTGACGGCCGGGGCGCAGGCGCGTCCGATGGTTGCGGTTTCCGCGGGGGCGCCGGGGGTCGCTCCGGGAGAATCCATCCAGGCCGCGCTGGACAAGCTGAAGGCGAGCGGCGGAGGCACGCTGAAACTGACCGCGGGAGTGCATACTCTGCCGGAAACGCTGAGGTTGCCGAGCGGCGTGACGATTGCGGGGACCGGGCTCGACTGCGTGCTGATGCTGGATCCAAAGGGAAAAGGGGAAGCGGCGATCACCAATGCCGAGCCGGATATGCACGATGTGGCAGTGCAGGACCTGGTCATCGAAGGCGCGAAGACGACGAAGGTGGGGGACGATCCCAATTCCGGCGTACAGCGGAGGCGGCTGGAATACGGGCCGATTCGCGCGGGGATTGTGTTTGAGAACAACGGCAAAGACAGGATGCGCAATGTGAGGCTGGAGCACATCACCGTGCACAACTGCACGGGCAGCGCGGTCGACCTGTTCGGCGTGCATCAGGTGGAGATCGTGAACTGCGACATCTCCGCCAGCGGTGGAATGGTGCCGCCGGGACACGGAAAGAACCACAACCTGAAGATGAACCATATTTCGCAGGTTTCGATTCGGGGATCGCGGTTCGCGGATTCGATGTGGGGACATGGCGTGGCGGTGATTTTTGGGCGCGACGTTTCACTTCGCAACTGCGCGCTGGTGCGCAACTATCTTGACGGCGCGATGATTGCCGAGAGCCGCAACGTGAAGGTGGAAGGCTGCCTCGCCGAGGGCAGCGGCGGGGCGGGCATCCGCCAGAGCCGGTGGATGGATCCGGACCAGAACATGGTGGTGGAGAACAACATTCTGCGCAACAATGTGGAGGCTTCCTGAGGCTCAGGAGGCCGTATGCGGCGTGACGACAGCAGTGCCTGCGCGGGTTCACGCGGGCGCTGCACGGAAAGATGAAGAGAGCGACTCGACAGACCCATGACAACTACAGGAATCCGCAAGGCCAGAAAGCCGCCCACCATGATCGATGTGGCGCGAGAGGCATCGGTGGGTGTGATGACGGTGTCGCGGGTGATCAACCATCACCCCAGCGTGAAAGCAAGCACACGCGCGAAGGTGATGCGCGCCATCGCCCGGGTGGGCTACGTGCAGAACGATGCGGCCCGCATGTTGAAAGGAGGCCGCGCGCGGACGATCGGGCTGGTGGTTCCGGACCTGACCGACTACTTCG
>JBKICP010000124.1:0-40067 GCA_046567085.1 Acidobacteriota bacterium
GGCGTCTTCCGCAGGCTGGGTGTAATTGAAGATCACCCCGGGGAAGGACTGCAGCTTTCCCTCGATATCCTGCTGCAGCTCCTGCTTGTTATGAATCGATCCGGACTTCCAGGAGGTATCACTGTAGGGTTTCAGTCCGACATAGAACTCATCGTTGAAGAAGCCGGTCGGGTCGGTGCCGTCGTCCGGGCGGCCGAGTTCGGATCCGACGTCGGTCACCATCGGGTACTGCATGAGGATGTTGCGCACCTGCGGGGAGAATCGGCTGGCTTCCTCAAAGGAGATGGTGTACGGCAGGGTGGCGCGAATCCAGAGCGCGCCTTCATCGAGATGGGGCATGAATTCGCCGCCGATGAAGGGCACGAGCAGAAGAGTTGCGCCGAAGATCGCGGTCGCCACGGTCATCGTGAGCTTCGGATGATCGAGGCACCACTCCAGCTCGCCCGCGTATTTTTTCTTCACCCACTCGAAGGGCTTGTTGACGCGTTCGTGGACACCCTTTTTGAACCAGTACCAGCACAACACCGGTACGAACGTCAGGGTGAGGATGAGGGCGCCGACCAGCGCGATCGACACCGTGTCCGCCATGGGACGGAAGAGCTTGCCTGAAGGCCCGGTGAGGGCATAGATGGGCAGATAGCCGGCGATGATGACGGCGACCGAGTAGAAGATGGGCCGGTCGACATCTTTGGCCGCCGCCACGATCACTTCCATGAGGTCGTAGCTGGTGCCTTCGCGTTCGCCCAGCTCGCGGAAGATGTTTTCCACCATGACCAGCGTTCCGTCGATCAGGATTCCGAAATCGATGGCTCCGATGGAGAGCAGGTTGGCAGCGACTCCCTGAGCGTGAAGGAAGATGAACGAGAACAGCAGCGACAGCGGAATGGTGAGCGCGACGATGACCGCCGCACGGAAGCTGACGAGGAAACACATGAGCACAACGAGGACGAGGATCATCCCCATGACCATGTTGTGCTCGACGGTGTCGATGGTGAGCTGCACCAGGTCGCTGCGGTCGTAGTAGGGGCGGATGCGGATGTCGGGTGGGAGGACCTGCTCGTTGAGCTGGCGAGTCTTCGCTTCGACGGCCTTCAGAACATTCTGGGTCTGTTCGCCGCGTCGCATCATAATGACGCCTTCGACAGCGTCATTCGTCTTGTTGAAGCCGAATTCGCCGAGGCGCGGTGCGTGGCCGATGGTCACCTGACCGATGTCGCCAACCCGGACGGGCACGCCGTTCTGCGAGCCGACGATCACGTCGCCGATGTCTTTGGTATCACGGATCAGGCCGAGACCGCGCACATAGTAGAACTGACCGCCCTGCGAGTAGAAGCCGCCGCCCGCATTGGAATTGTTGACCGACAGCTGCTGGACCACGGTCGGTACGGTGATGTGGTACGCGTAGAGTTTTGCCGGATCGAGCAGCACCTGATACTGCATGACGGTGCCGCCGAACCCGGAGTCGTCCGCTACGCCGGGAACCTGCTTGTACTGGCGCTCGATGACCCAGTCTTCGTAGACTTTCAGCTCCTGCGGCGTGCGGTCCGGGCTCTGAATCACATAACGATAGACGAGGCCGGAGGGGCTGGCCAGGGGCGCCAGCGTCGGCGTCACGCCGGTGGGATAGGTGACTTCGCTGAGGCGCTGGAACACTACTTCGCGCGCCCAGTAGTCGTCGGTCTCGTCCTGAAAGGTGAGGATGACGTCGGAGAGCCCGTAAAGAGAGATGGAGCGCATGACCGTCATCTTCGGGACGCCGTTCATCTCCACTTCGGTGGGCACGGTGACCAGACGCTCCACCTCTTCGGCAGCGTGGCCCGGCCACTGCGTGATGATCTCCACCATGGGCGGCGAGAGGTCCGGGTAGGCATCGACGGGCATGTGCGAGAACGAGATGGCCCCGCCGATGGTGAGGAAGAGCACCATCATCAGAATGAGGAACCGCTGCCGGAGCGCGAACTGAACGATGCGATTAATCATGGGAAGCGGTCTCCTCAGTGCTGCAGCGAATTGGCAAACTGCAGGAACAGGCTGCCGTCTCCCACCACTTTGTCTCCGGGGCCGAGGCCTTTGACGATCTGGGTGAGGCCGTCCTCGCTTTGCCCTGTCTCCACATCGCGCCGACCGAACTGATTGGCACCGGTGGCGACATAGACGAAGGGCTGGTTGTTTTCATCGCGCAGCACGGAGCTGTTGGGGACAGCGATCGCATTCGCGACTTTGCCGGCCGTCACCGTGACCGTGCAATACATATCGCGCTTGAGCTTTTCGCCTGGATTGTCCACGACGATGCGTGCCTGGAGGGTGCGCGTGTTTGGGTCGAGGGCGGGCGAGACGTAGGAGATGCGACCGTGGAAGGTTCCCGGATAGGCATCGGTCTGGACGGAGACATCTTCGCCGCTGCGCACCCAGGCCAGATCGGCCTGATAGACGTTGGCAAGCACCCAAACGGTGCTGAGATCCGAGATGGTGAAGGCCTGCGTCTGCCCGGCCTGCACGACCTGACCGGGAGATACCAGCCGCTCGACGACCTCGCCGGAGATCGGCGCGAGCACCGGAATCTGCGCGGAGGAGGCTCCGCTCGCCAGCTGATCGGGATTTCTGATGCCGAGGATCTTCATGCCCTGCTCGGCGGCATTCAGGTCGGCGCGCGCCTGGTTGCGATCCGATTCGGCCTGCTGCAGGTCGCGCTGCGCGATGGCATGATGCTGGTAGAGATCCTCGGCGCGAGCATAATTGGTCTCGGTCAGCCGAGCCGAATCCGCAGCCTTCAGATACGTATCGAGTAACTGCGAGTAATCCGGGCTGCTGACTTCGAGCATCGCCTGGCCCTCGTGAACCTGTTGTCCCGGGACCACCAGAATCCGCGTGACGGGGCCGCCGATCTGGGTGATGACGGGCGTGGTTTTGAAAGCGTTGTAAGCGACCGTGCCGGTGAGGCGCAGGGTGCGGGCGAGCGTGGTAGGCTGCACGGTGACCACCTGCACATGCGACATCTGATCTTCCGGGATGGTGAAGAGTCGAGGCGTCTCCGACGAGGAGGCTCGCGACTCGTAGGACGTCATCTGGCTGGCCTGTTTGCGGTCTCCCGAGCTGCAGCCGGCAAGGGTGAGCATCGAGGCCAGCACGACAGCGGAGGTGCGGTGGCGGCAGAAAACAGTGCGGATCGTCATGGCAAGCTCCTGGTTCCTACCGCTTCGCGCAGCTGCTCCACGGCGAGCAGATACGAGGCCAGCGACTGGCGGTATCCGAGTTGGACGGCACGATAACTGCGCTCCGCGTCGAGGAAGTCGAGCAGGCTTGCGGCGCCGCGGTGGTAGGCGTATTCGCTGATATCGCGGTCCTGCTGCGCCTCATCGAGATAGCCGGTGCGATAGAGCGCCATGATGCCATCGTTGCTGCGCAGATTCTCCCAGGCATCGCGTACGTCGGTCATCACCTGGCCCTGAGCGGATTTTGCCTGCTCCTGAGCCTGGGTGACGGCGTAGCCGGCGCGGGCGATTTCTCCCTGATTGCGATCGAAGATGGGCAGCTGCACCTGGCCGAAGAGGGAGATCTCGTTGTACTGGAGGTGGGTGTAGTTGACCTGTCCGGTGACATCGCGCTTGCCGATGGCTTTCTGCAGCTGGTACTGGCTGTTGGCGGCGGAGATGCCCTGCTGCGCGGCGCGCAGGTCGGGGCGGTTCTGCAGCGCCTTCGCCTGAAAATCCTCAAGGTTGCCGGTCACGGGCTGATAGGCGAAGTTCGGAGCCACATCGTAATTGGCGGGCACCGATTCGTAGCCGAGAAGCTGCCGCAGATCCGAGAGGCCCTGGGCGCGCGCCAGCTGTGCCGCAGAGACGTCAGACTGAAACTGCAGCATCTGCAGCTTGATCTTGAGCAGGTCGTCCTCGCTGATGTCGCCATCCTTATAGCGGGCGTTGGCGATCTCCACGGTGTTCCGGAAGCTCTGGAGGTCCTGCTGTGCGAGGGCGAGGGTCGACTCCGCCAGTTCAACATCGATGTACTGCGAAGCGACGCTGAAGGTCAGGCCGCGCTCGGTGTCCGCCACCTGCGACCGAGTTACGGCGGTGGTATCGCGGGCTGCCTGCAGGCGGTGCTGGCGCTTCCTGCCCCGCTCGAAGAGATAGCTGACGCCCAGGTCGAACTGGGCGGTGTTGTTCACGTAGTCGGAGGTGAACTGATCGGGCTGAAAGACGGGGAGGAAGTCGGCATCGCCGAGCAGCACGGGGTCGGGCCGGAGGTTTGCCGTGACTTCTTCGGCCTGGCTCTGCTGGATCGTGGTGCGAGCGGCCAGCAGGCTGTGGTTATGCTGGAGCGCCATGCGGATGGCGTCGTCCAGCGAGACGATCACGCTTCCCGGTTTTTGCGCCAGCGTCTGTGCCGGGGGTGCGGGCGCGTTCTGGCCGGGAGGCGATTGCGCCGCGGCGAGTGCAGGCCAAAGGCTTACGGGTAGCAGGAAAGGAATACACCAACGCTGGAAACGCATGAGCAGTCAGCCTTCTCAGGGCAGGACAGAAACGGAGATGGACGCGCCCGGGGGGACGCGGAGAATGGGCGACGACTCAGGCAGGAGGTGCGCGGGCAGGAAGCTGGGGCGCGGTGCGGCGGGGAAGATACGCGGTCTTCAGCGGCTCGGGACCGGGACCTTCGGGAACGAGGATCTCAGCGCGAACGTTGGCCACCGCGGGCTCCACGGCCTGGTGGCTGAGATGACAGATGGGACAGTTCTCAGGTGAGGTGTTGACGTGGCGATGCCAGAGCTCGCCCAGGGTCGTGCCAATGACGAGCGCCAGGATGGCGATCGGGATGACCAGACGAAACGCCGATCTTCGATTCAGCCCGTTTGCGGGCGATGGCATCGGTGCTGGGGACACGCGAGACAAGTGTAATCCAGCAAAAGGCCGGCTGCCGACAATATCGCCTCCGCTGCGCAAATGGGAAGGCCCGCTCAACTCCAGCTCTTTTTCGCCGATGACGGGGATAGTTTCCGATCCGGCAGCGACGGCGGTGCGGTGCGTGACTTCCGATGTTTTTGAGGAGACCTCGGCGCGATGACAGAGAACTCTGTCCGCAACCGCGCTCCGCAGGAAGAACTGGCGGCGGCCGAAGAGGCGCTTCGCGTCAGCGAGCGGCGTTATCGCATCGCCTTTGAAACCAGCCTCGATGCGATCAGCATCAGCCGCATCGACGATGGGATGTTTGTCGATGTGAATCGGCAGTTCTTCTCGATGCTGGGCTACCCCCGAGAGGAACTGGTGGGCCAGACCTCGGCGGAGCTTTGCCTCTGGACCGACTTCGATGGAGAAGACCACCGCGGCGAGTTCCTCGACGTGGCGGGACGCTCGTCGCTGGAAATCGGGATCTGGGAGGAGCCCGGCGATCGCCGGAAACTGATCGAGATCCTGAGGAAGGATCAGCAGTGCCGGCAGTTCGAGACGCGTTTCCGCAAAAAGAGCGGAGATCTTTTGTGGGTCCAGCTTTCCGCCTCGACGATTGAGCTGGACGGGGTGGCCTGTATGCTCCTTGTCACGCGCGACATCTCCGCGGTCAAAGCCTCCGAGGAGGAGATTCGCAATCTCAGCCTGTATGACGCCGTCACCTGCCTGCCCAACCGCCGCCACATGCTGGACCATCTGCACGCCCGGCAGCAGGATGCGGCCGTCCGCTCCCTCAGCGCGCTGCTGAGCGTCAACCTCGATCATTTCCGGATCATCAACGATTCCCTCGGGCCGCTGGCCGGAGACCGACTGCTGCGCGAAGCCGGGCGGCGCGTGCTGGCCTGCGTTCGTGAGGGAGACACGGTGGCGCGCACCGGCGGCGACGAGTTCTCGGTGCTGCTGGGACAACTGGGCGAGTCGGAAGAAGAGGCAGCCGCGCAGGCGCAGAACATTGCGCAGAGAGTGCTCGCCGCCCTGGACGAGCCGTATGTTCTGGACGAGACGGTCTGCCATTGCACGGCGAGCATCGGCATCGCGATCCTGGGCGACCGGGCGCTGCGCAGCGAAGAGATCCTGCAGCAAAGCAGCATTGCGGTGGAGCATGCCCGGCTGGCGGGACGCAACACGGCGCGCTTCTACGCTCCTGCGCTGCAGACCGCCATCAGCGAGAGAGTGGCCCTGGAGGCCGATTTGCGCCGAGGCATCGAAAGCGGGCAACTGTTGCTCTGCTACCAGCCGCAGATCCAGAGGGGACAACTGGCGGGCGCCGAGGCCCTGGTGCGCTGGAGGCATCCTGCACGCGGTCTGGTACCGCCGTCGGTTTTCATCCCCATGGCCGAGGAGACCGGCCTGATTTTGCCGCTGGGCGCCTGGGTTCTGGAGGCCGCCTGCCGGCAGGCAGCGGAATGGAAGCGAGAGGGCGCGATGCCGCAGGTCACGATTGCCGTCAATATCAGCGCCCGGCAGTTCCGCCAGCCGGATTTCACAGCCTCGGTTCTGAATACGATCGCCCGAACCGGCGTCGATCCGAGGGATCTGGAACTGGAGCTGACCGAGAGCACGCTGGTCGACGATGTGGAGGCGGTGGTGGTCCGTATGCAGGAGCTCAGAGAGCACGGGCTGCAGTTTTCCGTCGACGATTTTGGCGTCGGGTATTCGTGCCTTTCGTATCTGCGCCGCTTACCCCTCGACCAGCTCAAAATCGACAGGTCCTTCGTGCGCGACCTCCTGACCGATCCGGGAAGCAGCGCGATTGCCAGGGCGATCGTCTCGCTTGCCGAGGCGCTGGGGTTGAGCGTGATTGCAGAAGGCGTGGAAACCGAGGCACAGCGCGAGCATCTCTCGCGGCTGGGCTGCCATGGCTGGCAGGGATTCCTGTGCAGCGAGCCGCTGCCGGCGGATGAGTTTGAGGGATTGGTGGCACGTCTGCAGACGAAAGGCAAGGAGGGACCGGGGTGCTCTGTCGCAGCGGAGAACAGTCTGATGCCCTCCGCCGCATCGCCGATAGGAGGGGGGAGAGCCACCGTCGCCCGCGAGCGATGAAAGGGACAGGGCATGGAAGACACCGCGAAGAGAGCACGTATCCGGCGCAGCAGGACCCGGCAGCCCGAGGAGACCGGGGCGGCACGGCTGCATGCGAGCCGCGCGGGTGAGTGGATGGAAGCTTCTGCCATACGTGCCTGGGCGCTGGAGCAGTTCCAGAGCTCCGGCGAGCGAACGCGCGCCCTGGTTCTCGATCTTGAAGGGATCGACCATCTGGACGCCAGCGCCCTGCAGGTTTTGCTGGCGATTGGGGTGGAACAGCGGCGGCGCGGAGGTCATCTGCATCTCGAGCAGGTCTCGGCCGGCCTGCGATCCTGGTTCGGGTTTGCGGGAGCGACGGAGCTGTTGGGGCTGGCGGAGACCGGGGAGGAAGCCGCAGCCACGGAAGGACACAGAGATGCGTAAGGTTCTGATCGTCGACGATTCCGTCTCCATGCGGCAGATGGTGAGCTTCACCCTGCGGCAGGGGGGCTTTGAGGTCGTGGAGGCCTGCCATGGCCAGGAGGCGGTCGAGAAGCTGAAGGGCACGGCAGTCGATCTGGTAATCACGGACCTGAATATGCCGGTGATGGACGGGATCACGCTGATTCGCAGGCTGCGCGCCGATGCGGCGACGAAGTCGAAACCGATTCTGATGCTGACCACCGAGGGACTGGCGGCAAAGAAGGAGGAGGGCAAGGCCGCAGGAGCCACCGGCTGGATTGTCAAACCCTTCGATGCCGATAAGCTGCTGGCCACCCTTGCGCGGGTCCTGCCGTGAAGCCATGAAGATCGACCTGACGCAGTTTCGACAGACTTTTCTGCAGGAGAGCGCCGAGCACATCGCGACGATGGAGGCGGGGCTGCTGGCGCTGCGCTCGGCACCGGAAGACGAGGAGACGCTGCATGCCGTTTTCCGCTCGGCGCATTCGATCAAGGGCGGCTCCGGATCGGTGGGCCTTGCGGCCGTGGCCCGCTTCACGCATGGCATGGAGAATCTGCTCGATCGCCTGCGCGCCCACGAAATGGCGGTCAGCGAGGAGATTATCGGCCTGCTGCTGACGGCTGTCGATGTGCTCGCAAGCCTGCTCGGCGCGGATCCAGGGGCGGATTTGCCGGAGGAGGCGCGCGCGCTGGCCGAACGCATCGAAGCCCTCGCCAGCGATAGCCCGCAGGCCGCCGCACCGGAACCTCCGGTGGCCGCCGCCGGCGAAGCTGCGTTGGCCGCGTATCGCCTCTCGTTCCGGCCCGACCGCGAGATGTTCCGGAGCGGGACGAATCCGATCCTGCTGCTGCGCAACGCTGCGGCGCTGGGCGAGGGGAGCGTGACGCATCTGGAGGCGAGCGATCTGCCGCCGCTGGCCGAACTCGATCCGGAGCAGTGTTATCTGAACTGGACGATGGAGATCGCGACGATCCGGCCGGAGCAGGAACTGCGCGAGGTCTTCGAGTTTGTCGAGCATCTGGCGGAGATCGCGATCCGCCGCATCGACCGAGATCCGTCACAGGAGGCAGCGCCGGCCATGGCCTCTCCGCATGCGGGCCTCCCGGAAGCCGGCCGCAGCTCGAAGAAGAGCGCAGCTCGGCGAGCCGGGGGCGAATCCGGCTCGATCCGCGTGGCGACGGAGAAGGTCGACCGGCTGATCGATCTGGTAGGCGAGCTGGTGATCGCGCATGTGATGACGGCGCAGATGGTGGAGCGCTTCACGCCGGAGTGCCTGCCCCGGCTGCGCGCCTCGGTGGCGGCGATGGAGCGCAATACGCGCGAGCTGCACGAGCGGGTGATGGCGGTGCGCATGCTGCCGGTGGGCACGCTCTTCCAGCGCTACGTTCGCACGGTCTACGACATCGCGCAGGCGACCGGCAAGCAGATCGCGCTGATCCCATCGGGCGAGGAAACGGAGATCGACAAGAGCATGCTGGAGAGGCTCGCCGATCCCCTGACGCACCTGATCCGCAACGCCGCCGACCACGGCATCGAGGCCCCGGAGGCGCGGCGGGCGGCGGGCAAGCCGGCGGAAGGCTCGATCCGCCTGCGGGCTTTTCATCGGGCGGGGCGCGTGGTTCTGGAGGTCGAGGACGACGGCGCCGGCATCGATCCGGCGCGGGTGCGGGCCAAGGCGGTCGAGCGCGGCCTGATCGCCGCCGACGCCGCGATGAGTGACGACGAACTGCGCATGCTGATCTTCGAGCCGGGCTTCTCGACGCGCGACGAGGTCAGCGACCTCTCCGGGCGCGGCGTGGGCATGGATGTGGTGCGGCAGAATGTCCGGCAGCTGAACGGGACGATTGCGCTGGCGAGCCGGACCGGGCAGGGATCGACGGTGACGATCGAGTTGCCGCTGACGCTGGCGATCCTGGAAGGACTGCTGGTGCGCGTCTCCGACCGCACGCTGGTTTTGCCGCTGCTCTCGGTGATCGAGACCGTCTCGCCGCGCGCCGGGCAGATCCAGCGGGTGGCGGAAAAAGGAGACGTGGTGATGATCCGCGAGGAGTCGATTCCGCTGCTGCGCCTGCACCGCTTTCTCGGCCTGGCGGCGGGGGCCATCGGGCCCTCGGAGACGCGCCGCCTGGTCGTCGTGGTCGAGGCCGGACACAGGAAGATCGGTCTGGTGGTCGATGAGCTGCTGGGCCAGCAACAGGTGGTGGTCAAGAGTCTGGAACGCCACCTGAGGAAGGTGGACGGCCTGATGGGGGCCACGATTCTCGGCGACGGCTGTGTCGCGCCCATCGTCGATGTCGCCTGTCTGGCCGGCATGGATCTCTACGCGCTCGAAGCCGGCGCACCATCCGCAGCAATGAATCAACCCGACGCTGAATCCGGGGAAAGAGGGGAATCCACCCATGCAATGGTTTAAGAATCTCAACGCACGGCCGCGGCTGATGCTCGGCTTCGGTGTCCTGATCCTGATCAGCTCCGGCATCAGTATTTTCGCGATCATGAAGCTCGCAGCGTCTCAGCAGAACGTGAAAGATATGTACAACGAGAACCTGCAGGGCTCGGTAGCGGCCGACAATCTGGAGATTGCGCGTCTTGCTATCGGCCGCCAGGTCCGCGATGCGCTCCTCAATATCAACAACCCGCAAATTGTGGCAGAGGACGAGAAGCTGGTTCTGCAGAGTTTCCAGGACTACCATGCCAATCTCGATGCGGCCCAGAAAGACATCACGTCGGTGACCGAGTGCCTGCCTCTGCTCTCGGCGATTCGCGAAGCCACACCGGAATATGAAAAGGATGTCCGCCAGATGCTCGGTCAGCTGCGTGCCAGGGATTCGGCGGCGGCGGAACAATCCCTGAGCGATGCACTGCGGGCCAGCAAAGACATGACCGCGCAGAACGACAAGATCGAGGAACTCCTGCGGGCCGACGGCGAATCCATGAACCGGGAAGTCGAGCAGGCCTACCACTTCACCCGCACAATGATGATCGTGACGGCATTGGTATCGGCAGCGCTGGGGGTACTGATGGCCTTCGGGATCGCTCGGGGATTCTCCGGTCCTCTGGGCAAAGCCGTGCACGCCCTGGAGCAGGTTGCCGCCGGCGATCTGACCGCGTCGCTCGACATCGACACCCGGGACGAGGTCGGGCGCATGGCCACGGCGCTCAATAACGCTCTGGAGAAGCTGCGTTCGACGCTGGAAGAAGTCAGCCAGGGCGCGATGAACGCCAGCGCCGCCTCGCAGCAGCTGGCGGCAGCCTCGCAGGCCATCGCCTCCGGCGCGCAGGAGCAGGCGGCAAGTCTGGAAGAAACCTCCGCCTCGCTCGAAGAGATCACGGCCACCGTGCGGCAGAGCGCCGACAATGCGCGCCAGGCCAGCCAGCTGGCGTCCGGATCGCGCGACGCCGCCGAGCAGGGCCAGGCGGTGGTGTCGAATGCCGTGACCGCCATGGCCGAGATCAACGCCGCGTCGGCGAAGATCTCCGACATTATCTCGACCATCGACGAGATCGCCTTCCAGACCAATCTGCTGGCGGTGAACGCCGCCGTCGAGGCCGCCCGTGCCGGCGAGGAGGGCCGCGGATTTGCCGTGGTCGCCGCCGAGGTGCGGAGCCTGGCGCAGCGCAGCGCCGAAGCGGCGAAGGAGATCAAGGCGCTGATCCAGGATTCTCTCCGCAAGGTGGAGCGCGGCACCGACCTGGTGAACAAGTCCGGGGAGACGCTGCAGGGCATCGTGAGTTCGGTGAAGCGGGTCACGGACATCGTCGGCGAGATCGCGGCGGCGGCCGGCGAGCAGTCGACCGGCATCGAGCAGGTGAACACGGCCATGACGCAGATGGATCAGGTGACGCAGTCGAATTCGGCGCAGACCGAGGAGCTGTCGTCGACGGCGGAGTCGCTCTCCGACCAGTCGCACAGCCTGATGGAGCTGGTGAAGACCTTCACGCTGAGCCGGGACAAAAAGCCAGCGTATGCGGCGGTCGCCACTCCGCGCCACTCCGTTGCCGCGGCGGCCTCCGAGACCACGGCGAGGAAGGGCTTCATGCCGCGCGCCATGGCGGCTGCGCGCAGGGTGGCGCAGCCGGCGGGCAAACTGCAGCCCGCTCCAGCCGCGGCGCATGCCGGCGCCGAGACCGGCGATGGCAGCTTTCAGGAATTCTGAGCGCGACGCCAACCGGAGTGGCGCCGGCCAGGGCCGAGACCACGCCGAAGGAGAAAAGGAACTGCCATGAGCCCTGCAAGCGAACAGCCGGCGTCCTCGCTGCACCGTTTCCTGACGTTTCTGCTGGAGGAGCGCGAGTACGGACTCGAGCTCTTCCGCATCCAGGAAATCTGCGGGTACGCACCCATTACGCCCATTCCGAACCTTCCGCCGCACGTGCGCGGCGTGATGAACCTGCGCGGCACGGTGCTGGCGGTGATCGATCTGCGCATGAAGTTTCGCCTGCCGCCGGTGACTTACAACAAGTTCACGGTGATCGTGATCGCGAAGGTGCAGGAGAAGACGGTGGGGCTGCTGGTGGATGCGGTCTCCGATGTACTGCAGGTGAAGCCGGAAGAGCTGCGGCCGGCACCGGATTTCGGGCCTGCGGTCGATACGGACTTCATCAACGGGGTCTTTCAGACGCGCGACCACCTGGCCGTGGCGCTGAACCTCGAGAAGCTGCTCAGCGAAAACGAGCTGGCGTTGCCGGAGCTGCCGGGCGCCTGAGACGGCGCCGAACCGAAGCCGCGCGGTTCTCCTCATCGAGAGCCGCGCCGGCCGGAAAGGAGCGAATCATTCCCGTGTCTCAGACCGTTCTCGAAGCGTCGCTCCCGTCGCTCGGCGCCGCAGAGTTCCGGCTCTTTCGCGATCTCATCCATCGCCACACCGGAATCTGGCTGCGCGAGGGGAAGCAGGTGATGCTGGCGTCGCGTCTTTCACGCCGGCTGCGGGCGCATCGTCTGACCAGCTTTACCGACTACTACCAGTACCTTGAAACGCACGACAACGGCGGCGAGCTGGGCGAACTGATCAACTGTGTCACCACGAACAAGACGGCGTTCTTTCGCGAGCCGCATCACTTCCGTTTTCTTGCCGAGACCCTGGTGCCGGAAGCGATGGCGCACACCCGCGGGGCGATGGGCGCCAGCGACGGCCGGCCTGCGCTCCGCCTGTGGAGTGCGGCCTGTTCGACGGGCGAAGAGCCCTACTCGATCGCCATCACCCTGCTGGAGTCGCAGAGCCGGCTGCACTGGCCGGCTTCCTCGTCGGCGATGCGCGTGATCGCGTCCGACATCGACACCTCGGTGCTGGAAACGGCGCGCCGCGGCATCTATGCAGCCGAGGAAACCGAGGAGATCGATCCGTCGACGCTGAAGAAATACTTCCTGCGCGGCACTGATGCGATGGCGGGTCAGGTTCGGGTGAAGAAGCCGGTGGCCGCACTGGTAGAGTTCGAGCGCATCAATCTGATGGATCGCACCTGGGCGGTAACGGGACCCTTCGACGCCATCTTCTTTCGCAATGCGCTGATCTACTTTCGCCAGGAGACGCAGGATCTTTTTCTGCGCCGGATGATCCGTCTCCTGCGCCCCGGCGGCTATCTCATCCTCGGCCATTCGGAGCACATTCCGTGGCTGCACGACGTTCTGGAGCCGCTGCAGCAGACCACTTATCGCGTCAGGAGCGGGAACCGATGACGCTGCTGCGATCCATATCGGAGATTCGGCACAGCGCCCCGCGCAGCCTTCTCCATCCCGCACGGCGCAGTTTTCAGCTGGCGCACCATGAGCCGCAGCGGCGGGTGGATATCGGCGATGTCGCGGCGAGCGCGCATCCCCTGCGGCTGCATACAGTGCTGGGGTCCTGTGTAGCGGTTTGCCTCTGGGATCCGGTGGCCGAAGCCGGGGGGATGAATCACATTCTCGTGCCGTCTTCGACTTCAGGCGCATGCGGCTCGCGCTGCGGTGTTCACGCCATGGAACTGCTGATCAACGCGGTGATGAAGGCCGGCGGCGACCGGCGGCGTTACGTGGCGAAGGCCTTCGGAGCGGCGAATGTACTGCCCGTTTTCCAGACGCCGACAGTCGGCGACCTGAATGCGCGCTTCGTGCGCGAGTTTCTGGGCACGGAGAGGATTCCGCTGATCGCCGAGCGCATGGGCGGCAATCGCGCGGTGAGGGTTGTCTTCCACGCCCACTCCGGCCGGGCGTTCGTGCACAGTGTGGACGGATCGCGGCTGCCCGAAATCGTGCGCGACGAAACCGCCTACTTCAACACTCCGGCTGCGGAGCGTTTTCCGAGCGAAGATCCGATTCTGTTCTGACGGACAGGAGATCCATGATGCCCGATCCAACCCGCGTGCTGATCGTCGACGATTCGGCGCTGATGCGTCAGATGCTCACGCAGATTCTTTCCTCCGATCCGCAGATCGCCGTTGCCGGGGCGGCGGCCGATCCTTTTGTGGCGCGCGACAAGATCAAGGCGCTGCGTCCCGACGTGCTCACGCTGGATATCGAAATGCCGCGCATGGATGGGCTCACGTTTCTCGAAAAGCTGATGCGGGGCCATCCGATGCCGGTCGTCATGATCTCCTCGCTCACAGAAAAGGGGGCGGATACCACGCTGCGCGCCCTGAGCCTCGGCGCGGTCGATTACGTGGCAAAACCCAAGCTGGATGTCTCGAGCGGCACGATCGAGCAGGCCGAAGAGATTGTAGCCAAGGTGAAGGCAGCGGCGCGGGCCCGGATTCGCAGCAGTCCGGCGCCGTCGGCTTCCGCTTCGACCGAGCTGGCAGAGCGGCCGATGTCGTTCTCGGCGACGCACAAGGTGGTCGCGATCGGTGCATCGACGGGTGGAACGGAGGCGCTGAAGGAGCTGCTCACCCCGCTGCCGGCGGATTTTCCCGGCATCGTCATGGTGCAGCATATGCCGGAAGCCTTTACGGGAGCCTTCGCGAAGCGGCTCGACGGCATGTGCCGCATCCACGTACAGGAAGCACGCGACGGCGATCGCATCCTTCCGGGGCACGCGCTGCTGGCGCCCGGTGGCCACCAGATGGCGGTGGTGCGGCGCGGCGCCGAGTATGCGGTGCGCGTCTATCGGGGGGAGCGCGTGAACCGGCACCTGCCATCGGTCGATGTTCTGTTCAACTCCTGCGCGCAGCAGCTCGGGCGCAATGCTCTCGGTGTCCTGCTGACGGGCATGGGCAACGATGGGGCTCAGGGCATGCTCCGCATGAAAGAAGCGGAGAGCTACACGATCGCCCAGGACGAAGCCACTTCAGTGGTCTTCGGCATGCCGAAGGAGGCCATCCGGCTGGGTGCAGCGGACAAGGTGCTGCCTTTGAACCGCATCGCGGCGGGAATTCTGGAGCGCCTTGGGGCGGTCTGCTGATCTCTGCAGTTGAACTGAGGACGACGCGCCTCTGTCTCTGCCTTGTCTGGCGAGCAGGTGGGCCCCGCGATCCGAGCCGCTGGTACATCCCGGGCACAGCCTGGGCGATATAGAACGCTGCCCCGCTACAATCCGGAGTTGGGGCAATGTTGAATCTTTCGGCTGGGAGCTCTGGATCCAGCTGTCGCCCTGAAGACTGGAAACCGCCGCATGCGCGAATCCTGTAACGATACTGAACCTTCCGGCAGCGCCCGGGAGATGCTGGTCATCTGATTTGCTTACGGATCAACTGGACGGCATTGGATATGAAAGCACAGAAATCGGCTCGCACTCTCACCGATCGCGGTGTGGTTGAGGAATCGCTTCGGCCTTATGCAATCGCGGAAAAGCTGCGCATGCTTCGCCTGCGCCGGAGCATGGGCCTGGCGCAGCTGGCGGAGCACACCGGGTTCTCGGCCGCGATGCTCTCGCGGCTGGAAAACGGACGACTGGTGCCGACCCTGCCGACGCTGACCCGCATTGCTCTGGTCTTCAATGTTGGACTTGACTATTTCTTTACCGATCCACGCAAGCGGCACATTGTGGCGATCTCTCGACGCGATGAGCGCAGGCAGTTCCCTTCCGATCCGAAGCTGGGTTCGGCTCCATGGCACTTCGAGACGCTGGACTTTCGGGCGCACGAGCGGAAACTGAACGGCTACCTGGCGCACTTTCACCCGCTGCCCGCAGAAGAGATCCAGCCGCATTTCCATCGCGGAGTGGAACTGCTCTACCTGATCGAGGGGGAGCTGGAGATGAGCATCGGGGTCGACAAGTTCCGGCTGGGCCCTGGAGATGCGGTGTATTTCGACGCGATGCAGAAGCATACCTATCGCAGCCTCAGGAAAGGCGCGTGCACCGCCGTTGTGGTCACGACGGGCGAAACGAAATAGATTCCCTGCTTCAGATGGGGCGGGCCGGAGAGGGCCGCTTCCCTGCCGCAAACGCCTTACTTTACTGACGTGCAATAAATCGCCCGGCGGTTGCGCGCAGATTAAGAAATCATCTTTCCTGCCCTGCCGCTGCTCCCGCGATGCGCGCTTCGCCGCTAGCGTGGATTCATGCGCGTCTATCGACGTGGTCAGAAGAAGCACATCGTGATTGTGGGAGCGGGTCCGGGCGGCCTGGCGGCTGCCATGCTGCTGGCGCAGCGAGGATTTCGCGTACAGGTATTCGAGAAACAGGATGTCATTGGCGGGCGGAACGCGGAGGTGCGGCTCGGCGCTTATCGCTTCGATCTTGGTCCGACTTTTCTGATGATGAAATTTCTGCTCGATGAGCTGTTTGCCGAAGGCGGCCGGCGATCGAGTGACTATCTGCAGGTTCGTTCGCTCGACCCGATGTACGCGCTCAACTTTGCGGACAAGACGCTGCTGGCGCGTTCGCAGCCCGCGGCGATGAAGGCCGAGATCGAAAAGCATTTTCCTGGCGAGGGCGCGAGCCTCGACCGGTTTCTCGAACGCGAAAGCCTGCGCTTTAAGAAGCTCTATCCCTGCCTGCAGAAACCCTATGGATCGCTGGCGAGCATGATCAGTCCCACGCTGCTCGCTGCAGTTCCGCACATCGCCGCAGGACGTTCGCTGCACAGCGTTCTCGCCAGCTACTTCCGATCGGAAGAGCTGAGGCTGGCGTTCACCTTCCAGTCCAAGTATCTGGGCATGTCGCCGTGGGATTGTCCGGGGCTGTTCACGATGATTCCCTACACCGAGCACGCGCACGGCGTGTATCACGTGATGGGCGGGCTTTGCCGCATCAGCGACGCCTTTGCGCAGGTGGCACGCGAAGAGGGTGCGGAGATTCATACCTCGTCTCCGGTCTCGCGGGTGCTTCTCGACGGGCGGCGGGCCTGCGGCGTGGAACTGGCGAGCGGCGAAAAGGTCGCTTGCGACGAGGTCATCCTCAATGCCGATTTCGGTCACGCAATGAGCATGTTTTTCGAACCGCAAACCCTGGGGCGCTACAGACCGTCGAAGCTGCGCAAGCGCAGGTTCTCCTGCTCGACGTTCATGATGTATCTCGGGCTCGATCGCACGTTCGATACCGAGCACCATACGATCGTCTTCGCGCGCGACTACCGGAGGAATATCGAAGCCATTACCCGCGGGCAGGCTGCCTTCGAGGACATCTCTCTCTACATCCGCAATGCGGGCAGGAACGACCCATCGGGCGCGCCGGCCGGCCACTCTGCCCTGTACATCCTTGTTCCGGTGGCCAACAACACCAGCGGCATCGATTGGGAGGAGCAGAAGCAGACCCTGCGCGAGTCAGTTCTTCGCACGCTGCAGGAGCGCACGGCGTTTGGCGATGTCCAGCCACATATCCAGCAGGAGCTGATCATCACGCCCGAAGACTGGGAGAAGAGACACTCTGTCTTTCTGGGGGCCACCTTCAACATGGCTCACAGCTGGAACCAGATGCTGTACCTGCGTCCGCATAACGAGTTTGAGCCGTTCTCGAACTGCTATCTGGTGGGCGGCGGGACGCATCCGGGCAGCGGGCTGCCCACAATCTTCGAGTCGGCGCGCATCTCCGCCAATCTGATCTGCGAAAAATACGAGATGAAGTATCCGGTGGCGAAGCCGCTGGAGGTAGCGCTCGCTTGACCCCGGCCGGCGCAGAAGAGATGCTCGCACGAGCGCGAGCGGCGCAGCCTGCATGGGCGGCGCTTCCTGTTGATGGGCGATGCCGCGCGCTTGCGGCGCTGCGCCGCGAACTTGCGCGGCGGTGCCATGCAATTGCGGAGGTGATTGCACGCGAGACGGCGAAGCCGCTGCTCGACGCACTCGCGGGCGATGTCCTGGTCAGCCTTGAACATCTGCGCTTCTGCCAGATGCAGGCCGCCCGGGTGCTGCGGCCGCGCACGATTCGCCGATCGCGGATCTTCTATGCCGGCACGCGATTCGAAGAATACCGAGAGCCGCATGGCGTTGTGCTGATCTTCGGCCCCGCAAACTACCCGCTTCAGCTCTCACTGATTCCCGCCACAACCGCTCTCGTCGCCGGCAATGCCGTGATTCTGAAGTGCTCGGAACACACGCCCGCGACCGCGGCGATGATTGAAGCGTTGTGCGTGACTGCCGGCTTTCCGCGCGATCTGATTCAGATAGTGGACGAGGCACCAGAGGCAGCGGCTTCTCTGGTCGATGCCGGGCCCGATTTCATTTTCTTTACAGGCAGCAGCCGCAACGGACGGCAGGTTGCAGAGCGAGCGGCGCAGCAGATGATTCCCGGTGTGTTTGAACTGGGGGGCAAGGATCCGGCTTTGGTCTTCGCCGATTGTCCGCTGGATCGCGCGGTGGAAGGCGTAACCTACGGCGCGTTCAGCAACACGGGACGGGTTTGCGTGGGCATTCGGCGTGTTTATGTGGAAGCACCGATTTACACCGAATTTGTGATGCGGCTGACCGATCGCCTGGCGCGGCTCCGCGTGGACGAGGGCGAGGAAGCCGACCTTCGTCCTCTGTCTGCCGGGTCGCAACCGATGCTGCGCGTACAAATCCAGGAGGCACTGGCTCGCGGCGCGTCGATGCTGTGGCCACCGGACAGCAGCATCGCAGGAGAAAGGCCGACGCTGCTGGCGAATGTTCCCGCCGATGCGCTGATCCTGACCGAGGAGACGTTTGGACCGGTCCTGTGTATTGCGCCCTTCCGCGACGAAGGCGAAGCCGTGGCTCTGGCGAATGCGAGCGCCTTCGCTCTGGGCAGCAGCGTGTGGACGCGTGACCGGTCGCGAGCACGGCGCGTGGCCGCGCAGCTCTCCGGCGGCAGCTGCTCCATCAACGACGTGATCCGGAACGTCGGCAACCCATGGGCGGCATTCGGCGGCAATCGCAGCAGCGGCTATGGGCGTTATCGTGGCGAGGAAGGTTTGCGCAGCTTCACGCGCGTGAAGTCGGTGATGCTCGCGGGCCATCGCCGGGCGCGGGAGCTTCACTGGTTTCCCCTCCGCGATCGAACGGCGCGCCAGCTTGCCAGACTCCTGCGGATTCGCCACGGCGCCGGCGGACTGGTTGGACGCCTGAGCCGCCTCATACCGATTCTCCTTGTGAGCCTTTTGCCCGCCACCGCCAGGGCGACGCAGGCGCACGCGGAGACGCAGCTCACCATTCGGGTGCACCTCACCCACCAGGCGCACGGCGAACTCGCTTACCTCATCTTTGCCGCACCGGCCGGATTCCCGGGTGACCCTGGCAAGTCTCTTCGGCACGGATTTTTGCCAATCCCCGGCGGCGCACAGCAGATGACGGTCGAGGCTGAACTGCCTCCCGGAACGTATGCCGTCAGCGTGTATGAAGACCTGAACGGTAATCACAAGCTCGACCACAACTTTCTCGGGATTCCGCGGGAACCGGTCGGCGTCTCTGGAAATCCACGCGCGCGCTACGGGCCCCCGCATTTTGACGAGTGCTCATTTCGCGTCGACGACCGGGCGCAAACCATCGAGATCAAGGTCGTGCACGGAATATGACAGTTACGAACGGAAAGCACGTCGCGGTGATCGGAGCCGGGCTGGGCGGGATGTCTGCTGCCATTCTGCTGGCACGCAGCGGTTTTCAGGTCACAATTTTCGAGAAAAATTCCCAGGTCGGCGGCAAACTCAACCTTCTCCAGACGCAGGGATTCAACTTCGATCTGGGACCCTCGATCTTCACCCTCCCCCAGATCTTCCGGCCGCTTTTCGACGGGGATGGCAGGAGGCTTGAGGACTACATCACTCTGAAGCGTGTCGATCCGCAGTGGCGCAACTTCTTCGAAGACGGGACGGTCGTCGATCTGTGGGAGAACACCGAGAGGATGCGCGCAGAACTGGCGCGCTTCGGACCGGATGCGTTCGAGGAATACCGTCAGTTCGTGGAGTACAGCCACCGCCAGTACGCCATCCTGGAGCGCGGCTATCTGCGCCAGGGACTGGATACGTTCCTGCAGTTCCTGCGCTTTTACGGCTGGCGCGAAGCCCGCGATCTGGACTATCTCCACTCGATGTCGGACAGTGTTCGTCGACGCGTGAGCAATCCGTACCTGCGCGATATCTTCGAATATTTCATTAAGTATGTGGGTTCGAGCGCTCTTGACTCACCCGGCTTCATGAACCTGATGCCAAACATCCAGCTGGAGTTTGGACTTTGGTATGTTTCCGGCGGGCTCTACCAACTGGCGCGCGCCTTCAGGAAGCGTTTAGAGGAGACGGGCGTGTCGCTCTGTCTGGGGCACGAAGTCGTGGGCGTGGAGAGGAGGGGCAAGACCGTCACCGGTCTGACGGTGCGCGATGCCGAGGGCGAGCTTCGTAAAGTTGCTGCGGACTTCGTCGTGTCCAACATGGAAGTTATCCCCGCCATGCAGCGGTTGCTTCAGTCGCCGCCCTCCGTGATGAAAAAGCTGCGCCGCTACGAGCCTTCCTGCTCCGGGATTGTTGTGCATCTTGGCCTGGATCGCATTTATCCGCAGCTCGCGCATCACAACTTCTTTTACTCGCGCGACCCGCACGCGCATTTTCGGCGGGTGTTCCGCGAAGGGAAGCTTCCCGACGACCCAACCATCTATCTGGTGGCGCCCACCCGCAGCGATCCATCGCAGGCGCCGCCGGGGTGCGATAACATCAAGATCCTTCCGCACATCCCGCACCTGAACGACCGGCATTCGTATTCCCGCGCGGACTATCTGGCCCTGAAGAAATTGTGTCTCGACAAGCTTGAACGGATGGGCCTCACCGATCTTCGGCGGCATATCGTCGTTGAGGATTTCTGGACGCCCTATGACATCGAGGCCCGCTATGCTTCGAATCGCGGATCGATTTACGGCGTGGTGTGCGATCGGCGGAAAAACTTCGCTTTCAAGGCGCCGAAGCAAAGCTCCCACTTCCGCAATTTGTTTTTCGTCGGCGGGAGCGTAAACCCGGGCGCGGGCATGCCCATGGTCACGCTCAGCGGCCAGCATGTCGCGCGGATGATTCTGAAACAGGTCTCCTCGGGTGAAGCATGATCGCGCCACTCCTGTGTTCGGTCGGGATCGTCGCCGGCTTCCTGCTGATTGGACGGATGCGGACCTGTCCGCCCGCGCTGCCGTTTGCGATTCCATCTCTCTCGATCATCATCCCCGCACGCAATGAGGAGAGGAATCTGCCGCGGCTTCTCGCCTCGATCGGCTCCTCTGCCCTGCGGCCGGCGGAGGTTGTGGTGGTGGACGACGGATCCTCCGACAATACAGCGGCAATCGCCTCAGGTTTTGGGGCAACCGTACTGCATTCTGCACCGCTGCCACAGGGCTGGAATGGCAAGACCTGGGCGTGTCATCAGGGTACGGAGCAGACGAGGGGCGATCTGCTTCTCTTCCTCGATGCGGACACATGGTTCGTTTCCGGCGGCCTGAACCGGCTCATCGCCATGTGGGAGCGCATGCGGGATCCGACGGTCGTGCTGTCGCTGCTGCCGTGGCATGCGATGAAGGCCGGATATGAGCAGCTCTCGCTCTTCTTCAATCTGCTCATGGCTTCGGCCGGTTTTGCCATCCCCGCTCGACCGCGGCTGTTCGGGCAATCGCTCCTCCTTACCCGGGAGATGTATGTCGCCTCAGGAGGACACGCCGCGGTCCGGGGCCTCGTACTCGAGAACTTCGTGCTCGCCGATCGCTTCCGCAACGCTGGAGCGCGGCTGGTCTGTCTCGCGGGAGCGGGGACTCTGCACATGCGCATGTTT
This sequence comes from Acidobacteriota bacterium, assembly GCA_046567085.1. Lineage (GTDB taxonomy): Bacteria > Acidobacteriota > Terriglobia > Terriglobales > Acidobacteriaceae > Palsa-343. The sequence goes on from JBKICP010000124.1 coordinate 21,512, forward strand.
CCGGATGGCTCGAATCAGATGCGCGAGAGCTGGGCGAAGGGGTTCGCGCTGGGCGCTGCGCACTCCGAGAGCCTCGTGGTTGCCTGCTCGATCGTCTGGATCTCCGCGTTGTGGTCGACAGTGTCGCTTCTGCTCGTCCCCTTCGACTACGGCCGGATTGGGCTGCTGCTTGTCTATCTGCTGCTGGCCGCGCAGCTGGCGTGGCTCAGCCGCCGCGTCGGCAGCTTCCACCCGCTCACCTGTCTGCTGTATCCGGTGCCTCTTGCCTATTTCTGCGGCGTCTTCGCTGTCTCTGCGGCGCGACGGGCCCGGGGCCGCGCCAGCTCGTGGCGAGGACGTGCCGTATGAGCGGACTGGTCTGGGCGGCGAACCTGCTGGGCTGGCCGGCGATTCATCTGTCGGTCTCCAGCGTGTTCCTTCGGCTCCCCTCGCCATGGTTTGCGGAGGACAGCTGGCTGACAGCTCCGCGCCGATGGGAACGGGATGGCTGCTTCTATCGCGACCGCTTTGCGATTCGAAGATGGAAGGCGCTGCTGCCCGACGGCGCTCCGTGGCTGGGAGGTTTCGCAAAGAAGGAACTCCGCAGCCGGGATCGGGTGTACCTGACTCGCTTTTTGCTGGAAACCCGGCGGGCCGAAGTGGCGCACTGGTGCATGCTCTGCTGCGCGCCGGTCTTCTTTTTCTGGAATCCTCCGTGGGCGTGCTGCGTGATGACTGTCTACGCGCTGGCCGCCAACCTGCCCTGCGTTGTTGCGCAGCGGTATAACCGCCTGGTGCTTGCGCGTGCGACCGCCGCGGTACGTCGCTGTGAGGTTCGTCCATGAAGATGGCGGGGCGCAGGTCCCACCCGCCATCCGGTACTCGCCGGTATCTTATCCACTTGCTCTGTGCGCCGGGCGAGAACCCCGGGGAGCGCCGCTACGTTCTGCGCATTCAACCTTGGACGCCGCGAAGCCGCCGTCGCACCAGGCCCCAGGAACGTCTCTTTGAGGATGAGTGCGATCTGATTGAGGCCATCAATCCCCTGCTCCCGTCCGGGTCCGATGTTCGCCACGTGCTCAGCTACATCGAGAGCCCGGAGGGTTTTCTGTATTTACTCCATCTGAATTTGGAGCAGGCAAACACTCTGGGCTGGCAGGAATAGCTGTCTCGCGCAGCGCACTGAAGGCAGCTACAGTTCGCTCATCCTGCAGGATCTTTGTCGAACCAGCAGGCGGAGTGCAACCAGGGCGGCGGCACAACTGGCTGCAGCTCCCATGCCGAGCGACCACCTGGGGCCGAAGCGGTCGGCAACCCAGCCCAGGATCGGGGCGCCGACGGTCATTCCACCGAGGGCGATGCCGACCCGAAGCGCCATGACTCTGCCGCGCATCGTGGGTTCGGTCGAGAGTTGCATGATGCTGTTCGTGCCATTGGTCACGGTCAAAGAAGCTGCTCCGGAGAACGCGAGAGCGGCCGCAAACGGCCAGTACCCGGGCGCGAGCGCGGCCAGCGTCCAGCCCACTCCGAGCGCGCCGGCACCCAGCATCAGAAACCCCATGCCTGGCCGGGTCCGACCTGCCGCAAGCAAACCTCCGAAGACGGAACCGACAGCCATGATGGAGGAGAGCAGCCCGAATGCGCTCGAGCCGGAGTGGAAGACCTTCACAGCCATGGTCGCGATGAAGATCGGATAATTCAGCGCAAAGGTTCCGATCATAAACAGCATGATAAGGATCGCCCTCAGGTCGGCTCGGCTCCACGTATAGCGAAGTCCTTCCCGGAAGCCGGAATGGGTGCTGTGCGCCCGCGCACTCGTCCGAAGTTCCGAGAGCCGAAAGAACGACATGGAGAGCAACACGGCCGCGAACGAAAGCCCATTGACAAGAAATGCCCAGCCGATGCCCGCCTTTGCAATCAGCAATCCGGCAACTGCAGGCCCGATCATCTGGGCGGCATTGAACGATGTCGAGTTCAGGGCGACCGCGTTGGGAAGATCCGGGTCGCCGACCATCTCAGCCACGAAGGTCTGTCGCACCGGGGCATCCAGCGCGGCAGCCGAGCCGGAGAGAAAGGCAAAGAGATAGACGTGCCAGAGGCGAATCGCTCCCGCGATCGTCAGAACTCCCAGCAGCAGCGACAGCACTCCCATCGTGGCCTGGGTAAACAGCAGCAGCCTGCGCTGATTGAGACGGTCCGCGGCCGATCCCGTCCACGGCAGGAGCAGGAGTTGCGGCGCAAACTGCAGGCCGCTCACAATGCCCAGCGCCGAGGCGTCATGGTGAGTCAATTGCGTCAGGACCAGCCAGTCCTGTGCGACGCGCTGCATCCAGGTGCCCACGTTGGAGATCAGGGCTCCTGCTGTCCATAAGCGGAAATTGAAGCTTCTCAGCGAGCGAAAGGTGCCGGACAGCGAGCTCTTCATGTTCGCGAAGCCGCGTTCCCCCCGTGGAACTCACCGAAATGGCGAGCCGAAAAAATACCGATGAGCAGCGCACCGAGGCCAAACGCAACCATATGGCCCGCATTCCGCGGCTGGAAAAAGCCAACCTGCACAACGAGCAGGTACGCCGCCGCGGCATTGCAGAATCCCCAGACAACATTGATGGTCGATGAGGACAGCCCCTGGCCGGGCGGCTTTGCGAAGGGTGTCTGAAAGGCGCGTCCCATCATGCCCGATACCCAATGCGGAATGGCGTTCGCCGCAAACATGCCGCCAAAGAAGTAGGACACCAGCCAAAGCCAATGCATCCGTCAGTCCTCCACAAGCCGTGTAAGAAGTGAGAGTGCCGTCCGAAGCTTCTCCTGCTCCTGGGCGGAGAGCTTGTGCGAGATGCGCAGGGTGAGCCAGTCCTGTCTCGCAGCCCTGCCCTCCGCAAGCAACCTGGCGCATTTGGGTGTGAGCGACATGAGCGTTTGCCGTAAGTCCTTCGGGTCGGGCCTTCCCCGCACCAAACCCAGCTCCTGCAGAGGAGCCACAACTGCGCTCATGGACTGGGGTCGCATGCCTTCGGTTCGCGCCAGGCTGGAAACGGTGGCCGGACCATCCTGCTCGAGGCGCAGAACGACAGAGGTCTGCGCGGGCGTGAGATCGCTGTGCCCCCCATGCTCGCGCAGTCTCTGCTTGAGCCTGCGGAAGGCTGTGCGCACTTCGGCCGCGAGGAGCGAAGCCGGTTCGTCCGGTGAATGGCGGTCTCGATGACTCACTCGTTCATTATGCCATATATACAGTTTGCCTGTACAGTTCAACTGTATATATTCATCTGCTAAAGAATACGACGGGATCCCCCCTCAAAAGCATGCTGGGACACGATCAAGAGCCTGGGTGCGGGGGTTGCGTCCAGAGTTATGAAGCAGGGTGACAAGCCGTCACGATTTCGTTGACCCCTCCCCGTCAAGATGCTAACCTCGTCAGTTCATTCATGACAGCACGATTAGCAAACAATGTACGGCTTGCAATGCAGGCGAAGTTCGCCTGAACGTCTCCGGATCCGTTCTTTGGCTCTGATCCGGGCAAATTATGGCGGAAGTGACCGCAGTTCCAGGTGAGGGACAGCGGTTGAGTTCGACCTTAGCGGACGGCGTCACACAAAGGATGCCGCGTGCATACAACAGCAATTGCTCAATTTCCGGGAGGGTACCCACGATGGAGCGATCCATATCACGCATGCTTGTGTTGTTTCTTACCGCCGGAGTGCTGGGCTGGGCAGGCCACGCATTCGCTCAGGCGATCACCGGCACCATCAGCGGTTCGGTGCGCGACAGCAGCGGCGCCGCGATTGCCGGGGCTGCAGTCAAAATTCAGGACACGGTTCATAACGTCGAGGCGCGCTCCATCCGGACGGATGCGAGCGGAAACTACTCGGCTCCGCAGCTGCAGCCGGGCATCTACTCGGTGACCGCGACGAACCAGGGATTCAAGTCTGCCACCCTGCTCGATGTTCATCTGAACGTCGGCGACACGCTGGCCGTGAACCTCACTCTGCAGGTCGGCAGCAGCACGGAAACGGTAACCGTATCGGCCAGCGATGTTCAGGTGAACACGCTGTCGGCCAGCAACAGCACGCTGATCAACGGTGCGCAGATGGTGGGCCTGCCGCTGAACAATCGCAATTACGAGCAGATGGTCGGCCTGCAGCCCGGCGTCGCTTATGGGGGCGGGGACCAGCTCTATATCGGGCTCTCGAATCCTTCAGGCCAGACCAACACGGTTGCATTCTCCATCAACGGCCAGCGCAGCAGCGCAAACACCTGGACGGTGGATGGAGCGGACAATGTGGACCGCGGTTCCAACTACACTCTGCTCATCTATCCGAGCATCGATGCGATTGCGGAGTTCAAGACCATCCGCAACACCTACAGCGCGGAGTTCGGACGCAGCGCCAGCGGGCAGATCAACCTGGTCACCAAGAGCGGAACCAATCAGCTGCACGGCGATCTGCACGAATTCAATCGCGGCGATTACGACGCGGCCAACAGTTTCTCCAACAATCTGAGCGGTCTGAAGCGTCCGCCGCTGCACTACAACAATTATGGCTACACGATCGGCGGTCCGGTCTGGCTGGGGAAGCTCTATGACGGCCGCAACAAAACCTTCTTCTTCTTCTCGCAGGAATTCCGCCGCGTGGTCACCTACAGCAGCCTGATTCTGACGGGCGATCCCACCGCCGCGATGCGCGCGGGAACCTTCCCTGTTCCTGTCTGCGTTGCCGTGGACGCGAATGGCAAGTGCACGCAGACGTCGACGCAGATCAGCAACATCGATCCAACGGCCCAGGCGTACATCAAGGATGTCTTCAGCAAGATTCCTGCCGGCAACATCAACGACAGCACCGGCACCCCCATCACACTGAACACGACCGAACGCAATCTCTATAACGAAACGCAGGAGATCGGCCGCCTCGACCAGAACTTTGGGAGCAAGTTGAGCGTCTTTGTCCGCGTCGTGGACGACTCGATCCCCACGATCGAGCCGGGTGGCCTCTTCCAGGGAGCTGGTTTCCCCGGGGTCGGCGTGACCAGCACCAACGCGCCGGGCCGGAACTACCTTGGCCACTTCCTCTATACCTTCTCTCCGAAATTCCTTCTGGATGGAGGATTTGCGTACTCCTACGGCGCGATTCTCTCGAATCCGACAGGCTATCTCGATTCGGCGCAGTCTCCTGACGTAAAGCCGACGCTCCCGTATGTGTCCACGCTGGGACGCATTCCGAGCCTCACCTTCACGGGAGGAACCTCGCTGAGCAGCTACGGCCCCTATCGCGACTACAACCGCGATCGCAATCCGTATGCGAACGTGACGTATATTCTCGGCAACCATTCCCTGCGCGCCGGTGCGACCTATCACTACTATCAGAAGTCCGAGAACGCGGCAGGCAGCAACGCCGGCAGCTTCGGCTTCACGAACACCGGCGTGCCCACGGGAACCAGTTCCTACTACCAGTCATGGGCCTGGTTCCTGCTCGGCCAGCAGGCGTCTTTCTCGCAGGCTTCGATGGACATCACACCAGATATCCGCATGCAGCAGTGGGAAGCTTATGTGCAGGATGACTGGAAGGCGACACCGCGGCTGACCATCAATGCCGGCGTCCGCTACTCCTACTTCCAGCAGCCGATTGACAAGCACAAGCTGTTGACCAACTTCGATCCGCTGATCTACTCGGCTTCCGCAGCGCCCACAATCGACAGCAACGGCCACATCTGCTCGGTCGCCCCCTGCGCGGGAGGTGCATCCCCGTCCGGAGTCTACGATCCGTTGAACGGCATCGTGGTGGCGGGAACAGGAACGTCCCGCGCTGTTTTTGGGGACCATCCGGCCCCCCAGGAAAATACAGCCTTCGCGCCTCGGCTCGGATTTGCCTGGGACATCTTTGGCAATGGCAAGACGGCGCTGCGCGGAGGTTACGGAATCGCGTTCGATTCGTCCCTGGTCGGCGATATCGAGCAGAACATCTTCCAGAACCCGCCTTACGTGCACAGCATCTCGATCAATGCCGGCAGTCTGGGGAACCCGCTGTCCGGCACGGTGAATGTGAGCACGGTGCCCCCGGCGCTGCATGCAACCCAGTATCAGTCATCGCTGCCGTACGGACAGCAGTTCAGCCTCGATCTGCAGCAACAACTGGCTCCGGACGTGATCATGGATCTGGGTTACGTGGGTTCGATGGGCACGCACTTGCTGGGCGAAGTGGATATGAACCAGCCGCGTCCCGGTACCTGGCAAACCCTCGGAGTACCCGCTATCACCCGGTCGAACACCACGCTGCTTAACCGGATTCGTCCTTATCTGGGTTACGACGCCATCAATGCAATCGAGCCCTGGTTCAATTCAAACTATCACTCGCTGCAGGCGGCAATTCAGAAGCGCTTCCGCGATGGCTCCCTGGTGGATGCGAACTACACCTGGTCGAAGGCGATGACCAATAACCAGACGGATCGCAGCACGGCCGTGCAGAACCTCTACAACATCGCAGGTGAATACGGCCCGGCGCAGTACGACATCCGCAACATGTTCAACGCCGATTTCGTCTACGCGCTGCCCTTCTTCCGCACGCAACAGGGTGCTGTCGGACATGTGCTGGGCGGATGGCAACTCGGCGGCCTCGTCTACATGAATGGCGGCCTTCCGCTGACCGTGACCACCAGCGCCGATCCTGCCGGTCTTGGCCTTCTGGATTCGGCCAGCGCTGCCGGCGCTCGTCCGAACCAGACGGGGGATCCGAACGTCGGAAGCGGCATCCACACCCGCACCAACTGGTTCAACAAGAACGCGTTTGCGACGGCTACCAGTGCGACCGTGCCTGGCACCGAGCACCGCGGTTCCGTGCGCGGGCCCGGATGGCAGCGCTGGGATCTGGCGCTCTACAAGAACATCAACCTTGGCGGGAGGGTCACGTTCCAGTTCCGCGGCGAAACCTTCAACACCTTCAACCACACGAACTACAGCGGCGTGACGACAGCGAACACCAGCAGCCTTTACGGCCAGGTAACGAGCTATCGCGACCCGCGCATCATTCAACTGGGCGGCAAGCTGGACTTCTAGCCTCGCTCCCTGCAAGCCTGGGCCGGGATGCGAAAACATCCCGGCCTTTTTCATGACGCCAGGCGACTGCCAGGTTCCGCGACGGCTGTTGCCGATGATTCTTTTGTCGGGATATGAGGTTACATCATGTGTGAGAATCGAGCGGTGAAGCGCTCATCGATAGCTCTTGTTCTGACCCTGGGTTTGTCCTCATTTTCCTTCATGGTTGCCGGGGCTCAGACCGCCGCGACACGGCCACCGCTGATCCCGCAGCCGCGGGAGTTCACATCGCGCCACGATCTTTCTCTCTCCCACGGCGTCCGCATTCTTGTGCCGGGGAATGATGCTGACGATCGATTCGCCGGGAAGACCCTGGCCGAGGCGCTCAGGCAGCGCGGCGTAAAAACGGCGGCCACCGATTCCGCTGTGCGCATCTGGCTGCTGCGGGACGACACCTTTGCCGCGCGGCGCGTGCTGCATCGCGAGAAAATGTCCTTCGATCCGGCCATGCAGCCGGAGGGCTACGCGCTCATCACCGGGCCGCATGAGGTCTTCGTGGTTGGGCATACCGCTGCGGGAGTGTTCTACGGGACGCAAACACTCGTGCAACTGGAGCGCCGGGGAGGCGAGGGGCCGATCTTCGCGGGCGCCGCCATTCGGGACTGGCCTGCCATGCGCTGGCGCGGCGTCCAGGACGATCTGTCGCGCGGACCGGTGCCCACGCTGGCCTATCAGGAGCAGCAGATCCGCATGTTCGCCGAGTACAAGCTGAACCTGTACTCGCCGTATTTCGAAAACACGATGCAGTACCAGTCGAATCCGCTGCCGGCGCTTCCGGGCGGCTCGATATCCGCGACGGATGCCAGAGCGCTGGTGGAATATGCGAAGCCCTATCACATCACCATCGTTCCCGAGCAGGAAGCTTTCGGACATCTGCACAAGGTTCTGCTGTGGCAGCAGTACGCGCCGCTGGCCGAAATTCCCCGCGGCGCCGTGCTCGCGCCGGGACAGCCCGGATCCCTGAGGCTGATCACGCAGTGGTTCGATGAACTGGCAGAAATTTATCCGAGCCCGTTTCTGCATATCGGCGCCGATGAGACGTTTCAGCTGGGACAGGGACAGACCGCTGCCGAGGTCAGGGAGAAAGGCCTGGGTGCTGTGTATGTGGGGCTGCTGTCGCGGATTCATCAGGCCCTCGAACCGCTGCACCGGCGGCTGCTCTTCTGGGGCGACATCGCGATGAACAGTCCCGATCAGATTGCCAACCTTCCCCACGACATGATCGCGGTTGCCTGGCACTATGAAGCGGAACCGCAGGGTTTCGGCAAGTGGCTCGATCCCTACACGCATGCCGGAATGGAGACCTGGGTCGCGCCGGGCGTGAATGACTGGAATCGCGTCTGGCCGAACTTCGACATCGCACTCCACAACATCCAGGGCTTCGTCGCCGACGGACAGAAGGCGGGCAGCACCGGAATGCTGAACACGGTGTGGGATGACGACGGCGAGGGGCTCTTCGCCGAGGATTGGTATGCCATTCTCTATGGCGCCGCCGCATCGTGGCAGTCCGGCACAAGCGACATCGCGCGGTTCCAGCAGGATTTTGGCCCGGTGTTTCATGGCGACGAAAGCGATGCGGTGAACCAGGCACAGACGGCGCTCATGGCGGCACACCAGGCCCTGGCGAGTGCAGGGCTCGACGATGCTCGCGATGCCTGGTTCTGGGCCGATCCGTGGAGCACACAGGGACAGAAAGTCGATGCGAAGATCCGGCCGGTTCTTGCGGATGTGCGTCTGGACGCAGAGCGCGCGCTCACCTTGTTGGCGCAGGCTCGAAGCAAAGGCAATCTGCGAAATGCTGCGGCGCTGGACGCCATGGACCTGGGCGCGCGGCGGATTGACTTCCTTGCCCTGAAATTTCAGCTTGCGGATCAGATCGCCGATTCCTATCTGCGCCTCTATAACGGGCAGAAGGATCACGACATCGCCATGCATACATCGCGCGATCTGTGGGATCTCGCGGGCGTGAACGGGCTCTGCGAGGATCTGCGCGACGGCTACAACTATCTGGGCGTGCGCTACAGCGAGGTCTGGCTGGCGGAGAATCGCCCCTTCTGGCTGAACAACGTGACATCGCGCTTCGACGATGCAGCGCGCCTGTGGGTTGAGCGCGGAAGAAGAATCGCCGCGGCGCGATCGCAGTGGCAACAGAGCCACACGCTGCCAACCCCGCAGGAGATCGGCATCGAGCAGGAGAAAGCTCCGGCCGGCGGTGTGAGTGCGGCGCAACCTGCAGTGGCTCCGCCGCATCAGGATCACGTCGCAACCGGCATCGATGTGCTGGAACAGGATCACTTCGCAGAACTCGCTGCGCTGGCGCAGAAACACGGCGGGCACCTGCGCCTGGGTCTGATGACGAATCCAACCGGCGTCGATGCGCACGGAAGACGCACCATCGATGTCTTGCAGCACGACGCCGAGGCCGCCGTTCCCGGCCTCAGGCTAACGACCCTGTTCAGTCCGGAGCATGGCATCAACGGCTCTTACGACCGTCCCGGTGTGCCCAACTCTGTGGATCAGGCATCGGGACTTCCGGTGGTCAGCCTCTATGGCGCGAAAGATGCGGATCGGCGTCCCTCCGCGGAGCAGCTGCGCAAGCTGGATGCGGTCGTGATCGATCTGCAGGATGCCGGCGTGCGATTCTATACCTACGAAGCGGTCGTACGCTATTTTCTGGAGGCGGCAGCACCCATCGGCACCGAGATCGTGGTGCTCGATCGGCCCAACCCCATCGGCGGCCAGCAGGTGCAGGGCCCTGTCTCAGACGACGGTACGGAGAGCTACGTGAACTCCATGCCCATCCCGGTGCGCCATGGCATGACGCTCGGCGAACTGGCCCGCTTCGACAAAAACCAACTCCATCTCAATGTCCCGCTCACGGTTGTTGCGATGCAGGGTTGGCATCGCGCCGACTGGTACGACGAGACGGGCCTGCCGTGGGTGAATCCTTCGCCGAACCTGCGCGATCTGGAGGAAGCTACCCTTTACCCCGCTCTTGGCCTCGTCGAAGGCACCAACATCTCTGTCGGACGCGGGACGGAAACGCCGTTCGAACTGTTCGGCGCACCATGGATCGACGGGCAATCCCTGGCGGATGCTCTGAACCAACGCGGTCTGCGCGGCGTGCGATTCTATCCCGTGGAGTTCACGCCGGAGAAGCCCTACCCGTACGCCGGCGAGGCGTGCCGCGGCGTGCGCATCCTGGTCACGGATCGCAGCGGGTTCAACGCACCCGAACTCGGCGTGGAAATTGCCTCCGCCCTGCATCGCCTCTATTCCGATCACTTTCAGTTACAAAAGATGCGCACGCTGCTTGTGAACCACTCCACGCTGGATGCGATCGCAGCAGGAGACGATCCGCAGAAGATTGCACAGAGCTGGCGAGAGCAGCTCAGCGCGTTCGCACAGCAGCGCGGCGCTGCGCTCATTTATCCGGAGTGAAGCCGCAGGACTGCCGGATCTTTGGGCGGGCTCGCCGTCGGTCACGATGTTGTCCTTTTCGGCGAGGCCCAAGTGCCGGGCAGAAGATCGCGGGAGTTCGTGTCGAGAATCCTTTCGTTCGCGCAAAACGCTAAGGCCTGCGGATAGCACTATATTCCCCAGGATAAGACTCTCGCAGGTGGCAGGATAGTGCTGGAAGCAGTGGCAGCTTTCGGCTGGAACACACAGCATTTCTCCGCTACCAGCAGCAGAACCGAGATGTCGGGACAAGGCGCCCCGGGGCCGCCTCGTGGACTCCAAATTCGACCGGTGGTGCCTTCATCTCGCGGACGATCGTTTCCACAGGCATCGACCACCCGATTCCAGTTGTCGCCCCATGTCTGGCCACGTCCAAAAGGCAAGCTGTAAACCCCGCTTACGACCAGGTTGCCCGAGATGTCGTTGGACGACACCGCACGCTCGCCACGAGGGTCATAGATGTTCTGAATCCCGCCAGCCGCATGGCCGACGTTGGAGATGATGGAATAGTCGTCGATCTGCTTTGATCCGGTGAATGAGATCAGAGCACTCAAGTTGTGCGACAGGCGCTTGTTCACCTTGATCTGGATGGAATCGTAATCCTGGTAACTTCCCCATTTCCTTGTCCTTCGTCGCGAACGTGGTGTGGGCTACTTAATGCTTCGACATGAGGGTTTGATGCCTGCGCGCCCCTTAGCTCGATCGATGCCCACGGGAAAAGGACGAAGGATCCCGGATATCCGGCTCCCGCAACTCGAAATCAAAAACGCTCTCGTTGAGTCCGTCGCGAGACTCGTCAGGCTCTCCGGCGGCGAGTCTATTGAGCGGATTCTTGGCTTGTCAACTCGCGAGGTCGCCGGCCTGATCACCATGCGCGGTGCGCACCGTGTTGCGGGAAAGATCAGTCAGTAAGGAGGGTCCGCGTCCGTCCTGCGTCAGCGGGTGCAGCCGTGGGAGTCTTCCCGGGCAATCAACCAGAGGCCATCACGGCTTCTCTGGCCAGGAGTGCCGTGGGTAGCTTCGCATCAGTTCGCGGCGGACTTGCGGATACAGCCTTTCCCAGAATCCGGCGAGATCGGTGGTGGTTTGCACAGGTCGACGGTTCGGGGCGAGCAGGTGGACGACGAGCGGGGTGCGGTCGCGTCCAATGCGGGGTGTTTCACGCATCCCAAAGAAATCCTGGATTCGTGAAGCGATCCATGGTGTCCTTTCGGATGCATAGTGAATCGGGGCCTGCCGTCGGCCTGGAAGGCGCAGTGAAGTCGGTGCAAGCTCCTGCAGCTGTCGAGCACCGACACCCTGCTCCAGCATTTGGATAAGCTTCTTCGCGGCGCTCTGCAGTTCAGCGAAGCTCAGGATGCCTTTGCACAGCTCCTGCACCGCCTGGCGCAGGTCCGGCTGGCTTAGTCCCGCGAATTTCACTCTCGCGAAAAAGGAATCGAGCTGATCACGATCGACGAAGCGCTCAATACCCGCCTCCATGGCATTGTTGGCAAGCAGTTCGGCTGCCACAACCATGTCCGGCTTCGCGTCGCGAGACTCCTGAATCACCAGTTCGTCGTATAACAAGACGCTGGCGGCTTCCACCCTCTCAGCGCCGCGGTTCCAGCTCAGACGGGACTCTTCGCGGACACGGTCGGGAAACAGATCGAGCAGCCACTCCGGCTCGATCCGCGACACCATACGGACGAGCGGCATCGGATTCTCCGCCCGCTCTTCGGCATCCACAGCCACCATGAACGGGTACGGTGGCATCTCCCCTCGAACCTCGGCCGACCCTCCGGAAGACAAGAGAATCTGATTGCCCGCACGACGTTTCGCTACACGATCGGGATATCCCGCCAGCACCGATCGAAGAAGGGCGTCCTCGGAATCACGCTTCGGATGGGAACGCTCGACCATGCGGCGCAACTGGAAAATGTGGTGCTGCAGCCTGGGATCGTGCCGCTGGTCCATGGCAGTCAAAAGCTCATTGGTTTCCCAAGCGATCTCTGACCCAAGCACCGCTGCCGCGATAACACCCTCCCCCGCAATGCCCTGCTCCATCGCAGAAGACAGAATCCGCGACAGGCGAGGAGCCAGCGGGAACCGTGCCAAATGCCGCGCCACCTCTCCGGTAGCACCCAATCGATCGAGAAGGGATTCAGCGGTTGCCAGGGATGCTTCCGGCGGTCGATCCAACCATTCCACGTCATGGATGGGGTCCATTCCCATGGCTCGCAGGGCCAGACACACCTGGGAAAGATCGCCGCGCACAATCTCGGGCGTGTCGTGGTCGGGCCGACGCGCATAGTCCTCAGATGGGTAGGTTCGAATGACTCTGCCTGGACCGGTGCGGCCCGCGCGCCCTGCTCGTTGTTGCGCGGAAGCTTTGCTCACGCGGCCAACGCGCAGAGTCTGAAAGCCGGTCCACGGAGACCAGGACGCCAACCGTGCCAGACCACTGTCGATGACCGCTGTTACCCCATCGATCGTGATGGAACTTTCCGCCACATTGGTGGAAAGAATGAGCTTGGGCTTCGACGCAGGGGCCACGGCACGATCCTGCTCTTCAGCCGAAAGACTTCCGTGCAGGGGCAGGACCAGCCTGCCTGCACGCCGGGCAAGCTCCCCGCACGCATTCATCGTTCTGCGAATCTCGGCTGCGCCGGGGAGGAAGGCCAGAATGTCCCCGACGATCGCCTCGTTCAGCAGGATTTCCAGGGCGGTGCGCATTTGCGCCTCCAGGGGCTCGGGCGAATAAGGAAGATGTGCAATGGACAAGTCAAAGAGCCTGCCCTGTGACCGGATCACGGGGCATCCTCCGAGGTAGCGCGCCACCGGATCGGTCTCGAGCGTTGCCGACATGACCACAATGAGCAGGTCGGGCCGCCGCTTCTGCAGGCGTTTGAGCAACGCGAGGGCCAGGTCGCCATCCAGGTGCCGCTCGTGGAACTCATCCAGCACCACCGCCCCAATTCCGTGCAGCGTGGGATCTCGGATCAGGCGACGGGTCAGCACCCCTTCGGTGACAAATCGTAGGCGCGTGCTCGGTCCGGCTACCTCGTCGAAACGAACCTGATAACCGACCGTTGCGCCGAGTTTCTCGCCCATTTCGTCCGCCACTCGTCGCGCGGCCATGCGAGCCGCGATCCGGCGGGGCTCCAGAACCACAACCTGGCCCCGGACGATATCGAGGAGAGCAGGGGGAACGCGGGTGGTCTTACCCGCTCCGGGAGGAGCCTCGATCACCAGATTTGGGACTTGCTGGAGCGACGCGACGACATTTGGAAGAATCGCGTCAACGGGGAGGACAGGGTTTCGGTTCACCAGTTCTCATCGAAGCATGCTGCGTCGTTCACGGTCAATCGGCTGCTCCCGCACGGGCCAGGCGGTTGGCTGGCGCACACCAGGGGACTTGGTCATGCTTTGCTCAGCAGGACATCTGCGCTGCTGCAATCCTCTTTTCGTTTGCTTTTCCCAGGCCACACCGGAGAAGGAGACGGCACGAAAGATTGCTGTGGCCGGTGACTTCGTCCGCCCGGGATATTCCTGCATTTGGCGATGCAAATCGGTTCACGGGCAGACCCCGCGGTTCGTAACCCCAAATAAGTTACAGCAGGGCCGAATATTCGGCCCTGCTGTCGTGCCTGCACTTCAGATTCTGAATGGGCAGCATCGTCGTGGACTTTAAAACGAGTAGTCCAATCCGAGCTGCAATTGACGTGGGTTGCTGGTGGATTTCGTGGTCACCTCACCGAAGGTACCTGACGTTGGATTCAGGCTCGAGCTGGCCATGGACCAGTTGGGGTGATTGATGAAGTTATACGCATCCGCCTTGAATTCGAAGCGATTCTTCTCATTGACCGCGAAGGTCTTCCTCAAATTGAGATTCCAGTTCTGGAACCCCGGCTGATAAACGGAGTCGCGAACACCCTGCTGGTGGACGAAAGTGTTTGCAGGTGGCGGCGTAAAGATCGGTGAGCCAGATGCATTGGTGGTTGTAAACCACTTGCCCGTTTGGCCTGGATAGCCGGCAAACTTCTTAAGCAATTTCGGCGTTCCGTTCATTGCGTAGAATTCTCCCTCGCTGCCGCAGCCAAAACTTCCAACCTCTCCAACGCCGGCAGTATCGTTGCCCGTTCCGATTCCGCAGGGCGTTCCGCTCTGGAACTCAGTGTTCCCGCTCAACTGCCAGCCACCCAGAAGCTTTCCGGAAAGCGTATTCAGGTTGTTGAAGAGCGGCAACGCGTACTGGTAATTGATGACGAAGATGTTGCGCGTATCGTACTCCGAAGGACCCCACAATCCTGTGGTGTTGTAGGAATCAGGGAGAATGTCGCGGTAGTTGGAGCTGTCGTCCGTGCTCTTGGACAGCGTATACGCCAGGCCGACCAGCCAGCCACTCGCGAACGGACGGTTCCATTGAACCTGCAGTGAGTTGTATTTCGAACTCCCGTTGCTCTGTTCCTGCTGGATCGCCGCAAACCCTCGATACGGACGCAGGGCGTTTGCGCTCTTGCCGGGGTTCTGGGACAAGGCTCCGGGCACCGGCTGATTGATGTCAATGACCCGCCAGTTATAAAGGCCGCGGCCGCCGACATAACCAACTGAGAGCAACGATCTCCAGAAGGTCTCCACCTCGACCGTGGCATTCCAGTTCCAGCGCTGCGGGGACTTCAAATTTTTAGACAGGGTAGTGACCTGGATGGGAGCAGCAATACCGGTATTCAGGCTGCTGCCTGGGTTGTCGACCATGTCGTTGACGCCCGCTGCTGGAGTCACTGTCACCGTCGGCTGAAAGGGCGAATTGCCACCCGGAAAGATGTTGTCCAGCAGGCCCATGCGAGTAGCAAAGTTGCCCACCGCGGCGCGAATCACCGTCTTCGACGTGATCTGATAAGCGAAGCCGACACGCGGCTGGTAGTTATACGACGTGTTGACATAGCCTTTGTTCAGCTTTGGGGCAAACAGAGGAGCGCACGAAGAACCATCGCAATCGGTGGCGTTCGGTTCAGCACCCAGTACGCCGTGCTTGGCCGCTGAACTCGGGAAGGAAGCATAGCCCGGGATCACGATCCCGTCGTAAGGATTCCCGGTTCCGAGAATCACATTTCCCTGTGCATTCACTGTGGGAGCGTTGCCTGCGATGTAGGAGTCAGGGTCAAAGAAATCCGCGTTCCCCCACGCCGGAATGTAGGGACTCAGAACAGCAATGCGCAGACCATAATCGAGGTGCAGCCTGCGATTGACCTGCCACGAATCCTGGGCAAAGAACTCGTTCTGCAGGCCTCGCCAGTAGGTTTGAGCCCGCTGTCCGATCTCGTTGTAATTATCGGCGATGCCCATCGCCAGATTGGCCAGACTGATGCCGGTCGTAGCGCCTAACCCACTGCGAGTATCTGTAAACGTAAATGTGCCGTTCTGGTTGCTTGCGCCTCCGGGAACGGTGGCAACATTGATCTGGTCGTTGTCATTTTCTCCGGAAAAGTTGAGGTAGTAGCCGCCCTTGAAGGTGTGATTGTGCCACACCTTCGTCAAACTATCTGACGCCGTAAAGATGGGGCCGTCCGAGTGCGACGGGTAGGGGCCGCCCGCCAGGCTGTAGAAGTTGTCCTGAACCGAAGCGGTAGGTATCTTTCCTGGCTCGGCTTTCTGTGCGGCCGGGAAAATATAGGGAAAGTTGATTCCCAGGCTCGACCGGTTGAATCCGGCAAGAGCCGTATTCACGGGAATATAGACGTTATCGAGGCTCAGCGTCGCCCGAGCCTCATTAATCATCGTGGGCGAAATCATCCAGGTCCATCCCAGCACATTGGTCTGGTTGGGGCGGATGAAGTACTTTCCGGTCAAACCGGACCCCTGATCGAACGGCTGATACTCGTTGTAGGTCGCATTTTGACGGACGTACTCGAGCTTGTGATGATCGTTCACGACCCAATTGACATGGATGACCTGCTTCCGCTGGTTGATGGGGTGGGCAGCCTGGGCAATCCAGTTTTGAGTTCCCGACTGATAACCGGGTGTTGGCGTCGGGTATGCATTCAAAATTGCCATCCCGTTCGCGCTGCGCCGGTCCACGGGAATGATATTGCCCGCAAAGGGTTGACAACTCGCGCTTCCGAGCGACGGGCACGTGGCCGGATCGTAGATCTGGTGGACACCCGAGAGCCACGGATTGGAACCCAGAAATTCACTGAAGTCCCCGCCCCGCATTCTTAGGGTCGGAACCGCCTGAGTCTGCGAGTCGGTGAAGCGGTAGCGAATCCAGTCCTCGTTCACAAAGAAAAAGAACTTGTCCCTGAACCTGTCCATTCCTGTCTTCGGGATCCAGACCGGGCCACCAAATGTGAATCCAAAATTGTTATATCGGTAGGGTGAAGCAAAGCGCGTCGAAGGCGATTGGTTGCGGACCCAGGTATTGGCATTCATGGCCGAGTTGCGCAGATATTCATACGCGGAACCGTGAAAGTTCCTGGTTCCACTCTTCGTCACCATGCGAATCTGGCCGCCAGCCGCGTCGCCATACTCCGCCTGATAGTCCGACGCGATGACCTGCATCTCCTGGGTCGCATCGACGCTGGCAACACCGATGATCGCGCCGTTGCCGCGGGTACGAACGGCCGGAGCCCCGTCAAAGGTGACCATGGTATCCTGCGCGCGCGCGCCGTTGACATTGAACGGATTGCCGCCGCCCACCGCGAAGTTAAAGTCGCCCAGCGTCGAGCCGGTGCGCATTCCAGGAACCAGCGAACCCATATAGAGCGGGTTGCGCCCGTTGAGTTCCTGATCGCTGACCTGCTTGCCCGTAATTTCAGCCTGTACCGCGGCTGACTGCGTCTCCAGGGTCTGGGCGGTTGCCGTTACCGTCACCTGCTCCGTCGCAGCGCCAACGGTCAGGGGTGCGCCGAGAGCCAGCGTGGTATTCGCAGCCAGCGTGTTATGGCTGCTGACGTATTTCTTGAAGCCATGGGCTTCCACCGTCATGGTGTATTCGCCCGCGGTTAAGTTGGTAACGGTGTAACGACCCTGCGAATCCGAGGTCGCCGAATAGCTCTCCCGCGTGGCCTCGTTGGTGAGAGTAATTTTGGCACCCGACACTACGGCGCCTGACTGGTCTGTAACGAATCCGCCGATCGTACTCTTGTCGGACTGACCGAATGCCCGTGCCGGAACGGCGACGATGATGCAGAGCGCACAGAGAAGGCCGGACACCAGCCCTCGCATCCACTGAACTTTCAACATACAGCCTCCTCGTTAAGGTGTTTCCTGGTTGCTTCGAAACCGACATCGTTCGACGCGAGGCACCACTGCGCGTGCGCCGGTCATAGTCCTGAAATGGATCAGGTTATTGGATTTGCGGGTCCGGCAGAGAAGCTGAAGTTGAGAATGCCAGGAGCAACTGCATCGGGTTCTTCGACTGGAATGACATCCGCGGTCTCCTTGAAAGAGGTATTCGGTCCGGGTCCCGATTTCCGACAACAGGAATCTGCCATCGGATCGTGAACCGGTGGAATCGTTACCATTAGCTGAAGCAAAAAAACTACAACTGCCGGAAAATTCCGCTCTGGGGAAAAATCGCGCGATGGAATCGCTACCACGATTCGCACGGACTATAGTGATTCCCGAGCTTGCTTGTCAATGAGCAACTATGCGGAACGGACGCCCTTCCTGTGTGAGGGAGATGTAAAAAGTTGGGAAAATGCGATGTGTGCGGGTTGTGGTTCGCCAAAACCCGGCTGTCTTTCCTGCGAACCGCCAGCAAGGGGTCCGGGCGTCCCGATCAGCCGGCAGCCGCGCTGGTGCCGATGAGACGCGGCCGCCCGAAGAGTCATCGCAATTACTCCCGCTGAGTTCTGGCGAACTTTTATGCCGGGGCACGATAACTGGTTTCTCTCGCGAGGGATCAAGGTTGGAAACTGAAAATGCGGATGGCCCCCCTCGCCCGGCGGAGCGCGCAGGAACCACCTGCAGGCCCATGGTGCAGAGTGCGGGTAGTTTCTTCCTTTTTATGCTCCGCAAAGCAGGCATTGAGACGCGCGGGGAGGCCGGTGAGCG
>JBKICP010000125.1:0-18142 GCA_046567085.1 Acidobacteriota bacterium
CTGCGGGTGGTTCTGGTTCAGTGCCGGAATCCGCTGAACATTGGCGCGGCGGCGCGGGCGATGGCGAATTTCGGCTTCGGACATCTGCGTGTGGTCGAGCCGTACGATGTAGCGTTTCGCCAGGCACGCTCGGCGGTGGCTGCCGAGCCGGTGCTGGCGGCCGCGCAGGAATGTGCCAGCGTCGCCGAGGCCGTGGCCGATTGCGCGCTGGTGGTGGGCACGGCAGAGGGCCGCGGGCGCAGTCCCCATGCGCCGCTGGAGCGGCTGGAGGCGGTTACTGCAGAGATGCTCGAGGCCCTGCGCGGCGGCGCGAAGGTCGCGGTGCTCTTTGGATCGGAGAAAAAGGGCTTGTCGAATCAGGCTCTGAGCCGTTGCCAGCGCGTGCTGCGCATCCCCACCGAGGACGCCCAGCCCTCGATGAACCTGGGCCAGGCGGTGGCCGTGGTGCTGTACGAGCTGGCGCGCGTCGGAAATCCTGCCCCTCTGCGCGAGGCCGCGGCTTTGGCGAGCGCTGCAGATCGCGAACGGCTCATCGCGCTGCTGGCCGAGATGGTGGAACGCAGCGACGAGAGAGACGCATCGGGCCCGGCCCCGGAGGAGACGATGCGCCGGCTGCTGCGGCGCTTTCCGCTGACCGGGTCCGAGGCACGCGAGTGGATGGGCGTGGTGCGACGTGTGCTCCGCAAGCTGCGTGGAGAGACGGGCCGAGCCTAGAAGTTACGGAAATCCCGGAACAACAGCATGCAACCGATGAGGGCGATCATAAAGTACGAGACGCGGTTCGCCGCCAGCACGGCGGGCTTGATATCGCCCTCGTAGCGCAGGAAGTCGTACCACTCGAAGACCCAGGCTTTAAGGATGCGCGTGAAGAGGTACGAGGGCACCAGCAGCACGACAAACACCCCCAGCAGAACGTAGTTCATGCCATGGATGTCGGTGGGGTCGGGAATGAGCTTTTGCGTCACCCACAAGGGGACAAACTGCATATGGCCGAAGACATCGCGCATGCCGCCCGGGAATCCAGCCCAGGAATTGAGGATGGAATACAGGCCGAAGGCGATGGGGAAACCGAGGCCCGTCGTGGCCGTGTTGACCGTGGCGACGGCCACCAGCGTGCGGCGAAACCGGGTCTTCAGACGCGACTGCAGATAGATGACCTCGATGAAGATGACGAGGAGCAGGAAGAAGAGCATCGTCTGGTGCGTAACGGGCAGCATGGGGATGCCGGCGTCGGCACGAGCGGTGGCCGGAAAACAGGCGAAAACGGCTGCAGCCGCAAGACATCCGGCAACACGGCGCCTGATTTTCGGTAACATGGCCGGAATCATAGCAATCGCTCCCGGGGGGAGGGAATCGCACTTGGGTGTCAGTATTCGTCTTGTTACGGGTTGGCTGGCCGGGGCGTTTTTGGCGGCGGCTGGAGCCGGTGCGATCCGGGGCCAGGAGGTGGCTCCGCCGGCCAGGGCCGACGTGGGCTGGACGGCCTACAACGGCGGGGTGGATGGGGATCATTACTCCCCGCTCACGCAAATCGACCGCACCAACGTGCATCAACTGAAGACCGCCTGGCAATACGATACGGGCGAGAAGGGCGAACTGCAGACCAACCCTCTGGTGGTGGGGCATGTGCTCTACGGATGCACGCCCACGGGCAGGGTCTTTGCCCTGGACGCGGCCACGGGACGCCGCCTCTGGACCTTCGATTCAACCGTTGACCAGCACGACCGCACCATCGGGGGAGCGTCGCAGCCTCAGCGCGGCCTGGCGTACTGGACCGATGGCACGAGCACGCGCATCTTCGCAGGCGTGATGAATTACCTCTACGCGCTGGACGCGGCGACGGGGAAACCGATCCCGGATTTCGGCGACAGCGGGCGCGTCGATCTGCGCAAGGGGCTCCGAGAAGATCTGGACGCAAAGTACGAGCAGCAGTCCATTGCGCTGACAACGCCGGGCGTCGTCTACAAGGATCTGATCATCGTGGGAGGACGCAATCCGGAGACGCATCCGGCGCCGCCGGGGTACATTCGCGCCTACGATGTGCGCACCGGCGCGCTGCGGTGGACCTTTCACACCATCCCGTTGCCGGGCGAATTGGGCTATGACACGTGGCCGCCGGATGCGTGGAAGGATGCGGGTGCGGCCAACAACTGGTCGGGGATGACGCTCGATCGCGAGCGCGGGATTGTCTATGTCCCGACCGGCTCTGCGGTCTTCGATTTTTACGGCGGCGACCGGATCGGCAACGATCTGTTTGCCGACTCGCTGCTGGCGCTCGATGCCAATACAGGCAAGCGGCTGTGGCATTTCCAGGGCGTCCATCACGACATCTGGGACCGGGATTTCCCCGCGCCCCCCGCGCTGGTGACCGTGACCCGGGACGGCAAGCCGGTGGATGCCGTGGCGCAGACCACCAAGCAGGGCGTCGTTTACCTTTTCAACCGCGTTACCGGTGCGCCGCTCTTTCCCATCGAGGAGCACGCGTATCCGGCGAGCGACGTGCCGGGTGAGAAGACCTCGCCGACGCAGCCCATGCCGCTGGAGCCCGCGCCTTTCGCGCGGCAGCGGCTTACCGCCGACATGCTGACGACGCGGACGCCCGAGGCTCACGCGTGGGCCGAGAAGACCTTCGCGACGTTTCGCAGCGAAGGGCAGTTCATCCCATTTGGAGTCGATCGGCAGACGATCATCCTTCCCGGATTCGATGGCGGTGCGGAGTGGGGCGGTCCGGCAGTCGATCCGGCAACGGGCGTGCTCTACGTGAACGCGAACGAGATGGCGTGGACGGGCGGCCTGACGGCGGAGAATCCTGCTGCGGGAGCAGGCGCGAAGATCTATCAGTCGCAATGCTCGATCTGCCATGGCGCGAACCGCGCGGGATCGCCGCCGGCGTTTCCGTCGCTGGTGGGCGTGAGCCAGCGGCTGACCGATGAGCAGATCACCGCCGTTCTCATGCACGGGCGGGGACGCATGCCGGCGCTGCCGAATCTGGACAGCGCGAAGATTGCCGCGCTGCTGGCGTATCTGAAGACCGCAGCCACCGGACCGGCGACGCCGAAGCACGTGCCGGGAGAGAAGATGGGCGGCGGCGGCGCGACCCACTATGCGTTCACCGGGTACAGGAAATTCCTCGATCCGGACGGCTATCCGGCGATTGCGCCGCCGTGGGGGACGCTCAGCGCGATCGACCTGAACACGGGAAAGTATCTGTGGAAGATTCCGCTGGGCGAGTATCCGGCGCTCGCGGCCCAGGGCATGACGGATACCGGTTCGGAGAATTACGGTGGACCGGTCCTGACAGCGAGCGGTGTGCTGTTCATCGGCGCAACGTCGTACGATCGTAAGTTCCGCGCCTTCGACAGCCAGACCGGAAAGCTGCTCTGGGAGACAACGCTGCCGTTTGCCGCGGGCGCAACGCCGGCCACGTATGCGGTGGATGGGAAGCAGTACGTGGTGATCGCAGCCAGCGGCGGCCGCGATCCAAAGGCGCCGGTGGGCGGTCTGTATATCGCCTTTTCTCTGCCGTAGCGCGGCAGAGGTTGTCATGGCGGAGGGCCATCGCAGGCCAACTGCGCTCTCTCGGCACGGCATCACAACCGGAAGTGTCCCTGCCCGCTGCGGACCATTCTTCCCCTGGAGCCGGTATGCAGTCTTTCCGTTTCTCTCCCCCGTGATGCGCGGGCTTGCCGCCGTCGGTTTGGCCATCATTCTTTTCTCCTCACCCGCAGCGCACGCACAAGCGCCGGCTGCAACGCGGACGACAACGCAGCAGGCCGACCAGAACTCCCATCTTGTGAGCCCGACGCAGCTGGATCATCAGGTGCAGGCATCCTCGGCGATGCGGCAGCAGCGCATCGAGGGGCTGACGAAGTTTCTCTCCACGCCGCAGGCCGAGAAGGCGATGAAGGACGCAAAGATCGACCCCGTCCAGGTGAAGACTGCGATCCCGACCCTCTCCGATGCAGAGCTGGCCAATCTCTCTGCGCGCGCCGATCACGCGCAGCATGATTTTGCCGCGGGTGGGCTTTCAACGCTGGCTCTGGGACTGATCATCCTGGCCATTGTGCTGATCATTCTGCTGGCGGTCTATCACTGAGGCCGCTTGGTTTGGCTGGCGGAACCGATGCGGGACCCCGGGGTCCTGGGAGGTTGCGAAGCGGGATCGGTGCGGGCCAACTCTGATATTCTGAGCCCGCATCATAAGTCCCAGTGTCCCATCATTTCAGGACCACAATCCCTACTGGAGTTGCCATGCACTTTCGGTTCTTCAGCACAATGACGCGCGGGCTCGCCGCCTTCGCGCTGGTTGCTCTGTTTGCTTCCACGTCGGCCCTGCACGCGCAGCAGCCGGTCCGGAGCGCGCCTGCGAGCGCAGTGACATCGCAGGGTCAGGACGCGCATCTGATCTCGCCCGCACAGCTCAATCAGCAGGTCCAGGCTTCTACCGCGGCGCGGCAGAAGCAGATTCAGGATCTGACGCAGTTTCTCTCCTCGCCCCAGGCGGCGCAGGCGATGAAGGACGCGAAAATCGATGCCGCGCAGGTGAAGACGGCCATCCCCGCGTTGTCCGATGCCGAGCTGGCCGAACTTGCCGCGCGTGCCAACCATGCCCAGCATGACTTTGCCGCCGGGACGATCGACAACCAGACCCTGCTGATCATCATTCTGGTTCTGGTGGCGGTCATCCTGATTGCCGTCATTCACTGAGGTTGTGCGGCGATCGGCATTCCTCCTTTTCCTGATGGCCGCAGGCAGCGCTGCGGCCCAGGCAACTCCTCCCAAAGCGGTCTGGATCGATGTGCCCTTCGTGCACCAGCCGCGCGAGGGCTGCGGTGCGGCCTCGCTCGCGATGGTGATGCAGTACTGGGCCGCGCAGCAGAAGCTCGCACCAGGCCCGGCGAGCGACGTCGGCGCGATCCAGCACGATCTCTACTCGCCCTCGAAGCACGGGATTCTTGCGTCGTCGATGACGGCGTATCTGCGTGCGCATGGCTTCGAGGTCTTTGCCCTCAGCGGACGCTGGAGCGATCTGCAAACACAGCTTTCGAAAGGACGGCCGCTGATTGTGGCGCTGCGCCCTCAGGGCCAGACCGAACTGCATTATGTCGTCGTCGACGGCATCGACCCGGCGCGCGGGCTGGTGATGATGAACGATCCGGAGGAGCGCAAGCTGCTCTCCCAGGAGCGCGCCCCGTTCGAGAAGGACTGGAGCGCCACCCAGGACTGGATGCTGCTGGCCGTGCCGGCTTCACCCTCGCACTGATCCTGGTTCTGACGCTGGCCCGCGGGCTTGCGGTCGCGCAGTGCGTCTCCGGTGTACAGCCGGGCGATGTCCGCGTGCAGCAGCTTTTTGAGCAGCACAACTGGGCCGAGGTGGTGCGCCTTACCGCGCCCATGCAGAAGCGCTCCGCCGATGCACAGTTTGACTACGGCATGGCGCTGGCGCATCTCGGACGCCTCCACGAGGCGCGGGCGGCGCTGCTTGCGGGAGCTCGTGCGTGTCCTCAGCAGAAGCGGTTCCCCATCGAGCTGGGCGGCGTCGCGTTCGAGCAAAAGAACCATGCCGAGGCCGCGCGCTGGCTGCGCCGAGGGCTGCATCTCGACCCGACCGATGCGTATGCCAACAACTTCCTGGGCACGGTGTATTTCCTCTCGGGCAATCTTGAAGCCGCGCTGCGCTACTGGAATCGCGTGCAGAAGCCGCAGATTGCCGGACTCGATTTCGATCCGCACCTGAAAGTGCACCGATTGCTGCTGGACCGATCCTTTGCGTTCTCGCCGGCGGCGGTGCTGAGTGAACGTCAGCTGATCGCCACCGAAACGCGGCTCGACGGGCTGGGGATTTTTCCCGGCTACAACCTGCATCTCGACGCGCGACCGGATGGCCGGTTCGACGCGGTCTTTCGCGCGCAGGAGCAGGACGGCTTCGGCCCCAGCAAAGCCGCGGCTGTGGTCTCCATGCTCGGCGGCGTGCCCTATGAGACGGCCTATCCGAGCTATGCCAATATCGGCGGCGGCGGGATGAATTTCAACGCGCTGGTGCGATGGGATGCGCAGAAGCGCCGCGGCTGGGGCGAGCTGTCGGCGCCTCTGCAGGGACGGCCGGAGTGGCGATGGCGGACCGGCGTCGATCTGCGCAATGAGAACTGGGCGATCCGGCCGTCGTTCACCGGAACCGCGCCGGTGTTGGGGTCTTTCAATATGGAGCGCGAGGTGGTCCAGGGAGCGCTCACATCGTTGCGCAGTGGTGCGATGCAGTGGACGCTCGGAGCAGAGGTGTCGCACCGCATCTTTCGCGATGCCGCGCAGGGTTCGGCCCTGACTGCGTCCCTGCTCACGCCTGGGTGGGAGCTGAAGCCGCTGGCGTCGGTGCAGGCCGGACTCCTGCGCCTGCCGCAGTACCGCTTCACGGTCACCGGCGGCGCCTCGGCGGATTTTGCGCGCATGCTGCGCGGCACCTCGCAGGCGTCGGGCAGTCTGCAGGGATGGACGGTGGCGCGCTGGCGGCCGGGACTCGAAGGCGATCGCTGGGAGTTGCGCGACGAAGTGCGCGCGGGCAGAATCTTCGGCACGCCGCCTTTCGACGATCTCTTCGTGCTCGGCATGGATCGCGACGATACCGACCTCTGGATGCGCGGTCACATCGCCACACGCGACGGGCGGAAGGGCAGCTCACCCGTGGGCGACGGGTATTTCCTCTCGAACACCGACATCGACCGCCGGATCTACGGAAATGGGTTGTTCTCGATCCACGCGGGGCCCCTGCTCGATATCGGCAAAATGGCAGCGCCGACTGCAGGGCTCTCGAATGGCGAATGGCTGGTCGATACCGGCGTCGAGGCGCGACTGACGGTCCTGCACACCAGCGTGGTCCTGAGCTGGGGGCGCGATTTGCGTTCCGGGACGAATGCCTTCTGGGGAACGGTGGCCCCGCCGGAGACCGTGCGCTGAGGAACGGAAATCCATCGCATCACGACAGAAGCCGCATCCAACGTTGCATGAGACCTTTGGAGATCGAGAAGTCTGCAAAGAAGCCGGAAGTCGTCGTCGTCACAGGAGCCTCCGCGGGCGTGGGACGCGCAGTCGTTCGCGAATTCGCGCGGCACGGCGCGTGGATCGGTCTGATTGCCCGCGGTACCGATGGCCTTGAAGGTGCGAAGCGCGAGGTGGAAGCTGCGGGCGGGCGCGCTCTGGTGCTGCCGGTGGACGTGGCCGATGCGGCGGCCGTGGAAGCGGCTGCGGATCGCGTCGAGCAGGAACTGGGTCCGATCGACATCTGGGTCAACGACGCAATGACCTCGGTCTTCTCCCCGATCAAGGAGATGAAGGCCGACGAATTCAGGCGCGTCACGGAGGTCACCTACCTGGGCTACGTTTACGGCACCCTCTCCGCGCTCAAGCACATGCTGCCGCGCGATCGGGGAACCATCGTGCACGTCGGCTCAGCCCTGGCGTATCGCAGCATCCCGCTGCAGGCGGCGTATTGCGCCTCGAAGCACGCGGCGCTGGGGTTCTTTGCCTCTCTGCGGACCGAGTTGCTGCACGACAAAAGCGGCGTGCAGACAACCATGGTCCAGATGCCGGCGCTGAACACGCCGCAGTTCGGATGGGTGAAGAGCCGTCTGCCGCGCAAGGCGCAGCCCGTGCCGCCCATCTTCCAGCCGGAGGTGGCGGCGCGCGCCGTCTACCATGCGGCGCATTATCCGCGGCGGCGCGAGTACTACGTAGGCGGATCGACGGTGAAGGCGATCTTCGGGAACAAGATCGCGCCCTCGCTGGCCGATCGCATTCTGGCGCGGACCGGTTACGACTCCCAACAGCGCCCGGAACCCGCGAACCCGAACCGGCCCGACAATCTTTACAAACCGCTGGAAGGCGATCACGGTGCGCACGGAGCCTTCGATCAGCGCGCGCGGGAGCACAGTTGGGAGTTCTGGGCGGAGTCGCACGTGAAGACACTGGCCGTCGCGCTCGGCGTGGGCGTGGGGCTGGCCGGCTGGACGTGGATGCGGCTGCGACGGCCCTCCCGCAGCGGCCGCGTGTATGAGATGGCGAGGCAGCAGGTGGGACGCTGGGCGGCGTAGGGGCAGGCGCGCGGCTCGCCGCTCAGCGCCTGACTTCGGCCCAGCCGAACGCGTCAGGGAAGTGCTCGAAATCCGGCTTCTTGTCACCCTCGAGGTAAATGGAGAGGATGTCGAACCGGGTTTCGAAGTCGCCCGGAGGAAGCTGGCGCAGGTAGTGCCGGGCGAGGCGGCGGAGTACCCGGCGCTTGCGCTCGTCGACCGCGACGTGGGCCGGGGCGACCTCGCGGGTGGTGCGCGTTTTGACTTCGATGAAGCAGAGGGTGTTTCCGAGAGAGGCAGGCGACCAGGCGATCAGGTCCAGATCGCCCGGGGCGCGCGGGGAGTGCCAGGCGCGAGCGACCACAATGTAGCCGCGCCGCAGCAGCCAGAAGAAGGCGGCGCGTTCGCCGAGACGGCCGGTCTCGAGGTGCTGCGCCTGGGCGGGCCGGCGTCGAGAGGCGGCCCGCTCGATTGCATTCACGGCCGACTCCATCAGATTGATGCGGACCCGGAGAAGCATTGGGCCCATTTTCGATCCGGCCTGGTGCCGAGGCAATGAACAATGGTGATGTTGGCAGTCACCAAAGTTTGGCCGCCGCCTTCCTGCGGTCCCTTCTTACGACCGGATCAGGAGTAACCAGACGGCAACGCCGGCTCCGAAAAACGCCAGCAGCAGCGCCAGAATCACCGCGGAACGTGCGATGCGGCCCGGAATCCAGGAGCCGGTGCGCAGCTCCTTGACGGTGCGCAGATGGTTGGCGACGGCCGACACGTTCACGAGGACGCCGAGGATCACCAGGCCCACGCCGGAATCGACCGAAAGCCCCGTCGAATGCAGGGGGGTATGCTGCTGGCTATGGAACTCGCGCAGGAACAGGCCGAAGCGGGCGAGCGCGAAGCCCACCGCCATCAGGCCAAGGCCGGTGCGGATCCACGCCAGGAACGTGCGCTCGGCAGCGAAATACGTACGCGGATCCCTGAGGTCGTTGGCGGGCTCGTTCGGCATGGGGGGATTGTAACGGGAAGCGGCCCGCCGGAGCTTGCGGGCGGCAGCCTGGTCTGGCTGCGAAGAACGATTGCGCGAAAGACAAAGGGCAGGCTGATTCGCCTGCCCTTCGCCCTGGTTCAACTTTTCTGAAAACTGTTGCGTCTATCTTTACAGAGGCTGCACGTCAGCTGCCTGCCAGCCCTTCGGCCCCTTCACGACGTTGAACTGCACGGCCTGACCTTCCTGCAGACTCTTGAAGCCATTGGTGGAAATGGCAGAGTAGTGCACGAAGACATCCTCGCCGTTCTGGCGCGAGATGAAGCCGTAGCCCTTCGCGTCGTTAAACCACTTCACTGTTCCTTGTTCCATTGTGTTGCGATGTCCTGAGTATTGAATTGCGCTGAAGTGAATCGGAGCGAACTGGCAGACCTGCTGATCCTGCTTTGTTGGGCGAGGCGAAAGACTGCACTTGCCCGGTTCGGTTCTAACGCACGCCCAGTGTACCAGATTTCCAGAGGCACGCCACGGTTTTGAGCCGCGCCGCCGGGCGGGTAGATGACCCGTAAGTGAAGCAGGTGCAAGGGTTCGGCCCGCCTCAAATGGGCTCGGCAACCTTCAGCTGGCGCCCTGCCTTCCTGACAGGCGGGTCAGACGCCCGGTATATCCTGATGGTTTCCATGCAGCCGAGCCTCACGCGCGAACCTGAACTGCTGGCGGACGCCCTGGACCGGCTCGATCGCGGATTCTCCGCGCTCCCCGGGTTTGAGGCTGAGGTTCCCGGCGAAGGCAGGATGGCGGCCGTTCTGACGGAGGCCGCCGACCGGCTGACGGATAACTTCCCCTACTTTCACCCGCTCTATGCAGGGCAGATGCTCAAGCCCCCGCATCCGGTGGCGAAGGCGGCCTACGCGCTGGCGATGCGGCTGAATCCCAACAATCATGCGCTCGATGGCGGGCGGGCCAGCTCCCGCATGGAAGTGGAGGCGGTCCACGAGATCGCCGCCATGTTTGGCTGGAGCCAGTTCCTCGGCCATCTGACCAGCGGCGGGACCTTCGCCAACCTGGAGGCGCTCTGGGTTGCCGGGCAGATGGCGCCGGGCAAGAAGGTGGTGGCCTCCGATCAGGCGCACTACACCCACAGCCGGATCAGCGCGGTCCTCAGGCTGCCCTTTGCGGCGGTGGGTTCGGACGATCGCGGCCGCATGGACCTCCATGCCCTCGAAGCGGCGCTGCAGGGCGGCGAGGTCGGCACCGTGGTGGCGACGCTGGGCACCACAGCACTGGGTGCGGTCGATCCCCTGGACAGGATTTTGGCCGTGCGGCAGAAGTATGGCTTCCGCCTTCATGTGGATGCCGCCTACGGCGGGTACTTCCGCCTGGCGTCGAACCTGGAGGGCGAGGCGGCTCGGGCGTTCGAGTGCATCGGCGAGGCCGACTCCATCGTGGTGGATCCGCACAAGCACGGGCTCCAGCCCTACGGCTGTGGATGCATCCTCTTTCGCGACCCGGCCATGGGCCGCTGGTACAGACACGACTCGCCCTATACCTACTTCACCTCAAGCGAACTGCATCTGGGGGAGATCAGCCTCGAATGCTCGCGGGCCGGAGCCTCGGCGGTGGCGCTGTGGACGACGCAGCGGCTGCTGCCCCTGGTGCCTGCCGGCGAGTTTGCTCACGGCCTGGAGAAGGGCAGGGAAGCCGCTCTCCGGCTGCATCGAAGGATCGCGGCCGACCCCCATTTTGTGGCGGGGCCGATGCCGGAGCTGGACATCGTCACCTGGGCGGTTCGTGCGCCGAGTGTCGCGGATTCGTCGCGCCGCGCCCAGGAGGTTTTCGACCGAGCTGCCGAACAAGGGTTGCATTTGGCGCTGGCGCATCTTCCCGTACGATTCTTTTATGGTGCAGAATGGCCGGAGGCCGAGCGTGGGGGGACGGTGACCTGTCTGCGCTCGGTGCTCATGAAGCCGGAACACCTGGCCTGGATTGAAGAAATCGGAAAAAGGCTGCAGCGAGCGCTGTGACACAATCGAAGCCCGGGCGAATGCAACTTCGCACGTTGTATTTCTGGTTCGAGTAGCAGGTTCAGTTTTGTTGTTCGCCGCCGAAAGTTCTGCGGCAGAGAAAGGGTCTGCATGCTGGATGTAAACGGTATTACAAGGAAACACGCGGAGCAGTTTGGCGCCCATCCCTCGGTTTTTCTGGCCCCCGGCCGGGTGAACCTGATCGGAGAGCATACGGACTACGCCGGCGGGTTTGTAATGCCGGCGGCGATTGACTTCGGCACTCTGGCGGCCGTAAGTCCCCGCAGCGACGGCCAGGTCGTGATTGCCTCGGAGAATTTCCACGAGCAGATCCGTCATCCCATCGCCGGACTGCCCGAGCGCGGGAATGAACACTGGTCATCCTATCCACTGGGCGTGGTGAAGGTGCTGCGCGAGGCAGGCTTCCCGGTGCCGGCATTCAGCCTGACCCTGCAGGGCGACGTTCCGGTAGCCGCGGGGCTGAGTTCGTCGGCGTCGCTGGAAGTGGCGACCGCGCTGGCAGCCCTCAGCCTGGTCGGGAACGGACCCCGGCGCGAGGAAATCGCAGTGCTCTGCCAGCGTGCGGAAAACACCTATGTCGGGTCCTCATGCGGAATCATGGATCAGTTCATCGCCTGCACCGGGGCGGAGAACCACGCGCTCCTGCTGGACTGCCGGTCGCTGGAGTACCGCCTCGCACCCATTCCGCCTTCGGTGAGCCTGGTGATTGCCAACACCATGGTGAAGCACAGCGTGGCGGGAGGGGAGTACGGCATTCGCCGCGCCGAGGTAGAAGAAGGCACCGCCATTCTGCGCCGACATCGGCCGGAGATCCAGCTGCTGCGGGATGCAACGCCGCACGACCTCGAACAATGGGGTTCCGAGATGCCGGACAACGTTCTGCGCCGGTGCCGGCATATCATCACGGAGAATCTGCGAACCGTCGCCGCGGCCGATGCCCTGGTGGCGGGGAATATGAAGAAACTCGGCGATCTGATGGCCGCGGCGCACGCCAGCTACCGCGACGACTTTGAGGCCAGCTGCGAGGAGGCGGACATCATGGTGGAAGCCGCGCAGCATCTGCCCGGCCTGATCGGGGCGCGCCTCACCGGCGGCGGTTTTGGAGGCTGCACCGTCAATCTGGTGCTCGCCGATCGAGCCGTCGATTTTGCTGCGCGTCTTCAGGATGAGTACCACGCGCGCACCGGCATCGATGCCGAGGTCTATCGCTGTCATGCGTCTGCAGGGGCCCACGCGGTCTGAGGAAACAGGGAAAGCAAAGAACCGCCATAATGGGTGAGTTGTTTTTTTGAGGAGATGGCAATATTCCACTGAAGGGTCATATCGGCTGTTTTGCGCGCGATGTAAGAATCGCAGGGAAACAGTGCCGAAGCCGCATTCCTCCGACAGAGGTTGTTATTCTGAATGGCAGGCTCTCGGACGATGGCCCACGGAAAATGTCTTAGCGATGCGCTTTATTAACCGTACACAATACTTTTCCCCCGAAGAACCAGGAGAAGGCGGCATGGTTGCCTACTTCTCTATGGAGATTGCTGTCGCTCCTGAATTCCCCACCTACAGCGGGGGCCTGGGCGTCCTCGCCGGCGACACGCTGCGTTCGGCGGCGGACATGGGCCTGCCCCTGGCCGCGGTTACGCTGGTGGACCGGAAGGGATATTTCCGGCAGCACCTGGATCTGAACACCGGCGTACAGTCCGAAGAGCCTCAGCCATGGAGTCCGGAGAACGTCCTGGCCGCAGAAGAGCCCATCGTCACGGTGACGCTCGAAGGGCGTCCGGTCGCGGTACGCGCCTGGCGTTACGACCTCGAAGGCGTGAGCGGCCATCGCATTCCGATCTATTTTCTCGACACGGACCTGGAACAGAACGATCCCAGGGATCGCAATCTCACCGACTCGCTCTACGGCGGCGATGCGGACTACCGTCTGCGCCAGGAAGCCATTCTCGGGATCGGCGGAGCACGGCTGCTGCGGGCACTCGAATACGAGCCCTCGGTGTATCACATGAATGAAGGCCATGCCGCGCTGCTTACCGTCCCGGTGCTGGAGCAGGAGCTGCACGGCGCGGGCCTGCAGACCGCGACCGAGAAAGACCTCGATGCGGTCCGGCGGCGCTGCGTCTTTACCACGCACACCCCGGTGCCGGCCGGGCACGATCGCTTCTCCGGTGAGCAGGCCTATCGCATTCTCGGAGCCGAGCGCGCCGGCATGCTGGAGCGCTTCGGGTGCTTCCACGACGGGCTGCTGAATATGACCTACGTGGCGCTGCGCTTCTCGCGCTTCGTCAACGGTGTGGCGATGCAGCACGGCAAGGTCTCGCGCCAGATGTTCCCCGACTACACGATCGACGCCATCACCAACGGCGTCCATGCGGGCACCTGGACGGCGCCCTCGGTGCAGGCGGTCTTCGACAAGCACCTGCCGCGCTGGCGCCAGGACAACGTCACTCTGCGCTATGCCATCGATATTCCGGAAAACGAGATTGTCGAGGCCCACGCCGCTTCGAAGCAGGTGCTCATCGATACGGTGAAGGAGACTGCCGGCGTCGAGATAAGGCCCGAGATCTTCACCATCGGATTTGCGCGCCGTGCGGCGACCTACAAGCGCGCCGATCTGCTCTTCACCGATCCGGACCGGCTCGTGAAGATCGCCGAGAAGTTCGGCGGCCTGCAGATTATTTACTCGGGCAAGGCTCATCCGGCCGACGAGCCCGGCAAGGCCAAGATCCGCCGCGTCATCGAACTCGCCCGAGACCTGCGCGGAACACAACTCCAGGTCGTCTATCTCGAAAATTACGCATGGAAGCTGGGCGCGATTCTTACCGGCGGAGTCGATCTGTGGCTCAACACGCCGCGCCGTCCCTACGAAGCTTCCGGGACGAGCGGGATGAAAGCCGCGCTGAACGGCGTGCCGAGCCTCAGCATTCTCGACGGCTGGTGGATCGAGGGCTGGATCGAAGGCGTCACCGGCTGGGCCATCGACGATCACGACGACGAGGCCGTCGAGGCAAAGTCGCTCTACGATCACCTCGAGAAGCTGGTGCTGCCGCTGTACTGCAAGGACACCGGGCAGTGGCGGCGCATCATGCGGTCGACCATCGCTCTGAACGGCTCGTTCTTCAATACGCAGCGCATGCTGGAGCAGTACGTGATCAACGCGTACTTCCCGGAAAAACGCGTCGAGCGCACGGCCCTTTCGCCGCGGCCCGATCTGGAAAATTCCGTCGCCCGCTAGACCGCGCCGCTCGCCGGCCGGGCGGCGGGATCGCCTGTATCGACGCTGATTCCAGGGCCTGGCCGTGCCCAGCCGCGATGCTATACTTGCCCTGATTTCTACGCTCTCGTCCGATGGAGTGTGACGAGCCGCGCATCGTCCCTGTCACGGCGCCGTTCGCTCGGGTTTTGTCCAGCAACCATGGGAGAGACTTCCTTGCATCAGCCGTCTCTGGAGCCGCTCGCGCCGGATGTGTCGCGCCGGCCGCTCTGCGTCGACCTGGATGGCACCCTGGTCAAAAGCGACACGCTGATGGATTCGCTGCTGCTGCTGGTGCGCAGCCGCCCCCTGGATGCGCTGCGGATCCCCTTCTGGATCCTGCGCGGGAAAGCCGCCGTGAAAGCCGAAGTGGGCGCGCGCGTGGCGCTGGATGTGCGCCACCTCCCCTACAACCGCTCGGTCGTCGAGTATCTGGAAGTGGAGCGGGGTGAAGGCCGCAGGCTCTATCTGGCCACCGGCGCCGATCAGGTACTGGCACAGCGCGTAGCCGACCATCTGGGGCTCTTTGACGGAGTGCTGGCCAGCGACGGCAGGACCAATCTCACCGCCGGCAATAAACTCGACAGTCTGCGCCGCACCTTTGGGGACGAAGGCTACGACTACATTGGCAACGCGGCTCCGGACCTGCCCCTGCTGCAGCACGCAGGCCGGGCCATGATCGCCAACCCTGTGCCGCCCCTGCGTGCCCGGCTGCGCTCGCACGGGGTCACCGTGGAACGGGAGTTCCAGGACCGCCGGACGACTGCCAGGGCCGTGCTGAAGGCCCTGCGCCTTCATCAGTGGGCGAAGAACATCCTCATCTTCGTGCCCATGCTGCTGGCCCACGCGCTGCGGGCCGGTGCCTTCGCGGAGGCCGCGCTCGCCTTTGTCAGTTTCAGCCTCTGCGCGTCGGCCACCTATATCGTCAACGACCTGCTCGATATCGAATCGGACCGGAGGCATCCTCGCAAGCGCTCCCGGCCTTTCGCAGCGGGGGATCTTTCCGCCATCACCGGCGTGCTGATCGGTGCCGCCTTCCTTGGCGGTTCCATCGCCATCGCGGCAGCGCTGCTCCCCGCCGCATTTCTCCTGTGGCTCTTCCTGTATCTGGTGGGGACGCTCTCGTATTCGCTGGTGCTGAAACGCGTGGTGCTGGTCGATGTCCTGGTGCTCTCCGGGCTCTACACCGTCCGCATGCTGGCGGGTTCTTCGGCGACCCAGGTTCCTATCTCCCCGTGGTTGGCTGCATTTTCCGTTTTCCTGTTTCTCAGTCTGGCGATGGTCAAGCGCTTCAGCGAACTCCAGAACACGCGCGCCCTCGGACAGGCCGTCGCCAACGGCCGCGGCTATCTGCTGGGCGATATCGAGCAATTGCGGAGCTTCGGAACCGCCAGCGCCTACGCCGCCGTCGTCGTTTTTTCCTTCTACATCGGCGACTCCGGAAAGGCCGGCACCCTCTACCGTCATCCCATCCGGCTCTGGCTCATCACGCCGCTGATGATCTACTGGATCAGTCGCGTGTGGCTGCTCGCCTCGCGCGGCGAGCTGGACGAAGATCCCGTTATTTTTGCCGTCACCGACCGCATCAGCCTGTTCACCGGCTTCGCGGTAGCGGTGATTGCGGCACTTGCGGCGCTGTAGCGCAGAGGAATCACCGCCAGTCATGGTTCAATCCGGCAAACCAAACGAAGATACTCCACAATTCGAATCCTGGGGCCGCTATCCGAGAATGCACGCGGACGTGGTTCCGCTGCACTGGGCCACCGATTTTCCGCTCCCCCAGCCCCCGGCAACAAAACAGCTGGCCGTCGGCCTGGGACGCAGCTACGGCGATGTATGTCTGCTCGAAAACGGCACTCTGCTGCAAACCTCCGGCATGGACCGGCTGCTGGGTTTCGACAGCGCGACGGGCCTGCTGCGCTGCGAGTCCGGCGTTTCGCTGCAGCAGATCCTCGATTTCGCCGTCCCGCGCGGCTACTTCCTCCCGGTGACGCCAGGAACGAAATATGTCACCGTCGGCGGAGCCATTGCAAACGACATCCACGGCAAGAACCATCACGTCGCAGGCACCTTCGGCCGCCACGTGCAGCGCTTCGAACTGGTGCGCTCCGACGGCTCCCGCTTCGTGTGCAGCCCGATCGAAAATCCGTCGTGGTTTGCGGCGACCATCGGCGGCATGGGCCTCACCGGACTCATCACCTGGGTCGAACTGCATCTGCGGCCCATCGTTTCGCGCAAAATCGAATACCGCGGCGAGAAGTTCCACGGCATCGACGAGTTCTTCGCGCTCTCGCAGATGGCGCACAGCGAATACACCGTCGCCTGGATCGACTGCGTCTCCACCGGTCGCAATTTCGCGCGCGGCATCTTCATGCAGGGCGATCACTCGGAGACGCCCGGTCCGTTGACCCGAAGCAAACCGCCGAAGCTGACCTTCCCCTTCGAACTCCCGCAGCTGGCCCTGAATCGCTTTTCGATGGCGGCGTTCAACTCGCTGTACTTTCACAAGCAGCTCGGCAAGCAGAAGGTCGGACCGGTCGACTACGAGCCCTTTTTCTACCCGCTCGACGCCGTCCTGCGCTGGAACCGCATGTACGGCCGTCACGGGCTGCTCCAGTTCCAAAACGTGCTGCCGCACGAGAGCGGGCGCGAGGGCATGATCGAGATCCTCAAGGCGATTACGAAGTCCGGCCTCGCCTCCTTCCTGGCCGTGATCAAGTTC
Organism: Acidobacteriota bacterium; assembly: GCA_046567085.1. GTDB lineage: Bacteria > Acidobacteriota > Terriglobia > Terriglobales > Acidobacteriaceae > Palsa-343. The sequence goes on from JBKICP010000125.1 coordinate 17,066, forward strand.
TTCGGCGATGTGCCCTCCGTGGGCATGATGTCCTTCCCCAGACCAGGGCCGATGCTGGCGCTCGATTTCCCTATCCGCCGTGAAGTCAGCTTCGATTTGGTCGACCGTCTGGCGCAGATCACCCTCGAACACGGCGGACGCATGTATTCGGCCAAGGACGCGCGCATGACCCCGGAGCAGTTCCAGGCGTTCTACCCGCAGTGGCAGGAATTCTCGCGCTACGTCGATCCGGGTTTCGACTCGGCCTTCTGGCAGCGCGTTACAGGACGGAGGCCGCTCGTTGGCTGATCCCCAGACCGCAAGCAATCAAAAACGCATCCTCGCCCTTGGCGCAACCTCAGCGATCGCCCAGGCGGCCCTGCGCCTGCTGGCGGAGGAGGGAGCTGCCTTCTTTCTGGTGGGGCGCAACGCGCAGAAGCTGGCCGCCGTGCGCGACGATCTGGTGACGCGCGGGGCGAGCGCGGCGACCGCCTTCGTCGCCGATCTGGACGACACCGCCGGGCATCCGGCGATGCTGGCCCATGCGGTATCCGTGTTGGGCGGCCTCGATGTCGCCTTGCTGGCGCACGGCGTGCTGGGCGAGCAGAGCGAGGCGGAGAAGGATTATGCCACTGCCGAAGCCATCCTGCGGACCAATTTCCTCTCCGCGGTCTCGCTCGTGACCTGGCTGGCGAATTACTTCGAAGCCGAACGCCGCGGCACCATCGCCGTGGTCTCGTCGGTGGCCGGGGATCGCGGACGCAAAAGCAATTATGTCTACGGTGCATCGAAGGGCGGCCTGAACATCTTCCTGGACGGCGTGCGGAACCGGATCGACCGGGCCGGCGTGCAGGTACTGACCATCAAGCCCGGTTTTGTGGCGACTCCGATGACCGCCCATTTGAAGAAAAATGCCCTTTTCGCCGAGCCTGGGCGCGTGGGGAAGGATATCGTGCGCGCCATCGGGAAGCGCAAGGACGTGCTCTACACGCCGCCCTTCTGGGGCCTGATCATGCTGGTGGTACGCAGCGTTCCGCGGCGGATTTTCAAAAAGATGAATATGTAACCAACGGCCGTACCGGCCCGCGAACCCGCATC
>JBKICP010000126.1:0-5464 GCA_046567085.1 Acidobacteriota bacterium
ACATCCTGAAGCACAGGGGCGACCGCAACTACTACGAATTCACGCTGGAGAAGAACCGCCGGCAGGCGGTGGCAACGGTAGGGCTGGAGCTGAAGAAGGCCGATCCGAAGCACAGCAAGTTCACGCTGGTGGTCTACTCCGACGATAAGGCGATCCAGAAGAAAGACCGGAACCTGGACGAGCCGATCCAGTTCTACACGGGCAAGGATCATCTGCTGTACGAGCTGGTGGTGAACAATATCGTGAAGAACCAGATCAAGGGGTACATCGCGACGCCGAAGAATGCGCCGGTGCCGGTGACGACGTCGGGAGAGTAGGGACGTGCCGGAGAGCGGTGCCGGGGCGGAGCTGGCGCCGCAGACTCTCAGGCCATCGCGCAGAGGGCGCAGGCCAGCAGCAGCAAAGCAATCACGAAGCGCATCATGGCTTTTATCCCAACCGGGAGGGTTCGCCCCCGGTACCCCAATATCTTCGTGCGATTTGCCTGCGCGGGCTGTAGCACGTTGGTGGGAGCCCGGGCGACCTTGGTGGCTGATGGGGGTGACCGTTGGGGCTCCGGGCTCCGGGCTCCGGGCTCCGGGCTCCGGGCTCCGGGCTCCGGGCTCCGGGCTCCGAAAGAGCCTGGTGCGTAGCCTGGGTTCAGTCAAATCGACTCGTGGCTACAATCGGTAGCGTGAGCGCAAGGAACGACAACCGGTTCAGCGTGGGTCAGCGTGTGGCGCTGTGGGTAGTGCCGAAACTGACGGCATTGCTTCTGGCGGTCGTGGGCTGGACGCTGCGCTTCGAGACGATTGCCGAGGAGGGCGCGACTCCGGCGAGGCCTCCGGCGCGGGGGATTTTCTGCTTCTGGCACCGGTGCACGTTGCCCGCCGGGTGGTACTTCAGGAAATTTCGGTGCTCGATCCTCATCAGCCAGAGCTTTGATGGGGAGCTGATCGCGAGAACCCTGGGACTGCTGGGGTACGGGAGCGTGCGCGGGTCGAGTTCGCGGGGCGGCGCGGCGGGTCTGATGGCCATGCGCGAGGTGCTGGCGCGAGGCGAGCCGGTGGTCTTCACGGCGGACGGACCGCGCGGCCCGATTTACCAGACCAAGATTGGGCCCGTGAAGCTGGCCGCGATGACGGGCGAAGAAATGGGCTGCTTCTATCTGCTGCCGGAGCGGGCCTGGGTGATGGGATCGTGGGATCGGTTTCTGGTGCCGCTTCCCTTCTCCCGAGTGGTGGTGAGCTGGGCTCGAGCGGTAGCTCCGCCGGCGGCCGATGCGGACACGGCGACGCTGGAGGCCAAGCGCGCGGAACTGAACGAGGCGCTGGAGCGGGCGCGGCTGCGGGCGGAAGAGTACGTCGGGGGGCGCCCGGATTCCGGCGTTCGATCAGGGCAGTAGAATCGGCTTCGGATGCTGGTTTCGGATTTCGATTTTCATCTCCCGGAAGAACAGATTGCGCAGGAGCCGCTGGCGGAGCGCGCGGCGTCGCGCATGCTGACGCTGGATCAGTGCACCGGCGCCTGGGAGGACCACTGGTTTCGCGAGTTCCCGGGCAGGCTGCGCGACGGGGATCTGCTGGTGCTGAATGACAGCCGGGTGATTCCGGCACGGCTGTTTGCGCATCGGGCGGGGCTGCACACGCAGGAGGGTCATCGTGCGACCGGGCGCGTGCAGGTGCTGCTGGCCGAACCATTGTCAGAGTGGGAGTGGAAGGCGCTGGTGCGGCCGGGACGGAAGGTGCTCACCGGAGAGCATCTGGAATTCGGCGAGGCAGCGCTGCGGGCGGAGGTGATCGCCCACGGCGAGTTCGGCGAGCGCACGCTGCGGTTCGAACCCGTCGCGGATTTTTTCGGGACGGTGGAGCGCTTGGGGCACATGCCGCTGCCGCCGTACATCCATCGTGAGGATCGCGCCGGGGACCGGGAGCGGTATCAGACTGTGTATGCGCGGGAGCGCGGATCGGTGGCCGCGCCGACGGCAGGACTGCACTTCACGCCGGCGATTCTGGAGGAGATTCGCGCGCGCGGAGTGCAGATTGCGACCGTGACGCTGCACGTGGGGCTGGGGACGTTCCAGCCGGTGCGCGTGGAGCAGGTGGAGGAGGTGCACCTGCATGCAGAGCGGTACACGATCTCCGAAGAGACGGCAGCGGCGCTGAATGCCGCGCGGCGCGAGGGACGGCGGGTGGTGGCAACCGGAACGACGACGGTGCGGACCCTGGAACATTGCGCGCGGAATGGCGAGGAGTTTGCGCCGCACTCGGGATCGACGAGCATTTTCATCTCGCCGGGATTTGAGTTTCGTGTGGTGGGAGCACTGCTGACCAATTTTCATCTGCCGCAGTCGACGCTGCTGATGCTGGTGAGCGCCTTTGCGGGGCGGGAGCGGGTCCTGGCCGCGTATCGGCACGCGGTCGAGGCGGGGTACCGGTTCTTCTCCTACGGAGACTGCATGTTTCTTTCGTAGCCCGTGGCCTGTGGCCGGTAGCCGGTACTGCAGGCTACCGGCTTGCCGGTCACCAGATCTTGCAGACCTTCGCGCTGACCATGGGCTGGCCGGCTTTACAGCCGAAGGCGTGCGCGAACTGCGGGAGATCCGACACGATGCCGTTGATGCGGTATTTGCCGGGCGAGTGCGGGTCGGTGATGGCGTGAACGCGGCTCTCTTCGGGACGCCGGTTTTCGCAGGCCCACTGGCCCATCCCGATGAAGAAGCGCTGATCGGGGGTGAAGCCGTCCTTGTCTTCAAGTTGCATGCCGGCGGTTTGCTTCTTCCAGGCGAGATACGCGAGCAGGGTGCCGCCGAGGTCGGCGACATCTTCGCCGCTGGTGAGTTTTGAGTTGATGTGGATGTCGTCGATCACGACATACGTGGCGAACTGATCGCGCAGGCAGTTGATGTGATCCTCGAAGCCTTTGGCGTCGGCCGGGGTCCACCAGTCGCGAAGATTGCCGTTGCCATCGAACTGGCGGCCTTCGTCGTCGAACCCATGGGTAAGTTCGTGGCCGATGGTGGCGCCGGTATCGCCATAGTTGGGGGCGTCATCCTCTTTGGGGTCGTAGAGCGGCGGCTGCAGGACACCGGCGGGAAAGTTGATGTCGTTCATCTGCGGATCGTAGTAGGCGTTAACGGTGGGCGGCGACATGAACCACTCGCTCTTGTCGACGGGTTTGCCGACTTTGGCCCAGTCACGCTTCTCGTCGAAGGCGTGAGCGCGGAGGACGTTGCCGAAGTAGTCGTTGCGTTCGATCGATAGCGAGGAGTAATCGCGCCACTTGTTGGGATAGCCGATCTTGTTGTCGATCTGATGGAGCTTGGCGATGGCGGTCTTTTTCGTGGCGGGGCTCATCCAGTCGAGGTTCTGGATTTCATCCTGCATGGCCTGCTCGATCTGATCGCTCATGACGAGGACTTTTTGTTTGGTCTGGGGGGAGAAGTTGCGCGCGACGAATTCCTGGCCGAGGGCTTCGCCGAGATAGCGGTCCACCTGGCTTTCGCAGCGCTTCCAGCGCGGCTCGATTTGGGGAATGCCACGCAGGTACTTCGAGTAGAAATCGAATCGGGCGTCCTCGAAATTGCCGGAGAGGCTGGCGGCCGCGGCGTTGAGCGCGTGAATGCGGAGGTAGGCTTTGAGGTTGTCGAGAGGCTCGGAGGCCAGCTCATTCTGCAATGCGGCGAGGAATTTAGGCTGCTCCACATCGACGTTGGAGAGGACGGAGTCCGGGACCTTCTCTTCGCGCAGATAAGCGCTGAGCTCAAGGGAAGGCACAAGAGAGTCGATGGCAGCGATTTTCATCGGGTGGTAGACGTTGTAGGGATTGCGCCGCTCAACGCGCGTAAGCGAGGCGTTGGCCAGAGCGGTTTCGATCTTCATGACGGCAGCGGCATCCCGATCGGCCTGCGTCTGCGCCTCTCCGGAAAGCACGAGCAGATGCGCCATGTAGGCGACGTAATGCTGGCGGATCTCCTGGCTCTTCGCATCGGTCTTCGTGTAGTAGTCGCGGTCGGGGAGGCCGAGGCCGCCGGATCCGATGCTGACGATGACCATGCCGGCGTTCTTCGGATCGGGTTCGGAACCGGCATTGAGAAAGTAGAGGCCGCGCCGATCGGCTCCGTCGCGGAGGAAGGCGGCGATCTCATTTCGATGTTTGATGCCGGCGATGCGGTCGAGTTCGGGCTGCAGAGGCGACAGGCCGCGGGGGTTGATGGCGTCGGTATCCATGCAGGCGGCGTAGTAGTCGCCAATCTTCTGCTGGGCGGGAGTCCGGTCGGTGCGCTTTGCGTCCTCCTCGAGGATGCCCCACAAGAACTGGCGATTCTCGTTATCGAGCTTGGCGTAGACATCCCACGAGGCCTGATCAGCGGGGATGGGGTTGTTCCTGATCCAGCCGCCGCAGACGTACTGGTAAAAGTCGACGCAGGGGTTGGCGGTGCGGTCCATGTTGGCGAGATCGAGGCTGGGCGAATACGGGATGGCCGAGAGCGGATGCTCGGCAGGAGCAGGAGCCGGAGCCGATTGCGCGAAGCACGCAGGAAGAAAGACCGCGGCCAGGGCCAGCGGCAGAAAGCGATGCGTCATGAAGGATTCTCCGTGACGGCAAGTATATCGATTGGGCGCGGATTGGTTGGAGCGGGTTTTGGAGGCGCGGCGAGGAGGGCCCGAGCCAACGGGATACACTCGAAATCGTGGCCAAAGAAGCGACGAAACCCACGGTTTTTCTGCTGGACGCAATGTCCTTTATCTTTCGCGCGTATCACGCGATGCAGCGGTCGCGGCCGATGTCGACGCGAACGGGTGTGCCGACGGCGGCGACGTATGTCTTCATCAACATGCTGAACAAGCTGCGCGCCGACTTCAAGCCGGAGTATTTTGCGGCGGTCTTCGACGTGTCAGGCCCGGTGTTTCGCGACGAGCGGGCGCGCGGCATGACGGTGAAGAAGTACAGCGCGGAGACGCAGCAGTTCGAGACGGTGGAGACCGGCGGATACAAGGCGAAGCGCGAAGCGATGCCGCCGGATCTCGCGCAGCAGTTGCCCTACGTGCGACGCGCACTGGAGGCGTTTCGGATTCCGATTCTGGAGGCGGAGGGGTTCGAAGCCGATGATGTGATCGGCACGATGGCATCGAAGGCCGCGCAGAGTGGGTATCCGGTGTTTGTCGTGTCGAACGACAAGGACATGATGCAGCTGGTGAACGATCACGTGAAGATCCTGAATCCGGTAAAGGACAACCTGGTGCTGGATCGGGAGAAGGTGATCGAGACGCTGGGTGTTCCGCCGGAGAAGGTGATCGATGTGATGGCGCTGCGAGGCGACTCGATCGATAACATTCCGGGGGCGCCGGGGATCGGAGACAAGGGGTCGGTGGAACTGATCCAGCAGTTCGGGAGCGTGGAAGCGGCGCTGGACCGGGCGGAGGAGATCAAGCGGAAAACGTATCGGGAGTCGTTACAAAATAACCGCGAGGCGGTGCTGCTG
>JBKICP010000127.1:0-9988 GCA_046567085.1 Acidobacteriota bacterium
CGGTGCAGATCTACGATGCTGGAGCGTCGCTGGCGCTGTTTGCCGTGCTTCTCTGGATGGCGTGGCGCGGTTCCAGGCGCGACGGAGAAATTGCCGGAACGTGGTTGTTTCTTTATGGCGTATTGCGTTTCTTTCTGGAATTCCTGCGCGGCGATCCGGCCCGTGAGCCGCTGTTGGGCGGCGCCGTGACGCTGGTGCAGGTACTCGCGCTGGCCGCGGTGGTGGCCGGCGGCTTGCTGTGGATGCGCCGGGAGACGCCGGCGACGCCGGTCGCGGCCGAGCTTTCCTGAAAAACAGGCGGCGATGAGCGTCGGTTGCTGTAGCGGTCCTGCTATCGAAATTCGATACTGGTTGACCTCCCCTGCCTCCCGTGCAATCATCGAACCTCGATACCAGGCGGTGGATCATCCCCGGTGCCGTAACAATCCTGAAACATTTGTGCCGATCCGCTTCTGCCTGCCCATCCATTCTTCGCACGGACTGAGCGTGGCTTGATGACGCATGCGGGCAAGCTTCTCACGGTGGCGCTGTTCCTTCTGCTGGCGCTGATGGGCGCGCCCGCATGGGCGCAGGGTCCACCGTATCAGACCGACGATCCGGTGCCGGTGGACCTGCATCACTACGAGTTCTACATCTTCGGCAGCGCCGACGGGACGCCCGCGGAGATGGATTCCGTGGGGCCGGCCTTTGAGTTCAACTGGGGCGCGGTTCCGCGCGTGCAGCTGCACGCGATCCTGCCGTGGGGATCCATCAATCCCTCCAACAATCCCGCCTATCTGCCCGGCGGAACCGGGCCGAGCGCATTCGGTCTGACGGACATGGAACTGGGCGCGAAAATCGCGTACGTCAAGGAGTCGAAATACATCCCGCAGATCGGCACCTTTACGATGTTCGAAATGCCCACCGGCAGCTACGACAAGGGCCTGGGGGTCGGCAAGGTCTGGTACCGGCTACCGTTGTGGCTGCAGAAGAATATCGGCCCCTGGCTGCTCGACGGTGGTGCAGGAGAGACGATCGTGCCGCAGACCGACTACCGCAATTTTCCGTACGGAGGCTTCCTGCTGAAGTACACCTTCCCCGGCGATCGTCTGGAGTTTGGCGGCGAGGTCTTCGCGCACGGCAAGGAAGGATTCGCCGCGCCGCAGACTCAAGCCTCCACCATGATTGACCTCGGCGGATATTACCACTTCAAGCGAAATCCCAACGAGCAGTTTTTGTTTTGCTACGGCCATTCCGTCGCCGGCCAGACGGAGAACTACGCCTACGTCGGCATGTACTGGACGTGGGGCAAGGACGACAAGCCCGACAAACCCGACGCCGCTCATGCCTTCCTGTGGCAGGAGGCAACCCACCAGGGGATGCGCTGACGGCGCGCTGCACGCTCGCCAAACGAAGGAGCCATCGATGGAAATCACGGCACGCGGACTCTGGACTCTGATCCATGGCATGGGCTTCGGCGGGTTGTACCTGCTGGCCTGCAGCGGTGCGCTCGTGGAACTCTGGCGCCGCTATGCGCCTTCGGCTCCCGCGCCGGTCGGCGCGCAGGACGAAAAGTTCCTGCGCATCTACTTCGTCGCAATGGCGGTGCTGGCCTGGGTGGCCGTGCTGAGCGGAACCTACATCGTCTACCCGTGGTATCGTGCCTTGCCGCCGCCGGGGGCCACGAACCTGGCGAGCTATCCCCAGCGGCTTTTGCTCTCGAATCCCGCCACCGCCGGTTGGCATTCTCTGGGCATGGAGTGGAAGGAACACGTGGCCTGGTTCGCGCCCATCGCCGTCACCATGGCCGCCGCAATCTTCTTCCGGTACGGCCGGCTGCTGAAGAACGAAGCCCGGCTGCGGAATGCGGTGCTGGGGTTTATCCTCGTCTCGCTCTTTGCTGCCGGCGTTGCCGGTTTCTTCGGCGCGGAGATTGACGACGATGCCCCCGTGCGCGGCGGCAGCACGATCCATTTGATGACCGGAGGTGGGCGATGAACGCTGAAGCGACCGCACAGACCATTCCGAACGGCGCAGGAGCCGCAGCTCTGCTCGCGGCTGGAATCGGCTGTTTCACGCTGGCGGTGCTCGCGATCGTCGGGGACAAGGTTCCGGGGATCGGCAGGGCGATGGTTTTCTATCGGCCGACCGGCCCTCTCTCCGGCGTGACGACGACTGCGGTCCTGGTGTGGCTGCTCGTATGGGCGGTGCTCGACAGGCGCTGGAAAAAGAAGACCGTCGCGATCAGCCGCGTGAGTGCTTCCGCACTGGTCCTGCTGGCCCTCGCGCTGCTGCTGACATTTCCGCCGTTGGCGGATCTGTTCTGAATCGCGATCCGCCGGATCTGCGATCCGCACAACCGCCTCTCCTGCATATACTGGTCGCAAATGAAGGGACGATTCTTCCTCCTCCTCCTGATGGTTTCTCTGACTGCGCACGCCCAGCTTTCCGGTATACCGCAACCTGTCTATCTCTGGCCGAACGGCGTTCCGGGCGCACTCGGGCAGACCGAGGCCGACATTCCGCGGCTCTACCCAGTCCTGCCGAAAACGCGCTCGACCAGCACCGCGGTGCTGGTGATTCCGGGCGGCGGCTATCAGCATGTGGCCATCGGCCACGAGGGGTTCCAGATCGCGGCGTGGCTGATGGCGCAGGGAATCCCGTCGTTTGTGCTGGATTACCGCGTAGCGCCGTACCACTTTCCCGCGCCGATTGAAGACGGGCAACGCGCGATGCGGCTGATTCGCGCGCATGCGGCGGAGTATGGCATCGATCCCCAGCGCCTCGGCGTCTGGGGATTTTCCGCGGGCGGCCACCTGGCGTCGACCCTGGGAACACACTGCGATGCGGATGCTGTGCCGGTGGAGCACCCCGACGCGATCGATAAGGAAAGCTGCAAGCCGGCGTTCATGGTTCTGTCGTATCCGGTGATCAGCATGACGCTGCCGGAAGCGCACGCCGGCTCTCGCATGAACCTGCTGGGGCCCAGCGTCGATCCGGCGCAGGAGCGTCGCTACTCGAATCAGTTTGCGGTGAATGCCGATACGCCGCCGACGTTCCTGTTCGCGACCACGAACGATCCCACGGTTCCGGTGGCAAACAGCCTGGATTTTTATCGCGCGCTCGAAGAGCATCACGTGCCCTCGGAGCTGCATATCTACGACTACTCGAATCACGGCTGCGGATTGTGTGGCGCGATTCTTCCGCTGTCGACCTGGCCAGAGCTGCTGCGCAACTGGCTGATCCAGCGGGCATGGATCCCCTCGACCGCGCCGCCACCTCCGGCCCCGCAGCCGAACCTGCCATCCTGGCCGCCGGGTCTGAAGGGCCCGGGCGAGCCCCGGCATCCGTAACCATGACGGTGACGTATACGGTTCCGAACGAGGCTGCCGGACAGCGGCTGGATGCGTGGCTGACGGCACAACTGAGCGGCGTAAGCCGAGAGCGCGTGCAACTCCTCATCGAGCAGGAAAAAATCCGCCTCGACGGCAAATCTCCCCGCGCTTCGTATCGCCTCCGCGGCGGCGAGCGCGTCGAAGTGCTCGGCGATCCGGTGCCGCCGCCGCTGAAAGCCGTTGCTGAGGACATTCCGCTGCGCGTCGTCTATGAGGACGACGATCTCTCCGTCATCGACAAACCCGCGGGGATGACGGTGCACGCGGGGGCCGGGACCGCTGAGGGCGGCACGCTGGTGAATGCGCTGCTGCATCGGTATCGATCGCTGTCGGCGGTGGGGGGTGAGGAGCGTCCGGGAATCGTGCACCGGCTCGATAAGCAGACCAGCGGGCTCATCGTGATTGCGCGCAAGGACGCGGTGCATGCGCGGCTCGCGCAGATGTTTGCGCAGCGCGAGATGCGCAAGACCTACCTCGCGCTCGTGCACGGGCATCTGAAACAGGATCGCGGCACGATCGACGCTCCCATCGCGCGCGATCTGCTGCGCCGGACGCGGATGACGACTCGCCGGCAAACGGGCGCGCGCTCGGCCCTCTCGCACTATACGGTGCTGCGGCGGATCAGCTCACGCTTCGGCCCCTTCACACTCGTCTCCGTCCGCATCGAGACAGGACGCACGCACCAGATCCGCGTGCACCTGGCGTCGATCGGGCATCCGGTGGTCGGCGACACGCTGTACGGCGCGCCGGCACGGCTCATGATGATTCCTTCGCGGCAGAGGACGGACCCGGAGCCGGAGAGCCTGGAACTGCGCCGGAATTTTCTGCACGCCGCGGAACTGGAGTTTGCGCATCCGCGGACGGGGAAAGCCGTCCATTTAAAGTCGCCACTGCCTGAGGAGCTGGAAACGCTGCTGCGGCGGATGGAACCTCCTGCCGCCTCGGCGCCTCCAGAGGCGGCAACTAAAGGTGGAAGTAGAACCCGAGGGAAGGCTGAGCGGACTGGATGAAGGAATTCGTGTTTGGGTACAGCGTTGGCGCGAGGTTAGGCGCTTTATACATCTGGCCACGGTACTGAAGGCGCAGGCCAAAGCGCGAGCCGAGAGCCCAGTCGAAACCAGCGCCGTAAACATAGGCGGGGGTCATCTGCACGGTGAGGCTGAAGGGGCTGAAAACCGCTCCGCCGCCATTGCCGGCCGGTATCTGCGCCGTGACCTGACCGATTGCGGGGGTACCAATCATGAGCCCGACACCGAGAACGCCGAAGGGGCGCAGGTTGCCGGCCTTCATGGAAGGGACCCAGTCGGCGGAGAGGATCTGCTCGTAGGCGTCAATGGAAGTGGGTGGGACGACAATACTGCACTGGCCACACGGGAATCCGCTGGGCGACAGCGGCCCCGAACTGGAGAGCTCGCGGCTGCGGGGGTCGCTCATGGAATAGGCCACTTCGACACCGCGCAGGGAACTTTGGATGTAACGGACTTCGATCATGCCGCCGTAGCCCGCGGGCGTGGATTCGGTGATGCCCTTGCCGGTGGCGGTTTGCGTGATGCTGCCAAAGCCACTGATGGCGACGTCGGTCTGGGCCTGTACAGGCAAACCGGCCGTGGCTGCAAAGGTCGCAACTAAGAAAAAAGAATAGAGCGAAAAGGCTCGCATGCAATCTCCCCAACGAATCTATCAGCCTGGCTCTGATTTTTTCGATTCAGGAATTGGACGAGGGAAGAAAAGGGAGGTCAACTTTGGCAAACCCCCGGTGAAAATGACGGACGCACGACGCGCTCATGAATAATTTGTAGGGCGTGGGCCGCGCGGGAGGAAAAGAGCGCGGGTGCCCTGCGACAATCAAGAGAGAGAGGAATACACCACGATGAAGGTTTTGTACACCGCGGATGTGACGGCCGAGGGCGCGCGTCACGGCCATGTGCGCAGCTCCGACGGGCTGCTGGATCACGACCTGGCGCTGCCGCCGGGCATGGGCGGCAAGGGCGACAAGACGAATCCGGAGCAGCTTTTCGGAGCGGGCTACGCAGCGTGCTTTGGCGGCGCCGTGGAGTTCATGGCCCAGCAGGCGGGCAAGAAGACGGGCGTAGTGAAAGTGCACGCGCAGGTCGGCGTCGGGCCGTTCGATGAAGGACAGGGCGAAGGTTTTACCCTCCAGGTCCATCTGGACGTAACGATCCCCGAGCAGGATCAGGCGAGCGCGGAAGAACTGGTCGCCGCGGCGCATCGCGTGTGCCCGTACTCGAATGCGACACGCGGCAACATCGCAGTCACGTTGACGGCGCACGGCGGCAAATAAGGCAGGGTCAGATTACAGGGTGGGGATCGCCGCTGACGGCTGGAGTCTCTCGTAGTATGGCTCCATGCACCCCGAGCGGAGAGTCGCGGCGTTCCTTGCCCTCACCGGCAGCGTGATCGCCATCTCGTGGTCGGCGATTTTTGTTCGCTGGACGGAGATGCCGGGGACGTGCTCGGCGTTCTATCGGACGCTCATCGCCAGCTTGGTGCTGTGGTCGCTCTTCCCGTTCTTGCGGGACAAGAGCCGCCGCCTGACGCGGCGCTCGTTCTGGATTACGGTGGCCGGAGGTGCGTTTTTCTCGGGCGACATCGGCTTCTGGAACACCGCAGTGATGCATACATCGGCGGGCAATGCGACGTTTCTCAGCAACATTTCGCCTCTGTTTGTGGGGCTGTTTACGTGGATGCTGACGCGGCGACTGCCTTCGCGGTGGTTCTGGATCGCTTTCGTGGTCGGCACAGTGGGCACGGGACTCATCGTTGCGGCCGACCTGCGCCTCGCCGTCTCGCGCTCGTCGGCGGACGCCCTCGCGGTGATCGCGGCTGTCTGCTTCGCGCTCTATCTGGTGATCACCGGGCGCCTGCGCGAGAAGCACGACGTGCTGGAACTGCTGGCGCTCTCGACGACGGCGAGCGCTGTCGTCCTTCTGGTGGTGGCGCAGGGCCTGCATCTGTCGCTGGCGATCCCGGGTCGCGGGCCGCTGTGGGCGCTGCTGGGACTGGGGCTTATCTGCCAGGTGGGCGGCTATTTCGGTCTCACCTATGCCCTGGGACATCTGCCGGCAACGGTGACGTCAATCCTGTTCCTCTGTGTGGCGCCGCTGACCGCTCTGTTTGCCTGGATGATCTTCGGTGAGCGCATGAGCCCGATGGAAATCGTCGGCGGTGTACTGGTTCTGGCGGGCGTGTGGATCGTTGGCAAACGGGAGCGGCTCGACATTCCCCAGATGGAAGAGGTGGCGCCGCCCGTGGCGCCGGTGTAGCGCTACAGCTTCTGCGAGCGCTGCACATCGCGCACGCCGGGGAGGCGGCGCAGGGCCTGGACCAGACGCGTCAGATGCTTCAGGTCCTCAGTGTCGACCACAAACTCGATTTGTGCATCGCCTGCATCGCCCACATGGGTTTCCATGGTGCGGATGTTGGTGCCCTCGTCGCTGATGACGGCGGTGATCTCCTTCAGCATGCCGGCGCGGTCGTCGCAGTGGACGGTGAAACGGACGGGATAGGTTTGCTTCGGTCCGGCCTTGTCCTCCGGAGCGCGCGCCCACTCGACGGCGATGCGGCGGTCGGCCTCGTAGAGCAGGTTCTGCACGTTTGGACAGCTGCGAGCGTGCACGGCGACGCCTTTGCCGCGCGTCACGTATCCGATGATCTCCTCGCCGCGGATCGGGTTGCAGCAGCGCGCGCGATAAACCAGAAGCTCGTTCTGGCCTTCGACGATGAGCGAGTCGGTCCCGCTGGCGGCGGCTGCGCGGCGGACCGCTTCAGCGCCTGGACTCGAGGGCGCGGCCGCCTCCGTCTCCTGCTGCTGATGGATCAGTCCCGGCGCGAGCCGATTCAGCACCTGACGCGCGGAGTATTTGCCGAAGCCTATGGCCGCCCACAGATCGCCGGGCGTGGCGACGCTGTAGTCGGCCGCGACGCGCGCGTAGTCCGACTCCTCAAACTGCGAGAGCCCCACTTTGTATTTGCGCGCCTCGCGTTCGAGCAGCTTGCGCCCGATTTCAATGGCGCGCTCGCGCTGGTGCTCATTGATCCAGTGGCGGATCTTGTTCCGGGCGCGCGGGCTCTTGACGAAGGTGAGCCAGTCTCGGCTGGGCGTGTGCCCGTTCTGCGTGATGACTTCGACGATGTCGCCGTTGCGCAGCTTGGTTCGCAGCGGCACCATGCGCCCGTTCACGCGGGCGCCGATGCAGGTGTTGCCGACCTCGGTGTGAATCGTGTAGGCGAAGTCGACCGGCGTGCCGTCGCGGGGCACCACTACCACTTTGCCTTTGGGCGTGAAGGTGTAGACCTCCTCCGGGTACAGGTCGATCTTGAGCGTCGACAGGAACTCGTTGGGGTCGGTCATGTCGCGCTGCCACTCGACCAGTTGCCGCACCCACGCCAGCCGCTGCTCGTCGCGCGCGCTCACCGGCGATCCGCCGGCTTTGTATTTCCAGTGCGCCGCGATGCCTTCTTCGGCGATACGATGCATCTCTTCGGTCCGGATCTGCACCTCGAACTGGTGGCCGCCTTCGCCCATCACGGTTGTGTGCAGCGACTGATACAGATTCGGTCGCGGCATCGCGATGAAATCCTTGATCCGTCCCGGCACGGGGCGCCAGATGCTGTGGATGATCCCGAAGACGGCGTAACAGTCCTGCACGCTGCTGGTGATCACGCGCAGCGCCAGCAGATCATAGACCTGATCGATCGACGTGCGCGACTTCACCAGCTTCTGGTGCACACTGTAGAGGCGCTTGATGCGCCACTCCACCCGCGCCTTGATGCCGTTCTCGTGCAGCCGCTCGGAAAGCAGAGCTTCGACTCCGGCCAGGAACTGCTCGCCTTCGGAGCGGCGCGCCTCAACCGCCTCGTGCAGTTGCTCCCAGGTGATGGGGTCGACCCAGCGGAACGCCAGGTCTTCCAGTTCGCCGCGCAGTTTGCCCATGCCCAGCCGGTGCGCCAGAGGCGCGTAAATGTCCAGCGTTTCGCGGGCGATGGCGCGCTGCCGTTCCGGCGCCAGATGCTCGAGCGTGCGCATGTTGTGCAGCCGGTCGGCCAGCTTGATGAGCACCACGCGCACATCGCTGACCATGGCCAGCAGCATCTTGCGCACGTTCTCCGCCTGCCGGTCCTCGCGATTGGCGAACTGAATCTTGTCGATCTTCGTCACGCCTTCGACGATGTGCGCCACCTGTTCGCCAAATTTCTGGACGATGTCCTCGGTGGTGACGGGCGTGTCTTCGACGGCGTCGTGCAGCAGCCCGGCGGCGATGGCGGTGGAGTCGAGTTTCATCTCCGCCAGGACGAGGGCGACCTCCAGCGGATGCAGGACGTAGGGCTCGCCCGAGGCGCGCAACTGCCCGTTGTGATGCTCGAGGCAGAACTGCCAGGCCTGGCGGATGATATTGACGTCGTCGGAGGGGCGGTTCTGGCGGACGGTGTCCAGCAGCTGGCCAAATTTCTCCCGGAACAGGTCGGTGACCCGCTCAACCTGGAGCGCCGTGGGCTCAACACTCGCCATGACCCATTATAGGCAGGTCATGCAAGAGGGGCATCAATGGGAGGGTGCTGGGTGCAGGGATCTGGTCCGCTGGGTGGCTCGTCGGCCATAACCTTCAGGGGGTTCGATGACAAAGTTTGTCTGTCCGACGAGTGCCAGCAGGTCGGAGTTTCTTTACAGTAACTTAGCCGAGCCAACCGGCTGGATTTTCGACAGGATCGAAAAATCGTCCGCGCTCCATCAGTCGCGCTATGCTGCAGCCATGGTCGGCGGGTCCCATCCCGCGCTCTTCCTCTTTGAACGAATCTTCCTGGATCCTCTTTGCGTTCTCTGCGCAGCCGTGGGCGGCCTGGCCTTGGTCCATCATCACTGGATTTCGGCAGCCCTCCTGTTCGCCGGCGCGTTGCTGCTGGGATGGCTGGCGCGGGGCCTGTTTCGTTCCGAAAAGCAGACCCTGCCTGCGATCCCGGAAAGCCTGGCCGACGAAGCTGATCCGGAGGATGCGCAGGAACTCGCACGCGCCATCGTCCGCGCCAACATCGTTCTGTCGCTTGTGCTGTTCGGACTAGTCTGGTCGGAACGCTATCCGTTGCTCCATGCTTCCGTTTTCGTGGTGCTGTTCTCCATCCTGTTTCCCGCGGCTGCGGCGCTGGCCTGCCTGGGCGGGGAACGCTGCCTGCGCGCCGGCGACTCGGGGATCCGTGGAGGACCGCCACCGTTCCGCGGCACCCCGCACCCGCACTAGGCGAGCACAAATCTATTCCGGCTTGCCCGGATTCTTCGGTTTGGGTGGGGTCTTCACCGGCGGCAGCGGGCTGCCTGGCAACAATCCTGGGGGCGGCCGCTTGTTGTCGTGAACCCACGAGAGCAGTTCGTCGAAGGCAAGCCCCGTTTGCGCTGCGGTGATGTTGCAGTGGCCGTCGCGGTCGACGTACTGCTCGACGAGATTGTCCCCCTTGCCGAGGCGGCGCGTCAGTTCGTCGTACCACGCCGTCGTGGATGCAGGAACCAGCGGATCGTAGATGGTGTGCACCTCGAGCAGCTTGCGATTCAGGTAGCCATTCGGCGAATACCAGTCCGCCATGAGGCGGTAGGCGTTGGGATC
>JBKICP010000128.1:0-6686 GCA_046567085.1 Acidobacteriota bacterium
CATGTTCCAACCCGTTTCGCATCCGGCGGTGGTGGTCCACTGGTCGCCGCCGATTTCTCCGTCGCTGGGATCGTTGCTGGGGCCGCGCAGGGGCATGCCGTCCTGCATCTGGCCGTAGACGTTATAGGGGATGCGGTTGTCGGTGGCGACGTGATACATCTGCGCGATGGGGAGACGGATGAGGTGGAAGTCGCGGCCGCGTTCGGTGCTGATGAGGACGCCGCCGTCACTGCCGATCATCATGCGCAAGGGATTTTTCGGATCGGCCCACATATCGTGGTTGTCGCCGCCGCAGCCGCCGCGCTCGCGGGGAAATTTCGCTGCCGGATTGTCACCGGGGCAGGCCATGTGATCGGTGGTTTCGCCGCCATCGAAGGTGGCGCTGATGCCGTTGGAGGGGAAGTAGACTTCGTTCTCGTTATCGGGCATGACGAGCATGCGCGTGTAGTAGTGGGGACGCTCGTTGAGGAGACGGCTGTAGTTGACGACGCGCCAGTCGGAGCCGCCGTCGTCGGAGCGCCACAGGGTTCCGCCCTGGCCGGTTTCGATGAGCGCGTAGACGCGGCGGCCGTCGCTGGGCGCGAAGCTGACGGCGATTTTGCCCAGAGGCGAAGGTGGCAGGCCGTGGCCGGTGAGGCGCGTCCAGTTGTCGCCGCCGTCGGTGGTCATGAAGAGGCCGCTGCCGGGGCCGCCGCTTTTGCGTCCCCAGGTCTTGATGTCGATCTGCCAGCTGGCGGCGATGAGCTTCTGCGAGTCGCCGGGATCCATGGTGATGTCGTAGACGCCGGTATTTTCGTCGACGAAGAGGACGCGCTTCCAGGTGGCTCCGCCGTCGGTGGTGCGATAGACGCCGCGCTCCTGCTGCGGACCGTAGCAGGTGCCGAGAGCGGCGGCGTAGACGATGTCGGGGTTTGTGGGGTCGATGAGGATGCGGCCAATGCGGCCCGTTTTCTCCAGACCCATGTGCTTCCACGTCTTGCCGCCGTCGATCGACTTGTAGATGCCATCGCCAAGCGAGACATTGCTGCGGATGAAAGGCTCCCCAGTGCCAACCCAGACGATGTTGGGATTGGAGGGAGCGAGCGCAATGGAGCCGATGGACTGCGCGTCTTCTTTGTCGAAGACGGGATACCAGCGCACGCCGCCGTCGAAGGATTTCCAGACGCCGCCGGAGGCAGCGCCCGCGTAGTAGATGTTGGAGTCGCCGGGAACACCGACAACGGAGGTGACGCGATTGCCCGGCGGCCCGATGAAGCGGTAGTGGAGTTGGCTATAGAGCGACGAGGCGCCGGAATCGGGCGTCGCGGATTCCTGGCCAACAGCGGAACCGGCGGAAAACAGGAGAGCCGCACAACAGCCGGCGGCCAGGGAAAGGCAAAGACTGCGAAATCTCACTCGATCCTCCAAAGGTCCATTGCGGACACACTTCTGTGTGCGGCCGCCAGATCAGTTCTCTATGCGGTTCAAACCTGGAACCGAATGCGCAATGCTAACAAGGGATTCCGCCGGCGATTTCCATCGATAGCTACACAGCAATCGCGGTTTCGGGGAATTGTAACGCCGATGGGGTCCTGCCACAGGGGAACGTCCCGCTGACAGGATTCGGTTTCGGACCGGTGACGGCTAGGTAATGTCGTCGGTGTCGAACGGGGCCTTGACGGGCACGCCGTGGACCTGACTGACGAGGTTGCGCACGACATCTTCGAGTTCGCGCTGACTCTGGATTACGGCGCTCATGGTCTGGCGTTCGCCGGACTCTTCGATCCGCTCCAGCAGGACGACGACGTGGGCCTGGGCCACGTGATCGACGTCGAGACCCTCAGGAGTCTTGGCCTTAATGCCAACGTTGGCCGGCACGATGCCGAGGAGTTCGGCGACGTGCTCGCGCATTTCGCCGGAGATCGGGCCGATCTTCGGTGCGCTCAGAACCAGCGTGGTATCGACATTGACGATTCGGTAGCCGGCGTTGCGAATCTCGTCCTTCGCGAGATCGAGAAAGACCTTCGAGTCGGCGTTCTTCCAGCGGGGATCGCCGGGGGGGAAAAAGCTGCCGATATCGCCCGCGGAAACTGCGCCGAGCAGCGCGTCGGTGAGCGCATGGAGCAGGACGTCACCATCGGAGTGGCCAGCGAGGCCCTCGGGGTGATCGATGCTCAGGCCGCCGATTTTGAGCGGCACACCCGCCTTGAATGCGTGCGAATCCCAGCCATAGCCGATGCGGATATCCATACAAGGTGCCCTGCAACCTCTTCAGGGTATATCAGCTTTCTCCGTTTGCAAGCAGATGTCTTTAATGCGCCTGACCGCGGTGAGCGAGGTAGAACTCGGCAAGTTCGAGGTCGCCGGGCTGGGTGATTTTGAGGTTGGAGGCGGAGCCGGGCACAACGAAGACGGGGCTGCCGGCGCGCTCGACCAGACTGGCCTCGTCGGTTCCGACGAAGCCGTCGGCTTCAGCCTCGGCAAAGGCGCGGCGCAGCAGTCCGAAGCGGAATCCCTGCGGCGTTTGCGCCTGAACGATGTACTCGCGGGGGATAGTCGCGGTGACGATGGCTCCATCGGCGGTGCGCTCGACCTGCTTGATGGTATCGACGGCGGGCAGGCCAACGATGGCGGCGTTGTGCTTTGCAACGGCCTCAATGACGCGGCGAATCACGGCCGGCTCGATGAGGGGGCGCACGGCGTCATGGACGAGGACGATATCGTCTTCGCCGCATTCGATCGCCTTAAGCGCATGGAACACGCTTTCCTGACGCGAGTCTCCGCCTTCGACGACACGCACGCGATCGGCAAAACCGTGTTCCGAGATGTGCGCGGTGAGACGCTCCATCTCTGTGGCGCGCACGGCAACGATGAGCTGCGTGACCTCGGGGATCTCGGCGAATGCCCGCAGGGTACGGATCAGAATCGGCGTTCCGGCGAGTTCCAGAAATTGCTTGGGCGCTGTCTGCGTTGAATGTCCGGGCGCCATTCGCGTGCCTACGCCGGCCGCAGGAAGAATTACCGATACACGCATAGAAAGAGGAGTATACAGCAGCCATCCGAGTCGTGGGTGTAGGGTAGGGGAGAGCAAAATTCGGGTCCCTTCGAGGTCGTCTTCCATGCGCAGAGGCGCACTGCACCTGGTCCTGCCGGCGGTATTCGCACTGGTCGCCGTTTCCCTTCCCTGCTCGTCTGCCCGCTTCGCGCGCGAAGACCTGAACCTGCTGGCGAAGACGCCGCCCATGGGATGGAACAGCTGGGATTCGTGGGGGTTGACCATCGATGAGCCGAATTTCCGCGACTCGGTGACATGGTTCCACAACCACCTGCAGCGCTTCAGCTGGCAGTACGTGGTCGTCGACGAGGGCTGGTTCGCGCAGCACCCGGAGAATCCAGTCGGCCACATGGATTACACGATCTCCGACGACGGCCGTTACATGCCGGCGGTGAATCGCTTCCCTTCCGCGGCGGGCGGCAAAGGATTTGGGCCGCTGGCGGACTGGGTGCATGCGCAGGGGCTGAAGTTCGGGATTCATATCGTGCACGGCATTCCGCGCGAGGCGGTCACGCACAATCTGCGAATCGCACATTCCCACTTCACCGCCGCCGAAGCGGCGGATACGTCCGATACCTGCTCGTGGAACTCCGACAACTACGGGGTGAAGAACAACAAGGCCGGGCAGGCTTACTACGACTCGATGGCCGATCTGTACGCGCGGTGGGGCGTAGATTATCTGAAGGTGGACTGCATCTCGAAGCCGTACCAGGCCGACGAGATTCACATGATCCACGATGCCCTGCAACGGACGGGGCGGCCGATTGTGCTGAGCCTTTCGCCCGGTCCCACGCCATTGCAGGATGCCAACGATGTGGTGGCCAATGCGCAGCTGTGGCGGATCTCCGACGATATGTGGGACGTTTGGTCGAAGCCGGCCGGTGCGCCGGCCTTCCCGCAGTCGCTGAAGAATCAGTTCGCTCTGGTGGCGGCGTGGAATGCGAACGAGAGCGCCGGACACTGGCCGGATGCGGACATGCTACCGATCGGCTATCTGGGACCGAAGCCGGGGTGGGGCGAGGCGCGGCAAACCCGCCTGACGCGGGACGAAGTGCGGACGATGATGACGCTGTGGTGCATCGCGCGATCGCCGTTATTCATCGGAACGAATCTGCTGAAGATGGATGCGTTCACCGAGTCGATTCTGACTAATCCGGAGCTGATCGCCGTGGACCAGTACGCGGAGAACAATCGCCCGGTGATCCAGAAGCCGGGCGCTGTGGTCTGGATGGCGTCGGCGCCGGGACAGACGGGCGACTATGTGGCGATCTTCAATCTCACCGACGAGCCGCAGGAGGCCAACTACTCCTGGCACGATCTCGGCATTCAGTTCGGTAAGTTCGAGGTGCGGGATCTGTGGGAGCGGAAGGATCTGGGACGGCTGGACCATGTCGGAGCCACTTTGCCGCCGCACGGGTCAAAGATTTTTGAGGTCGAGTATCAGCAGTAAAGCCTGGGAGCGCGGAGCCGGGAGCTGGGAGCTGGGAGCTGGTAAGGGGATGATTGCGGGAGGTTTGGGAGGTTGGTCGAATTATTTCCTGAGCGAGGACAACTTCCGGGTGGGATTCGCATCTATATAAACAACACCAGAGGCTACTTCAGACTTTCCGACCTACCTGGTTGTATGAGCTTTTCCTCGTAATTCGCCTGCATGCTGTTGTGCAGGCCCCCTCAACTACCCCCTGGATTTCCCCCCATAAGCCTCTGAAGCGGGCCCGCTGGAAAGCGGGCCTTTCGCTTTTCCGGGCACCGCGTCTGATATTCTGCGTCGTCAGTCCCGCTGTGTGGAGAAGACCCGATGAAGCGCCTTCTTGCCGTTCTGCTGCTCTCCTCATCCGCCGCTCTGGCCCAGCAGGGCACAACGGCCGGGCAGGCCCCCAACACCGACACCAGCTATATCGATGCCAACGGCACGGCGCACATGACGCGTGTGATTCCGGTGCCGCCCGATCTGAGCCCGGAAGCGAAGAAGATGCTGGCACGGCCGGTCTCCGATGCGGCGCGGCCGCAGACGCTGGAGGAGCGACGCCACGGTACGGACGTCTGGCAAAACCACGCCGGGGATGTGTCAGCGCAGCTGTATCCGGTACATCGCACGGAAGGAACGATGGCCGGCATCCCGGTGCGCATCATCACTCCTGTTTCTGACATGGTGCCGGACCGGGTTCTGCTGAACCTGCACGGCGGGGGCTTCAACTCCGATTCCGGCTCGTGGACGGAGGCGATCCCGATCGCGAACCTGACGAAGATGAAGGTGGTCGCGGTGCTGTATCGGCTGGCGCCGGAGCATCCGTTTCCGGCAGGGATCGACGACGGCATTGCGGTCTACAAGGAGTTGCTCAAGACCTACAAGCCCGGGCACATCGCGATCTACGGAACCTCGGCGGGAGCGATTATGACCGGCGAGGTCGCGGTGAAGCTGCGCAAGCTGGGGCTGCCGATGCCGGGAGCCTTTGGCATCTTCTCCGGCATGGGCGACTTCTCGCGGGAAGGCGATTCGCGCTCCATGTACAGCCTGACGGGACTCTCCGGGCATCTGGATCCGCTCACGGCCAGTGCGCATGACCCTTACTACATTGGCTCGACGGATCCGCGCGATCCCGTGCTGTCGCCGGTCTTCGCCGATCTGCGCGACATGCCGCCGACGCTCTTTATCACCAGCGGGCGGGACATGCTGCTGAGCGGTACTACGATCCTGCAGCGCACCTTTCTGCGCGCCGGCAACGACAATACCCAGTTGGTGGTCTTCGAGGGGCTGCCGCATGCGTTCTGGAACGATCCAAATCTGCCGGAGTCGAAGGAGGCGGATCGGATCATGGCGCACTTCTTCACGAAGCATCTGAACTAATCACAGACACGAATTTCGAGGATCGTCCCCAGACCCCCCAATGGAAATCTCGAACCTGCTCTTTGGCCGACCCCTGGCCACCTCGGAAGAACGCGCCGAGCACATCGGACCCGCGGCCGGAATTCCGGTTTTCGGGCTCGATGCGCTGAGTTCGGCGGCGTACGGACCGGAAGCGGCACTCACGCTGCTGCTGCCGCTTGGCGTTTCCGGCATCCACTTCATCGGCCCGATCACACTGGCGATCCTGATCCTGCTCGTCATCCTCTACTTCTCGTACTCGCAGACCATCGAGGCGTATCCGCATGGCGGCGGCTCGTTCACGGTGGCGGGGGAGAACCTGGGGCCGCGCGCGGGGATGCTGGCCGCAGCCGCTCTGATGATCGACTACGTGCTCACGGCAGCCGTCGGTATTTCGGCGGGGATCGGGGCGCTGATCTCGGCCGTGCCATCGCTGCAGCCGCATACCCTCGCGCTCTGCCTGATCGTGCTGGCGCTGCTGACGCTCGTGAACATGCGGGGCGTGCGCGATACGGGCGTGGTGTTCCTGATCCCGACCTACCTGTTTCTGGGCACGCTGCTGATCATGATCGGGGTCGGACTGGTCCGGGTTCTGATGAGCGGCGGGCATCCTGCTCCGGTGATCGCGCCGCCGGCTCTCCCGGTGGCGACTGCGGGCGTCAGCCTGTGGCTGCTGTTGAAGGTTTTTTCCAGCGGCTGCACGGCGATGACTGGCGTGGAAGCGGTGAGCAACGGCGTGATGGCCTTTCGCGAACCGACGACGAAGAACGCGCGGCGCTCGCTGAC
>JBKICP010000129.1:0-5565 GCA_046567085.1 Acidobacteriota bacterium
CCGCCTGGCTCCATCTTCCGTCCTCTGAAGGTCTTGCTCCTCCTGCTTGTACAGCCTTCCAGAGCCCAGCTCAAATCCAAATGTGCGAAATTTAGCCTACGTTATCATCGGAAGTCGACTCATCCAGATAGATCGCCAGCAGTTTTCCCGAGGGGGACCAACCGCAGTCCAGAATCGGGTCCTTGAACCGCCCTGTCACCGAATGTGGTTTCGACCCATCCAACGGCTGAATCACCAGGGAGAAGCCTCCCTTCTCCTCTTCGACGAAAGCCAATGCGTGCCCATCGGGTGTGAAATGTGGAAGCGTCCCCTGCGCGTGGTTGCCTAAGGTGAATTCTCGTTCAACTTTTCGCTCGTTGAGGTCGACGACTCCAGCCGTGGATCTTCCCGCACTCTCGACCAGGTAGGCGGCAAACCTGCCATCAGAGGAATAGACAACGGGAGAAGGGCGCGGAAGCGGCAGTAGCTTTTTCGCTTCGCCTCCCGAGAGTGGTACGCTCCAGATCGACGCCTCTGCGGAATTCGCGGGCGAATAGTACACTCGATCCTTGTCTTGCTGGCAGAACATCCCCCCTGCCTGAACCTTGATCAGGGTCCGCAGATACTGCCCGTGGGAATCGGTCAGCAATAGCCAGAATTCATTGTTGACCGCCAAGTCGAAAATCAGTCTGCCATCTTCGCAAACCGCCGGGGTTGTATTCGCGACATCGGAGTTCCAGTAAGTCCGGGAACCCGGACCCGGCGGCAGATTGAGTGAAAACTCGTTGAATTCGCCGCTCCCGCGGTTCAGAACCTCTGGGTAAGGTGCCATGACAAGCTGGTCTTCATTGAGCCAGGCGATGGTATCCGCTCTTTGGGGAACGGGGGCCGTTGAAGTAAGCGTGGTACCTGAGGCATCATAGAATCTCACCTCGGCTCGCCTCTGTTTGAACAGCGTGGCGATTGTTTTTCCGTCTCCCGACAGGGAGATTCCCTCATGATCGATCCAATCATTGGTGACCCTACGAAAATATCCGGAACCAACCGAGAGCATCCCGAGCTGGCTGCCTAGATCGCGTACACCTGAGTAACCCGAGGAAAATAGAACCAATAATTGCTTTCCTGACGGGAGCCATCTGACTTCCTGGATGAAACTGACCACCTGTGGCAGCAACACGTCCCGTTGCTGTTTTGTCTTCAGGTTGAACAGCACTATCGCTGTCCCATGTGCCAGAGTCGTCTCTGTTGCCCTGTTATCTTTTTGATCCGCCCACGCAAGAGTGCGACCGTCTGGCGACCACGCCGGCGGCGACAATTGATCCCCCGACGACTTTAAGGGGATCCTGCTTACGCTGCCATCAAGCCCGACAATATGCATCTCGACGCCACTTCCCGAATGACTCTCATAGACGACTTGCTTTTCGTCTGGAGATATTGCGACCGAACGGCTCACGTTGCGCAAAAGCAGCCGCGGCTCGCCGCCAAAGACCGAAACAGAGTACAGACCGAACTTGCCCGAGCCACCCTCTTCCTCACGTGTCAGGTAGATACTGTTACCGTCGTGCGAGAAGATTGGGTCTCCATACTCAAGCGAAACCGGCGGCAGTATTTCTACCTGACTGCCGGTTTCAATATTTTCAAGCCAGATGGCATTCTGGTTGCGATCAGATCGTAGTTCGGCGAGCGTCTTTCCATCCGGTGACGTACAAACGTTGGTGACGTCGCCGCTTTGAGTGATTTGTTCAGTAGTGACCGAGGCAAAGGGCTGCGGGTGTGCGGAGAATCGCAGAATGCCAAAGACCAACCCTGCTGCAAGGACAGTCGCCAGGCTGGCGATCGGAATGAGCCGCCGATTCCTCCTCTGCATAGAAATTGGAAGGGCAGATGCCATCCCCCCGCGGCCGCAGCATCCTGGCCCCGGTTCGCCGCAGACCCTGAGCTGGAATCGCGCCGAAGACGCTTCAGATCTGCCCGTAGGTCGGCCGCCGACTGGTACCGGACATCGCGGTCCTTCTCTATGGCCTTCAGCACGATCTCTTCCAGCCTGGGCGGAATCTCAGGATTGATGCGCGAGGGCGGTGCGGGTGCCCGATTCAAAATCGAATCGAACACCACGCCTGAGGTCTCCCCGCGAAATGGCAGCGTCCCTGTACACATCTCATAAAGCACCGTCCCGAAGGAAAACAGGTCTGTGCGCGCGTCAAGTTCGGCCCCGCAGACCTGCTCCGGAGACATATAAGCGACCGTACCCAGCGTGGAGTCTGCAGTGGTAGGGTGTTCCGCCCCGAGGGTTGTCTCATCGGTTCCCACCGGCGGGGCATACGAGAATTTTGCCAGCCCGAAATCCAGGATCTTGGCTAGCCCGCGGTCGGTTACAAAGATGTTCGCCGGCTTGATGTCCCGATGAACGATCCCTTTCGTGTGAGCCGCATCGAGCGCATCGGCAATCTGAACGCCCAGATCGAGCGCCGCTCCCACCTCCATCGGCTTCCCTGCGATTCGGTCTTGTAGCGTCTGGCCCTCCAGCAGTTCCATCGCGATGAACGTCTTTCCCTCCGCCTCGTCGATCTCGTAGACCGTACAGATACCGGGGTGATTCAGTGAAGAGGCCGCACGGGCCTCGCGCTGGAATCGGCTTAGGGCCTGCGTGTCGTCTGCCAGCTCATTGGAAAGAAACTTGAGAGCTACGTGCCGCCCGAGCCTGAGATCCTCGGCCTCAAAAACCACGCCCATGCCACCTCCCCCGAGCTTTCTGACGATTCGATAGCGGGAGATCCTCGTGCTGGTCATGAAGCGGACCTTGCAGATCGGTGCTGATAATAGCGTTGCTGCGAAATCGCGGTCAATTCATTTCACGACTGGGTGAATGTCGGTTGAGTCAGCAATTATGTGCCCTGTTAACGGGTTTACCATCCCAAACATCGGTCCGGGAAATAGCACTTTTCTGGGCTCTTCTATCGCTGGGTCGGACTGGGACCGGCCAGAGTGCCGATCCGGCAGTCAGGAACGGCGGCGGGAAGAAATAAGGAAACAGGTGGGAGCGTGCCAAGGAGAAAAAGGGATCACCCGATGCAGGCTCTGGAAGGCCTGGGGCACACAATCTGAGGTCCGACGCCGGATATCGGTCTCTGGTACACGTAAACAACTGATACGCATCTGTTTACCTATACTAGAGCGACTGGTTCGAGGGGCGGCCGGGTGCGTAACGTACCAAAAGTGACCGTGCTCCGTTGGGAAATCGCTATCCCCGGGGCCAGGATGTCGCCAGGTCGGAGTGCGATCGGGGGTAGCTGAATCGCTGCATCGGCCGCCGGGAAGACAGATGAGTGAGCCGGGGGGCAGGGGGCTTCGCCGCAGAGCGGAAGATTGAGTTCAGGGCAGAAAAGCGTCTGGCTGCCCGGACCGGATCCTGAGCGCAGAACCGATACCAACGTCACGACGTCCGGATATTCCTGGGATGTACGGATGGACTTGAGCGAGGAAAGTGGCTCTCCCTTCGTGCCCTCGCGAGGCTTCGCCTTGCCTGCAGGAAGAGGATTGAGCAGACATGCCGTTGCGCAGTGGCGATACGCAGATGCGTCCCGGGTTCCGCGGCAACGGCAGCCGCCGGTCAGCTTACGGCTCTCGCGCACGCGCGAGGCTTGCCTGTTGCCGGCAGGACGGAGAGACCCGGTTCCACATACTGCTTCGTGGCCGCGTCGGTGGCGTTGACGGGCGCACCGAGGTTCTGGATGGTCTGTCCGCCCAGTTGCAGTGCCGCGGAGGGCGCAGCGAAGTCGGTCAGCTTGTCTGCAGGCCGGCGACGACGCGGATGGCAGCGCCATCGTAGTACTTGATCTGAAAGGTCGTGGTGTTGAACCACTACTGACCGGGAACCGGGCTGCCGGGATCGGTGGCAAGGTTCTGGATGCGCGCGTTCTGCAGCTCGTTCTGACCGAGATCGATGGCAGACAGGAACTTCATGGACATGGGGAAGGGGCTCCTTAGATGAGGGAGGCGGTTCCGCTGAACGCGCCGGAGAAGGTGAGAGTGACCTGATCGAGAGAGTCGTAGTGGACCTGTCCGAAGAGGGAGCTTTGATAAAGCCATCCTTTGAGTACATACTCATCATCTGAACTAAATCCCGCATCCTTCCGCTTGACAGGATGCGTCACAGGAGTGAGTATATGAGCACCCTTTTTGTCTCTCGGCCGCCTGCTTCCCCCCGGCAGATCCAGCGTGATGCCTGGCGGCGGCTGTTCGGCAGCATGATCGCAGAGTGTCGCTGTCTGGCCGGCCGTTCCCTCGAGGAAACGGCTGGACTGGCCGGCATGACGCCTTCAGAATGGGAGGCGATCGAAATCGGTCATGTCCCCGCCGATCCCGCCCGCCTCCGTTCCATGGCCGCCGCACTCGGTATCCGCCACGACCAGCTCGCCCTGATGGCCTACATGTGCCGTGGCGGCTGGGAAGAGTAGCTGGCGGCGAATACTCATAACCGGATAAGCTCATCTCCAGAAAGAGAGGAGGTGAGCGCAATCCAGCCCGAAGGAACCAAACGCATGAACCTGAATGTCCCTGTCGATACCCACAACGCCTTTAAGGCCGCGACCGCGGCACGGGGCGAGAACATGACCGATGTGCTGCTCCAGTTCATCGAGCAGTATGTCGATAAACACTCACCGAAGCCGAAAGGGCGGCGGAAGTGAAGCGTGCCGTCCTTTATATGCGGGTCTCGACCCTCGATCAGCATCCGGAGACACAGCTGCACGATCTCCGCCAGATGGCTGCGCAGCGCGGCTTCGAGATCGTTGCCGAGTACACCGACCGGATCTCCGGCGCGAAGGCGCGCCGGCCGGGTCTGGACCAGATGATGAAAGAGGCCCGTCAGGGCCGCTTCGATGTCGTGCTGGTCTGGGCCTCGGATCGGAGCGCCCGGTCGGTGAAGCACTTCCTCGATGTCCTCGACGAGCTGAACCGGCTCAACGTCGAGTTCGTCAGCTTCCGCGAACAGATCGACACCAGCGGCCCGCTCGGCCGGGCCATCGTGGTCATCATCGGCGCCATCGCAGAGCTCGAACGCAACCTGATCGTCGAACGGGTGCGCGCCGGCATGCGGCGCGCTCGCCTCGAAGGCCGGACCATCGGGCGCCGGCCGCTCGATCTCGACCATATCTCTATCCTTCGGGACCGGCAGCATGGCCACTCTCTCGGCCAGCTGGCCCGCACCTACCGTGTCTCCCGGACGACCATCCATCGCGTGCTGCATCAGCACGCCCCAACCACGGAGAACCCTGCGTGAAATGCTCTCTCGTTCCTTTTACGCTCGGGGCGGCCTGCGCCGCCCTGTTCTGTCTTGTCCGCCGTCAGCAGCCGGCCCAAGCCGCCGAGGCCGGCCTCGAAAAGCGCCTCCGGCAGATCCATGACGACCTCTTCCTCCAGCGTCGCCTCTCCGTCCGCACCCAGCTTGTCCTCAACGACGCGCACAAGCGCATCTCGGCCGTTTCAAAAGGCCTCGAAAAACCGGCCTCCTAAACCCCACAAAATCAACGGCCGGATCTCCCCGATCCGGCCGTTCCACAAGGTGTGGCTTAGGGAGCAGCGATC
>JBKICP010000130.1:0-3525 GCA_046567085.1 Acidobacteriota bacterium
AACAGGTTCGAGCGGTAGCGGAGAAGCTCCGGCTCATCGAGGCCGGCGGCCAGTTTGTCGTCCCACAGGTCTTCGAGATAACGCAGCGCAGCAAGGGTTTTCATCGGGTGGCTCCGGTGACGATGATTTCACAGGGTCAGGGGAAGGGCAAAGCGGTTGCGACAAACGGCTACACTGAACACGCATGTCTCCCCGCATTGGCATACATCTTTCGACTACCGGCGGCGTGTTTCGCGCGGCCGAGCGCGCGCACGAGATTGGCGCGAACACCTTTCAGATTTTTTCTTCGAGCCCGCGGATGTGGCGGGCGCAGCGGCTGGATCCGGCGCACTGCGATGCGATGAAGCGGCTGCGGCGCGAGTACGACTGCGCTCCGCTGGTGATCCACACCAGCTACCTGGTGAACCTGTGCAGCCAGAACGACGAGGTGCTGGAGAAGTCGGTGGCGGCGTTTCGCGGCGAAGTGGAGCGGGCGCTGGCGCTGGGCGCGGAGTATCTGGTGCTGCATCCGGGATCGTGGCGCGGGCTGACGCGCGAAGAAGGCCTGGCGCGGGCAGCGGCTTCCATTGCGCGGGCGGTGGAGGGGGTTGCGCTGGACGAGTGCGATTTCCGCATTCTGATTGAGAACACGGCGGGCGCGGAGTTTTCGCTGGGCGGCAGCCTGGAGCAGGTGGCGGAGCTGATTGCGCGGCTGCGGACGGCGGTTCCGGTGGGCGCCTGCCTGGACACCTGCCACTGCCACGTGGCGGGCTACGACCTGGTGAGCGAGGCCGGCTACGAGGAGACGGTGCGGCTGATCGAGAGCACGGTGGGGCTGGAGACGGTGCGGGTGTGGCATATGAACGACGCCAAAGCGGCGCGGGGATCGAAGCTGGACCGGCACGAGCACATCGGTAAAGGCACGATGGGGCTGGAGCCCTTCCGGCGGCTGCTGAACGATGCGCGGTTTGCCCACTGCGCGTTTATTGCGGAGACGCCGGTGGACGAGGAGGAGGAGGACCGGCGGAATCTGGAGGCGCTGCGGGGATTAGTTGCGAAGAACGAGGAGGGTAGGCGCCAGATACAATCGAAGTGAACAGCCATGCCCACGAATCAGCATTCAGAACCGACAGAGAAGGCAGTTACAGGCGAGTCCCAGGCGCAGGAAATGCGCTATAACCCAGCTGACATCGAAGCGCGGTGGCAGCAGCGCTGGGAGTCGCAGCCGGAGCTTTACGCCGCGGAGCCGGCCAGTTCGGCGAGGCCGAAGTATTACGTGCTGGAGATGCTGCCGTATCCCTCGGGGCAGCTGCACATGGGGCACGTGCGGAACTACGCCATTGGCGATGCGCTGGCGCGTTACATGTGGATGCAGGGATACAACGTGCTGCACCCGATGGGGTGGGATGCGTTCGGGTTGCCGGCAGAGAACGCCGCGCTCAAGAACAACACGCCGCCGCGGCAGTGGACGCTGAACAACATTGCCGCCATGAAGCGGCAGATGAACCGGCTGGGGCTGAGCTACGACTGGCGCAACGAGGTGACCACCTGCCTGCCGGAGTACTACCGGTGGAACCAGTGGTTCTTTCTGCGGATGTACGAGCGCGGGCTGGCCTACCGGAAGAAGAGCAAGGTGAACTGGTGTCCGCAGTGCGCCACGGTGCTCGCCAACGAGCAGGTGGTGAATGGATGCTGCTGGCGGCACGAGGAGCAGATTGTCGAGCAGCGCGACCTGGAGCAGTGGTTTTTGCGCATCACGAACTACGCGCAGGAGCTGCTGGACGATCTTTCAAAACTGGAGGGATGGCCGGAAAAGGTCCGCACCATGCAGCGGAACTGGATTGGCCGCAGCGAAGGCGCGGAGATCGAGTTTGAGCTGGAAGACGCGGCTGCCGCGCCGGAGGATGAGGCGCGGACAAAGGGAACGAGCGTTCTGCCGGCGCGCGAGGACGTAAAGGGATCGGGGAAGAAGATTGTGGTCTTCACAACGCGCGTGGACACGATCTATGGCGCGACCAGCCTGCAGCTGGCTCCGGAGCATCCGCTGGTGAAGGAGATGGCGGCGGCGAATCCGGCGCTGGCCTCCGCGGTGGCCGGACTGCTGGAGCAGCAACGCGCAGCGCGGGAAGCCGGCGACGTGGGCGCGATTGAGAAGCACGGGATTTTTACGGGGCACTACGCGATCCATCCGTTCAACGGCGAACGGCTGCCGGTGTGGGTGGGCAACTACATCCTGCTGGATTACGGCACCGGCGCGATCATGTCGGTTCCGGCGCACGACGAGCGCGACTACGAGTTTGCGAAGAAGTACGGGCTGGAGATGCGGATTGTGGTGCTGCCGCGGCACGACGGCGAGGCAGCGGATAGTGGCGCGCGCGAGGCCATGCTGCCGTTTACAGAAGAGAACAGCCTGCTGATCAACTCGGGCGAGTTCAGTTCGATGGGGTGCGAGGAAGCGCAGCACAAGATGGCCGCGCATGCCGAGCAGCACGGATTCGGCAAAGCGAAGGTCGTCTTCCGGCTCAAGGACTGGGGCATCAGCCGGCAGCGGTACTGGGGCACGCCGATTCCGATGCTCTACTGCGAGACCTGCGGGATTGTGCCGGTGCCGGAGAGCGAACTTCCGGTGCTGCTGCCGGACAATATCGAGATCACGCAGCAGGGCGGATCGCCGCTGGGCCGCGTACCGGAGTTTGCGAACGCGGTATGCCCGAAGTGCGGCGGCAGGGCACGGCGGGAGACGGACACCATGGACACCTTCGTCGATTCGTCGTGGTACTTCTACCGCTATACCGATGCGCGGAACAGCGAGGCGCCATTTGCAACCGACACGGTAGCATACTGGTTCCCGATCGATCAGTACATCGGCGGCGTGGAACACGCGATTCTGCACCTGATCTATTCGCGCTTCTGGACGAAGGTCATGCGGGATCTGGGAGTGGTGCGGAACGACGAGCCGGTAGCGCGGCTGTTCACGCAGGGAATGGTGATCCGCAACGGCGCGAAGATGTCGAAGTCAAAGGGGAACGTGGTTTCGCCGGACGAGATGATCGCGCGCTACGGAGCCGACGCGACGAGGATGTATTCGCTGTTTGCCGCGCCGCCGGATCGCGATCTGGACTGGCAGGAAGACGGTGTGGCCGGTGTGAGCCGCTTCCTCGGACGTGTCTACCGTTTTGCGGCGAAGTATGGCGAGCGGGCGAAGGGCGCGGGCGCGGCGAGCGGGGAGCTGACAACCGAGTCGCAGGCACTGCTGCGCAAGCTGCACCAGACGATTCGCAAAATCACCGAAGATTTTGCCGGGCGGTGGCACTTCAACACCTGCATTGCCGCCATTATGGAGCTGGTGAATACGCTGACGGCGGCGGAGGCGCAGATCGCGGAGGGAAAGGTTCCGGACGCGGTGCTGGCGGATATTCTGCGCAGCCTGACGCTGCTGCTGGCTCCGTTTGCGCCGTTTCTGGCGTGCGAGATCTGGGAGCAGCTGGGCGAAACGAGCGGCCTGCTGCGCGCGCCGTGGCCGAAGTTCGACGAGGCGCTGGCGCG
>JBKICP010000131.1:0-5996 GCA_046567085.1 Acidobacteriota bacterium
GCTGGCGCGGACGCGGACCGATCAGCAGGACATTGTTGTGATGACTGCCCGGATGATGGGCGCCGGAGGTCCGGAGTACGTCGATAACCAGATCTTCAGCGAACACGAGCAGATGCTGTTTACGAAAGCTGTGTCGGTTGCGGAGAGCTTTGGGAAACACATTTCGCTGCTCGTGGTTCCTGCCGGAGATATCTTTGCGGCGCTGGTGCAGGTAGCAAATTCGCTGGAAGTGGCGGCGCTGGTTTCAGGTCTCTCCACGCGCATGTCGGCGCAGGAGCAGGCATTCCACGTCGGCCAGGCCTGGGAGAGCCTGCCCGAGCCGAAGAGGCAATTCACTTTTTATGTGATCATGCCGGATGGTGAGGCAGAAGCTTTCCACATTGGTCCGCATGCTCCGGCGCTGCGGGCAGAGGATGTTCAGCTGGTGCACCGGTTGTGGCTGAATTTCCGCCGCGATCCGGAGATGCAGGGCCTGCATCACAGCGACATTATGACTTATGCGCTGACGCGCCTGGCTACGGACTACGCTCGCGACAAGCAGGAAACGCTGCGGAGTCTGCGCCGGTACACCCTGGAGGGCGGGCGTGACGCGCAACTGGGGCTCAGTTATCGGACACCCGGCCGGGACGATCAGTCGATCCCGGCACCGCGGCCGTCCCACGAGGATGACAACCAGTAAGTGCCGCGATTCCCGCTGCAGCTGAATTTGTAAACTTATCCTTTCCCATTTAGTCTGGCAGGAGTGGAAGTTTGGATTTCCTTGCCTCCAGGGCGCAAGGCGCTGTTACATGAAACGGAGGGATACTGTGGAAGTTAAAAAGATCGTCATGGAACTGGATACGCAGATTGCCCGACTGAAGGAAGCCCGGGCGCTCCTGAGCGATGGAGGAACGTCAGCAGGAAAGAGACGTGGCCGGCCGCCGGGCCGACCCGCGGTCAGTAGTACGCCGAGCAAACGCCGTTTGTCGGCGGAGGGGCGGAAGAGGATCTCCGATGCGCTGAAGAAGCGCTGGGCCCAGCGGCGGAAGACGGTCGCAAAAGCAGCGAAAAGCGAGTAAGGGCGGGGGCGGTTTCCCCGCCCTTCGCATTCAGAGGGTGCGCTTGAACAAAGGCGTCGCCAGCAACAGCGAGATAATTCCGAATCCAAAAAGAAAGAATATGTCGGAGCGGATGGCAGCGAACCCACCGTCCTTGATCAGGATTGCTTTGAAGCCGTGCACGGCGTAGGTGAAGGGATCGACGACGGCAATGGCGCGCAGCCATTTGGGAAAGGCTTCAATCGGATAAATGGCGCCGCTGGGGAAGAAGAGCAGGGTATTCAGAACGCCAAACATCGCGCGGGGTACCAACGGGTCTTCGACGCGGACCATCAGCAGAAACATCATGCCGTTGAAAGCGATCGATGTGGCGACAATGAGGATCGCGAGCTGGAGCACCGCGGAAGGGTGAAAGATAACTCCCAGTCCGGCGAGCAGTGAGCCGATGACGGACAGGCTGATCCCGGACAGGACGGCTTTGATAGCTCCGGCGATGTTGAGTCCGAGGACCAACTCCAGTTTGGTGATGGGCGTGACCAGATAGCCCTCGTGGACGCCGCGGGCTTTGTCGTCGATGTAGAGCATGCCGCCGCCGATCATGACCGAGATATACATGGCGAGGGCGACTGATCCCGCGAGCAGGAACTTCATGTACTCGATATAGGGATAGAGTTCCACAATATCCAGGGTGATCGCCTGCACGACCTTGGGCTGGATCAGCGGAGCATTCAGCGCATCCACCAGAGACTGCATTTCGGACTCGAGACTTCCGCTGACAAACTGGTCGGAGTTATCGACAACCAGGCCAATCTGCGGTGAATCGCCGGCGAGGACGCGGCGGGAGTATTGCTTCGGAATAATGACGGCGGCGTCGATCTTTCCGGTTTGCACATCGTCTTTTGCGGTTTGTTCGTCGGAGTAGGGAACGGTCTCGAAGGTGCGGATGGTGGCAGCGACAGACTGGAAGGCTTCGCGCACCTTGAGCGCTTCTTCGCCGTGGTCGTAATCGACGACGCCGAGGCGTGCGTTGGTGACTTTGCCGCCGAAGGCGTTGCCCAGGATGACCAACTGCACGAGCGGCAGAGTCATCGACATGAGCATCAGGGTTGGAGAGCGGAAGAACTTCCGCATCTCGCGTTCGACAATCGCCCACATGCGGTTCATGGCTGCATCCCCGGGCGCGGCGGCATGAGGAAGCCGACGGCCTTTACCTGCTCATCGCGCAACTGGCGTCCCGTGTAGTAGACGAAGACGTCGTCGAGAGTTGTGTTTTGAACGCTGAGACCGCGGATGGGATCGCCGGCGGCGGCCGCCATCTCGACCAGCTGCGTTGTAGTGAGAGAGCCGTTGGAGGTCATCAACCGGTACTCGCCGGATCCGCGCGACTCGACGCCGGTGACGCCGGAGAGCTGCTCGAGCTGGGGTTTGCGATCGATCTGATTCTTGCCGAACTGGACTTCGATGACGCTGGAGCCGGGGACGCTGGATTTGAGCCCGAGCGGGGTGTCGAGGGCGACGAGTTTGCCGTGATCGATGATGGCGATGCGGTCGCAGAGATTGTCGGCTTCGTCCATGTAATGGGTGGTGAGGAGAATGGTGAGCTTCATGCTGGTGCGCAGGCGGTCGAGCATCTCCCAGACGGCGACGCGGGAGACGGGATCGAGGCCGGTGGTGGGCTCGTCGAGGAAGAAGATGCGGGGATTGTGGATGAGGCCGCGCGCAATTTCCAGACGCCGCCGCATGCCGCCGGAGAGGGTTTTGGTTTGCGCCTCGCGCCATTTGGTGAGGTCGACCGCTTCGAGAAGCTGAGCGATGTTGCGTTCGCGCTGTGCATGGGGAACGCCGTAAAGCTTCGCGTAGATGGAGAGATTCTCTTCGACGGTGAGGTCGATGTCGCTGGTCAGTGCCTGGGGAATGACGCCGATGAGGTGGCGTACGGCGTTCGGCTCATGGACCACGTCGTGGCCGGAGATGAGGGCGCGGCCGGCGGTGACGGGGATGAGGGTGGTCATCATGCGGATGAGCGTCGATTTACCTGCGCCGTTTGGGCCAAGGAGTCCGAAGATCTCGCCATCGGCGACGTCGAAGGTGATTCCTTTAACGGCTTCGAAGGTTCCATAGCGCTTCACGATGTTCTCCACGGCGATCGCCGGCGGAGATGTGCCGGGGGCCTTCGGCGTGTGGGGCGCCGGGGCGGTCATTCTTTCACCAGCTTGTCTTTGGGCACGTAAACGTCGGCGATCATGCCGGGGACGTAGCGCATGCCTGGATTTTCGATGCGCAGTTTGAGCTGGACGGTTTTGATGTCGCGCTTGCGGCGGCTGACATCGCGCTGCGTGGCGAAGTCGGCTACAGCGGCCTTGGCAATCACGGTGCCCGAGACCGTCGCGCCGCTGGGCATGACGACGCGGAGCTTGTCGCCGAGCTGGACGGCGTCGGATTCGGTTTCGGGAAGGGGAGCATAGACCCAGGTCTGGGAGAGATCGACGACGGTGACAATGGGAGTCGCGGCTGAGACAACTTCGCCCTGGCGGGCGGCCCACACGTTCACGATTCCGGTGACGGGAGAAACGACACGCGCATAGCCGAGCTGGACCTGGGCCTGATCGAGGAGATCCTTCGCATTGCGAACATCGGCGCGATTGGCGGCAACGGTTTTCGCGGCCGCCTGGCTCTGCAGGAGATTGGCTTCGGCGGTTTTTAGCGAGGCTTCGGAGGCAGCTACGTTTTCGCGTGCGGAGTCGACCGCGGCTTTGGAGGCGTTCAGGCTGGTGACCATCTCATCGCGCGTCTGCTCGCTGGCGACGCCGGCCCTGGCGAGAGCGACGGCGCGTTTGGTATCGGCGTCCTGATGTTCGTACTGGGCCGTGGCCTGGGCCAGGGCTGCCTGGGCGACACGCAACTGGGCTTCGGCAGCTTTGACCTGACTGGTGACTTCTCCCTGGGTTTGCTCCTCTGTCGCGCGGGAGCCGGCGAGCTTGTACTGGTTGCCGGCGACGGTGGCGGCGGCGGCATTGCGAGCAGCGGCGAGGTCATCGGCTTCGATGGTCGCCACTAACTGGCCCGCTGTGACTTTCTGGCCCTCCTCGACGTCGAGCGAGGCGATGCGGCCCTGGATGCGCGAGCTGACGACGACCTCGTTGGCATCGACCATGCCGATCAGCTGCAGGTCGCTGGTGCGATCGGTCGAGAAGAAGTACCAGCACAAGGCGACCACGAGCAGCACGGCCATGATGATGAAGATTCGATTGCGCGGTTTCATGCGGTCTTTTTCTCCGGAACAGCAACAGCCGCGTTGGGGGTGGTGGCGAGGACGGTTTTCGCGAGGCGGGCGCCGTGTTTTCGGTCGGTAAAGATGGCGTGTCCCAGGTATTCAATGGCGGTCCGGCGACGCGTGGCGACCGCGCCGGGTTCTTTCGGATCGAAAGCGCCGACCAGGTGCACCATGGGGGCGCTGAGGAAGTAGAAGACGTTGGCGCCGAGCGCGGAATACATCATCTGCAGTGGATCGACGTCGCAGAGTTCGCCGGAGTCGATGCCCTCTCCGATGACCTGCAGGGTGCGATCCCACATGGGCAGGAAGGCTTTTTCCGCGATGATGCGGAGGGCATTGGAGTGTCCGGCGCGGAAGCGAACCATCTCCTGCTGCATGAGGGCCTGGAATCCGTTCTGCGAGGAAATGCGGTCGAAATGCTGGAGCACGAAGCGCAGCATGCGCTCGCCGGCACTGGAGGGGAGATCGAGGACAGCGAGGGCATCGCCGGCGATCTTGCCGGCGACTTCTTCGAGAGCGGTGGCGTAGAGGGCTTCTTTGTCGCGGAAATAGTAGTAGAGGAGGGCCTTGTTGACGCGGGCGGCGGCGGCGATGGCGCTGGTGCGGGCGCCGGCGAGGCCGTGTTCGCTGAACTCGCGGATGGCGGCGTGGAGGATGCGGTCGCGGGCTGGATCGAGAGGTTTGTGCGGGGCGGTCATTGATTGACTGTTTAGTTAAACTAACCGTTCAGTTAAGAATGTACAGAACGAAGGGGAGATGCGCAAGAGGGAAGATGGACGGGCGTTCAGTCCCAGGGATTGATCACGGCCACGCCGGTGTGTTCGAAGTGGTTCACGTTGCGGGTGGCAACCGTAAAGCCATGGGCTGCGGAGATGGCGGCAATCCAGGCGTCGGGGGCAACGGCGGGTTTGCCGATTTTCTCGCACCGGGCCGCGATCGCGGCAAGCTGCTCGGCGGCCTCGATATCGAAGGAAAGGGTTCGGTCCCGGAACAGATCGAGAACCTGCTGGATGCCGGCGGCAAGCGATTTTCTGCGCGCGCTGTCGGGCATTTTGAGCACGCCGGTTCGGAGTTCGGCGCAGCTGATGGTGGTGATGTAGAGCGTTTCGGCGGCCTGCGCGTCGAGCCAGGCGAGGACCTTGGGGTTGGGCCGCGGCTTGAAGGGCTCGGAGAGGACGTTGGTATCGAGGACGATCATTCGAAGTCCGCGCCGCGGATCCTGCTGCGGTGGCGGCGGATCTCGAGAGCGTCCATGCCGCCGGTATTGCGGGCGATGCGGTTGATTTCGGTCCCGATTTTCAGGCGTTCGGCGGGCCGGACGGCTTCTTCGAGAATGGCGCGGACTTCGGCTTCGGCGGAGCGGCGGTTGTGGGCGGCGCGGACGCGCAGGGCGCGGTGGGTTTCTTCCGGGAGGTTCCGAACGGTCAGGGTGGCCATGATCTCACCTCTAGCCTACTGCAGGCAATGATAGCAGCGGTACATCATTGATAGCAGTCGGCTCCGGATCAGTGCCCGAGTGGGCGGGTTGAGCCTTCGACGGGAGGCTGCGGCTTCGGGTGCTTGTCCGAATAGCGCCCCATCAAAAACATGGCGAGGCCGAAGACGAGCATGACGAGTCCCCAGATGAGATTGATGTCGAGGCCGGCGGAGCGCTGGTAGATGTCGCTGCCGCGCGTGACCAGTCC
>JBKICP010000132.1:0-12800 GCA_046567085.1 Acidobacteriota bacterium
CCAATGAAGTGCGGGCAAAAACGCCCCGGCGAATCGCCGGGGCGTTTGCTTTGCTCCGAAGGTACCTGACCGCGCCTAGAACTGGTTCCAGAGGAACTGGTTGTACACCTCGTGGTGGAACTGCACCTCCTGCGGCTTGACGAACGTGCCCAGCAGACGCGGGCACCGGTCCGCCGAAGCCTGCTTCAGGTCGGCGTAGCGCCCCTTCACATCCTCCCCCAGCAGCTTCGTCGTCCAGGTGGCGTTCCGGAAGTCCTCAATCGCCGTGTAGATGTTGTCCGGCAGATACCGCTCCGCCTGACGCAGATTCGACATCTTCGACGTTTCACCCTCGATCCCGGAGCGGAAAACCGACAGCATCACAAGGTACGGATTCGAGTCGGGCGCCACCGAACGCACCTCCACGCGCATCGAGCGCTCGTTGCCGATCGGGATGCGGATCATCGAGCCACGGTCGACCGCCGAAGCCTTGATCTGGTTCGGCGCCTCAAAATGCGGATCGAGACGACGATAGGCATTCACGCTCGAATTCAACAACAGGCAAATGTCGTTGCCGTGCGTCAGGATGCGGTCGACGAACTCCCATCCGGTCTTCGACAGCTTCTCCTCGCCCTTCGGATCCCAGAAAAGATTCTTGTTGTCCTTGCTGATGGAGACGTTGGTGTGCATGCCGCTGCCGTTGACGCCCACCACCGGCTTGGGCAGGAAGCAGGCGCTCATGCCCATCCGCGTCGCCACCTGGCGGCAGACCAGTTTGTAGATCTGAATCTGATCGGCAGCCGCGACCACTTCACCGTAACCGTAGTTGATCTCGAACTGCGAGGGCGCGACTTCCGGGTGATCCTTCTCGTTTTCGAAGCCCATGGCGCGCTGCACTTCCGCGACCGTGTCAATGAAGCCGCGCAGCGGATCGCCGGGCAGCGAGTGGTAATAGCCGCCGGTGTTTACATAATCGAACTTCCCGGTGGTCGGGAAATTCCTCTCAGCATCGATCCCGGCAAAAAGAAAGCCTTCGATCTCATTGGCGGCATTCAGTGTATAGCCGTGCTTGTCGAACTGCTCCTGGGCGAACGTTTTGAGCAGGCCGCGCGTGTCGCCGCCATACGGCGCGCCGCCCTTGTCGATCACGTCGCCGAAGACCAGCACCTTGCCGGCGCCAAAGATGTCGGCGGGCGCGAAGAAGAACGAGCTCCAGTCGATCCCGAGGCGCAGATCGCTCTCTCGCTGCGCGGTAAAGCCGCGGATCGACGAACCGTCGAAGGTGAGGTTGTCGAAGCTCTTCAGCAGGAACTTCTTGTCGTAGTCCAGCATATGCAGCCGGCCTTCGAGATCGCTGAAGAGCAGAGTGACGGCCTTGATGCCCTTCTGATCCGTCAGATACTTCAGGCGCTCTTCCTGAATCTTGTCGAGTGCAACGCGCTTCCGGCGCTGATCTTTGGCTTTGAGGTTGAGCTCCTCGAGCTCCTCATACGAGAGCGCCAGGAAATTCCGATATTCCGTCGACATGCTTCTCCTCTGAAAAGAATTTGGAGTGGATGTTGCGGCCGCGCGAGCGGCAAAATCGAGGCACAGCAATCATCCGCGCCCCGAAGGACGGGATTGGCGGTGCGGGCAAGGGGGCGTGACAGTTCGCATTCAGGGTATCGCGCAGGGCATGGGGAAGTCTTGCCATAAAAAAACGTGATGCTGCGAATAAACGAAAACTGGGGGAAATCGCTGGGACGAAGTAGGATGTAGCTCCACGCTCCAGGCTCCAGGCTCCAGGCTCCAGGCTCCAGGCTCCAGGCTCCAGGCTCCAGGCTCCAGGCTCCAGGCTCCAGGCTACAGGCTACAGGCTAATCTTGAACCAATGGCGACCGCCTACCAGGCCGAAGCGCTGGTACTCAGAAAATGGCCTGTGCACGAGGCCGACGAGATCGTCTCGCTGTTCACGCGGAATTACGGCCGCATTCGCGGCGTGGCGAAGGCCGCGGCCAAGTCGCGGCGACGTTTCGGCGGAGCTCTGGAGCCCATGACGTTCGTTACCGCCAGCTACGTCGAGAAGCCCAGGCAGGATCTGGTGCGCCTCGATGCGTGCGAGGTCATCGCCTCCCCGCTCTCCCACCCGGTGAACTATGCGCGTGCCGCGGCGCTGGCCCTCTACGCCGAAATACTGGAAGAGGCGATGCCGGACCACGATCCGCACGAAGCCGCCTTCCGGCTCACCCTGGCGGTTCTCGATCACACGCGCAGCGACCGCATCTGGATGCCGGTAACGTATTTCGCGCTCTGGATCACGCGCCTGCTGGGCTGGATGCCCTCCCTCACCCATTGCACCCTCTGCGGCGAAGCCTTTGGCGCAGGACCCGCCTGGTTCCAGCCGCAGTCTGACGGGCTTCTGTGCGCGCGGGACCGAAAGCCTTCGAGCCGCATCGTGGCAGCGGAGTCACTCCTCCTCGCGCGGCGCATGTTTCACTCGCCCGTGGCTGCGTTTGCTGCGGAGCCATGGCCCGCAGCACGAGCCGCCGATCTGCGGCGGTTTACGGTCCAGGCGCTGGAGCGTCATCTGGAACGAAAGCTGTTCGCAGCAGCAGCGCTCATGAAGCTGGGTTGAGCGGCTCGGCTGGCTCGCTGAGTCCGTCATTCCCCTCGCGCATCTACACTGAAGACCCGGAAATTCTCCCCGTCGAGGATTGTTTTCATGAAAATTGCTGCGAGCGTGATCGATCTGATCGGCAACACTCCCCTGGTGCAACTGAACCGCGTCACGGCTGGAGCCCACGCCCGGGTCGTCGCCAAACTGGAAGGCAGAAATCCGGCCAACAGCGTCAAAGACCGCATCGGCTTCGCCATGATCGAAGCCGCCGAACGCGAGGGGAAAATCCATCCCGGCAAAACCGTGCTGGTAGAACCGACCAGCGGCAACACGGGCATCGGCCTTGCCTTTGCCGCGGCGGTCAAGGGATACAAGATCATCCTCACCATGCCGGAGACGATGAGCACCGAGCGGCGCGTGCTGCTGCTGGCCTTCGGCGCAAAGATTGTGCTCACCCCCGGACCCAACGGCATGAACGGTGCGATCGGAAAAGCGAAGCAGATTCTCGCCGAGACCCCCAACGGCTACATGCTCCAGCAATTCGAGAATCCCGCCAATCCGAAGATCCACTTCGACACCACCGGCCCGGAGATATGGAACGACACCGAAGGTCAGGCCGACATCCTGGTTTCCGGCGTGGGTACCGGCGGAACGCTCACCGGCGTGGGCGAGTTCATCAAGCCGCGCAAACCCTCCTTCCGCATCGTCGCCGTCGAGCCTACCGACAGCCCGGTGCTCTCCGGCGGCAAGCCGGGGCCGCACAAGATTCAGGGACTCGGCGCCGGCTTCGTTCCAAAGACTCTCGATACCAGGCTCATCGATGAGGTCGTGCAGGTGTCGAACGACGATGCCATCGCCATGGCGCGACGGTTGCCGCTCGAAGAGGGGCTCCTGGTCGGCATTTCCTGCGGAGCTGCCGTGCACGCCGCCGTGCAGGTGGCACGCCGCGAAGAGAACGCGGGCAAGCTGATCGTCGTGGTGCTGCCCGATTTCGGCGAGCGCTATATTTCGTCGGTCTTGTTTGAGAACCTGCGCAACGAAGCGCTGGGACTGAAGGCAGAAGCGCTGTAGCCGGCCGAAGGCGGCCCGGGCCGGCGCACGAGTCGGTCCTGATTCGCAGGTTCTTCATCGCGGTCGGGAATAGAATCGAAGCCAGCAATTGCCACAGGCAGCGCAGGGCCAGCGAGATTTCACTTTCATGGCAAACAACGAAAAAATCATCCGCCGTGTCACGAATCCCGCAGAGCAGCAGGCCGAGACATGGAGGTACTGGCAGAGTCTGCCAGTCGGAGACCGGCTGACGGCCGTCTGGGACCTCAGCGAGGCTGCGTTTTCGTTCGCCGCCAGTTTCAACGGAGTTCGGACCGATGATGCCCCGAGATCTGTTACGCGCGTTCAACGAACACTCCGTTAAGTATCTTTCTGGACGTAAAGACGCTCCGCTCCTTTGAAGAAGGCGGGCATAAGCCGTAGCCTCTGTCGTCTCCAGCCTTCGTGCGCGCGGCTCGTCTCCGCTGTACCCTTTCACCATGTTCGCCCATTTCCGCGAAGATATCGATTCGATCCTCGAACGCGACCCTGCGGCCAATTCGCGGCTGATGGTGCTGCTCTGCTATCCAGGCCTGCACGCGGTTTGGATGCAGCGGCTGACCTCACGCCTGTGGCGGGCCAACCTGCGGCTGATGGCGCGGTTCCTCTCCCAGGTCGCCCGGCTTCTGACCGGCATCGAGATCCATCCCGGAGCCACCGTCGGACGCCGGGTCTTCATCGATCACGGCGCCGGTGTGGTAGTCGGCGAAACCGCCATCGTCGGCGACGATGTGACCCTCTACCAGGGGGTGACCCTGGGCGGCACCGGTCACGAGCGAGGCAAACGGCACCCGACGCTGCGCGACGGCGTCTTCGTCGGCAGCAATGCGCAGATCCTCGGCAACATCTGCATCGGCGAAAACTCCCGCGTCGGAGCCGGCTCCGTCGTCCTGCGCGATGTCCCCCCCAACTCGACGGTGGTCGGCGTCCCCGCCCACATCGTCTATCAGAACGGCGAGCGCGTGCTCATCACCGATCCCAATCAGGTGAAGGACCCCCTGTCGGGCGTCATCGTAGCTCTGGCCGAAGAGGTCAAGCGGCTGCGCCTGCGGGTCGACGTGCTCGACGGTCAGTTGGAGATGACGGCGCGCGACCTGGACGAGGTGCGCGCTCTCAGTGCCGAGGACGAAGAGCGAGAGCAGTATCGCAGCGAACAGGCAGCGTCGGGGCTGGTGAGCATGGGGGAAGGGATCTAGCCAGGATTGGAGCGCAGAGCTTATGCGCCTTTCCCCGTCGCCGCGGCCTGCGTACCCCCCATCGGGTGCGTCCGCAGCGCCTCCACCACCATCACGCGAATATTGTCATAGTCGGGCTGACCCGAGAACATCCGGTAGTCGACCGTCTGGCCGTCCTCGCCCTGGCCCGTGATCTGGAACTGGCGGTTGCCGGAGGCCGCTTCCGCCGGATGCGCCTGCGCCCACGATTTCTGGTCGAAATCGTCGCTCTGCACATCGATCGCCCCGATACGCTTCCCGTCCGCCTGCCGTACCAGAAAGCGGTAGTACGTGTGGAACCGCCCCACCGGTTCGAAATACTCAATCGCGTCCACGCGATTCACCCCCACAGGAAACATCTCCACCAGAAATCCGGTCGCAAGACGAGCATCGGCCGCGCCGGTGCGGTGCATCTGTTCGAGCAGTTGCCGCTCGTGATCGCGCTTCTCTTTCATGCCCGCCGCCGAGTAGGCCGCGACCAGCGTGGTGTGAATCTTCCAGTTGCCCGGATCGAGCTTTTCCGCCTTCTCGGCGTACTGCACCGCCAGCGGCCCCTGAAAAAGTTCAACCGCCGCCGTCGATGCCAGCAGATTCGCCGCAGTGTTGTTCGGATCGGCCGCGAGCACGCCCTGGAAATCCCCCAGCGCCGCGCGCGCCTGATTCTCCCTCAGAGCCGACATGCCCTGCGCCAGCGTCGGCCCGGCACCGCCACGCGCAGCCGGGCTCTGTACTGTCTGCGCCAGCGTGGAGAAACCCCCGCAAACCATACCGGCGAACAGAAGTGCGGTACCCGCTCCGCATCGGGCGTTTTGTCGAATCATCGAGATTCCTGGAGGGGAGGCCTGAAGATGACTCTATCGCTTCTCCCGCCTCCGCGCCGATTTCAACGCAACACCAGGCACAGCCGCAGCTCTTCAGGTATGCTGAGGCGAGCAGATCCCCAACCCCAGTTCATTCTGCAAGGAGTGTCAACATGACTGTTCTGGTGATTGTCAGCTTCGCAGTGGTCTTTTTAACCGGCATCCTGTGGGCGACCAGCCGCCGCGCCGATGAGCATCATCACTAAAGCTGTTGATGCCCTCAAAAAGTGGCCGCTTCGCCACTCCCAACCGAAATATGATTTCGCATATCGTGCAACGGTTTTTGGGATAATTGCAGAATCGGGCCCCAGCGCAAGGCCTTCCGCGATCAGAATTTTCCTTGCTATGTCATGATCGATCAGGCACATCCGGCCTTCCTGGGAGATACACTGGTCTCGGCTGGTCCGTGGCACCTGACTTGCTCTCCATTTTCTCTTCCGGTTGTCCCATTGGAAATCCCGTAATCGGCATCAGCCCCTAACCGACTCCTGGATTCCCCGGAACGTGCACCTTTCCCGAAGCACCGCATCGATCATGCAGCGGACGTTTCAAACCCGCATCGTTGCCGTCCTGCTGGCGCTCTTCACCGGAGCCGCCGTGCTGTGCGCGGGTTTTAACCTGGTGCAGGAGAGCCGGTACCAGTCCCCCACCGACGGTATCTGGTGGGTTGAG
Organism: Acidobacteriota bacterium; assembly: GCA_046567085.1. Lineage (GTDB taxonomy): Bacteria > Acidobacteriota > Terriglobia > Terriglobales > Acidobacteriaceae > Palsa-343. Next base: position 6,411 of record JBKICP010000132.1, read on the forward strand.
GCCCCTCAGGGCCTCCAGGCCCAGCGCGTCCCGAATAATAGCCCAGGCGAGCGGGCCGGCGTCAAGCCCGGCGATCTGCTGCTGGCCGTCAATAACCATCCCGTGCATCGAGCCGCGGACGTTGTCCGCGAAATGTGGCGCACCCGGGCCTACAACACCATTCACTACACCCTCGAACGCCGCGGCTTCCGGCTGCCCGATGTGCCCGTCATCCTCGACCTGGTCGACCGCAGCATCCATCAGGGCTTCCGCTTTATCGCCCTGGTCTACCTGGGCATCGGCCTCTACGTGCTCCTGCGACGCTGGACGGCCCCGCACTCGACGCACTTCTACATCTTCTGCCTCGTCTCCTTCGTCCTGTATTCGTTCTGGTACACCGGCAAGTTCAACGAATTCGACTGGATTGTCTATTGGAGTGGCATCGGAGCGGCAGCTCTCCAGCCGGCGCTGTTCCTGCATTTCTCGCTGGCCTTCGCCGGCGGAGAACAGCGCCGTGGCCGTGGCTGGCTCTTCTCCCTGGTCTATCTGCCCGGCGCCGCCGTGGTGGCGCTGCAAATCATGGCCCAGACCCTCTGGTCGGCCACCGAAATCCTCCAGCACCGCCTCGATCAGATTTCCGTCGGCTACTCCGCGCTGTTCTACGTCGCCGCGGCCGGCGTCTTCTACGTGCACTATCACGCAGCCCAGGCGCCTCTGGAACGCCAGCAGCTCAAGTGGCTGACGCGCGGCACGCTGCTCGCCGTCGCCCCGTTCACCCTCCTGTCGGCGATCCCCTACATGGCCGACCTCGCCATGCCGGACCTCGTGACGCGACTCGCCGGCATCTGCCTCGTCTTCCTGCCCCTCACCTTCAGCTGGGCCATCGTGCGCTATCGCATGATGGACGTGGATCTGATCTTCAAGCGCGGCGTCACCTACACGCTCGCCACCGCCGCCATTGTCGGCGTCTATTTCGCCCTCCTCGCCATCGCCGCAACCCTCGCCCAGCAGCGCCTGCGCAGCTTTGGCACCTGGGGCCTGTTCACCGCGATCATCGTCGCCGCCCTGCTCTTTGAACCGCTCAAGCGCATCATCCAGCTGCGCGTCGACCGCCTCTTCGACCGTCAGAGCTACGACTACCGCTCCACCCTCATCAGCTTCGGACGGGGCCTCAGCTCCTTCACCAATCTGGACGCGCTGCTGCACGCCATCGTGGATCGCCTGCCGCGCACCCTGGGCGTCGATCGTGTCGCCGTCTTCCTGAACGAGACGCCCGGCTCCTATCGCCTCGCCGCACAGCACGGTCTGCCGGACAACGCCGCAGGGGCTTATATGGACCTGGGGTTCCTGAAATTCGACAATCCCAACGCCGGCTCCCACCTCTTCCTCGAAAACCCGCAGCTCGCGCTGCATCTCACCGAGGCCGAACAGCGCGCTGCCGCTCTCCTCGACATGAACTACTTTCTGCCCTGCCGGGTTGGGATTCCCGGCGCTCGCGAAGGGCAGATGCAGGACCGCACCATCGCCGTCATCGCGCTTGGCCGCCGCCAGGGCGGCGAATTCCTCTCCAGCGAGGATATGGAGCTGCTGGAGTCGCTTGCCGGCTACATCGGCATCGCGTTGCAAAACGCGCGGCTCTACGCCAGCCTCGAACAGAAAGTCATCGAGTACGAACGCCTCAAGGAATTCAACGAGAACATCGTCGAATCGATCAACGTCGGCATCCTCGCCCTCGATCCGGAAGAAAAAATCGAGAGCTGGAACTCGCAGATGGAAGTTATGTTCGCCCTGCCGCGCAACGAGGCCCTGCACCAGCCCCTGGAGGCCGTCTTCCCGCCCGAGTTGGTCAGCGAGTTCCGCCGCGTCAAAGATCAGCCCGGCGTGCACAACCTCTATAAGTTCCGCCTCGATACCCGTGCCGAGGAAACGCGCATCGCCAACATCGCCATCGCGCCCCTGGTTTCGCGCGACTTCCGCACTGTGGGCCGCATCATCCTCGTTGACGACATCACCGATCAGACCGAGATGGAAGGCCAGCTAGCTCAGGCCGAGAAGATGTCCTCCATCGGCCTCCTCGCCGCAGGCGTCGCCCACGAAGTCAACACGCCCCTGGCCGTCATCTCCTCCTACGCCCAGATGCTGGCCCGCCAGGTCAAAGGCGATGCGAAGCTCGGTCCGCTCCTTGAAAAGATCACCCAGCAGACCTTCCGCGCCTCGGAGATCGTCAACGGCCTGCTGAACTTCTCGCGCACGAGCGCCGCCGAGTATCGCGAAACCGACGTCAACGGCATCATCCGCGACACGCTGACTCTGCTCGAGCACCAGTTCAAAACCGCGCAGATCCGCGTCGAAACCGAGCTGATGCCCGATCTGCCGCCCATCATGGGCAACGCGGGCAAACTGCAGCAGGTTTTCCTGAATCTCTTCCTCAATGCGAAGGACGCGATGGCCGTTAAGACAGCCGAGAACGGCGAGCAGCGCACCCTCCGCGTCGCTACCGAAGTCAACGGGCACGTCAGCATTTCCATTGCGGATTCAGGCTCGGGCATCGCGCCCGAGCACCTGCGCCGCATCTACGACCCGTTCTTTACAACGAAGACGGCGCGACGCGACGGACAGCCGCGCGGAACCGGCCTCGGCCTCGCCGTCTCGTACGGCATCATTCAGGAACACTCGGGAAAAATCCACGTGGAGAGTCAGGTGGGATCAGGGACGACCTTTTATCTTGAGTTTCCGTTGTTGAGGAAACCCGCACATGTCTGAAGGCACCATTGCGGCTCCGGCCAGCCCCCAGGCTGCAGGTTCGGAATCCCTCCCGCGCATCCTCATCATCGATGACGAAGCAGCGATCCGCGAATCGCTCGAGACCCTTCTGTCCCTCGAAGGCTATGCCGTCGAAAGCGCCGAGAACGGCGAGTTGGGCCTCGAGCGCATCAGCGAACAGCCCTTCGATCTGGTGCTCCTCGACCTCGCCCTGCCCGGCCGCAACGGCATCGAGATTCTTGGCTCCATTCGCGAGCGCGAGACCAGCCTGCCGGTGATCATGATCACCGCCTACGGCACCGTCGATAACGTCGTGGATGCAATTCGCGGCGGCGCCCAGAACTTCGTCCAGAAGCCGTGGGACAACGAGAAGCTGCTCGCCGACATTCGCGCCGCCATCGCCCGCTATCGCGCCGAAGAAGAAAACGTTCAGCTCAAGCGCGCCCTGCGCCAGCGCTACAGCTTCCCCAACATCGTCGGCAAAAGCGAAGTCATGCTGCGCATCTTCGACCTCGTCGCGCAGGTGGCCCCCACCCGCTCCACCGTGCTCATCACCGGCGAGAGCGGCACAGGCAAGGAGCTCATCGCCAAGGCGCTGCACGCCAATTCCACGCGCAAAGACAAGCCCTTTGTCCCTGTGAATACCGGCGCCATGCCCACCGATCTCCTCGAATCGACCCTCTTCGGACACGTCAAGGGCGCCTTCACCTCCGCCATCGCCGCCAAGAAGGGTCTCTTTGAAGTCGCCAACGGCGGCACGCTCTTCCTCGATGAGATCGCCACCATGGGCATGGACACCCAGGCCAAGATCCTGCGCGTTCTGCAGGACCGGCGCTTCATGCACCTCGGCGGCGTCCAGGAAATTCAGGTCGACGTGCGCATCATCGCGGCCACCAACGTCGACTTGCGCCAGGCTGTCCGCGAAGGCCGCTTCCGCGAAGACCTCTTCTACCGCCTCAACGTCATCGCCATCGAACTGCCCCCGCTCCGCTCGCGCCGCGAGGACATCCCTGCGTTGGCCGGCCACTTCCTCAAGTACTACTCGGAAGAAAACGGCCTCGCCTCCCGCTCACTCACCCCGGAAGCCATGCGCGCCCTGGTCGACTACGACTGGCCCGGCAACGTGCGCGAACTGGAAAACGTGATGGAGCGCGGCGTCGTGCTCTCCTCCGGCGGGACCATCGGCGTCGACCTCCTCCCCGGGCACATCACCGGCTCCAGCTACTCGTCCAGCCTCCTCGAGCACAGCCCCGATGCTTCGCTCTTCGACATCATGGAGGACATCGAGCGGCGCATCATCGTCGACAAGCTGGAGCGCTGCAACGGCAACCAGACCGAAGCCGCCGAGCAGTTCCGCATCCCCCTCTCGACCCTCAACCAGAAGATCAAGCGCCTCAACATCGAGATTCGCAAACGCAACAACCGCGACTGAACCGCTCTTCCGTCAGGAAACAAAGAGCATCCCAGGTCCGGGGGACCTGAGGATTCGCCTACTCAATCGCAAACACCGCATACACCGTAGCCGACTCCTCCACCTGCTGCGGGCGAATCGCCAGCGGCGCCGGCGGCGGAGCCGCCTTGGCCGCCATGAAATTCATCACCCTCGGCCGCCCTGGCGCCATCGGAGCCTGGTTGCTGGCATAGATGAGCGAGCCGAGGCTTACACCCAGGCCGGAGGCCATTTGCGCGGCAATGGCGTGCGCATTCACGAGCGCTTTTTGCGCCGCCTGCGCCTGCAGTCCTTTGCGATCGGTCACATCCCATTCGATATTCCCGCTCTGATTCGCACCGGCTTCAATCGCAACGTGAAGGATCTTCGCTGCATCGGCCGCACTCGTGTGCACCGCCCAGCTCTGCGACAGGTTGAAGGCTTTCTTCACGCGCTCTTCCGGCGCAGGTTGCGGATTAAACGGGAAGTCCGTCTTGCCCAGGTTCTGCTCCCGGCTCTCGATCGCCTTGTCCGGCACGCCGGCCTTCTTCAGCGCGCCGAGAATCGCGTTGGAGATCTGCGAACCCTGGCTGTAAGCCGTGGCCGCATCCGGCGCATAAATCTGGAATCCGACGCTGACCACCGCCGTGTCCGCCTCGGCTGAAGCCTTGTCGCTGGCCGTCACGGCAATCGTCCGATTGTTCTTGTCCACCTGAATCGTCTGCGCACTTGCGGCGGCGGCGACAACCAGAACCAGACAAGGCATCCAACGCATAGCCCACTTCATCGACGGAACCCTCCGACCGGATTCTAGCGCAACGCATCCCAGCCGCCCCGCATCGGAACCACCCGTAACCCTGTTCCCTGTACCCGGTTCCCTGTACCCTGTATCCACATGGCCCTCGAAACCATCGACGACGCCGCGAAACGAGGCATTCTCGCCCTCCAGGATTACGCGATGCTCTCCGCTCGCGCCGTCGGCGATATCTTCCGCCGCCCCTTCTACCGCTCCGACATCTTCATGCAGGCGGATGTCATCGGCGTCGGCTCGCTGCCCATCGTCATTCTTACCGGCTTCTTCCTCGGCGGCGTCCTCGCCCTGCAATCCGCATCGACGCTCTCGCAGTTCGGCGCCGCGGCCTTCACCGGCCAGCTCGTCAGCTTCTCCATGATCAAGGAGATCGGGCCCGTGGTCACCGCCCTCATGGTCTCCGGACGCAACGCTTCAGGCATGGCCAGCGAACTCGGATCCATGATCGTCACTGAGCAGATCGACGCCATGCGCGCTCTCGGCACCGACCCCCTCAAGAAGCTCGTCATGCCCCGCATCGTCGCCACCGTGGTCATGCTCTTCTTCCTGGTGATCATCTCCGATGCCGTGGGCATCTGTGGCGGCGGCTTCGTCTCCGTCCTGATGCTGGGACAGGACATCTCGCAGTATTTCCACACCTCGTATCAGTCTCTGGAGTATCCCGACATCCTCCAGGGCCTCGTCAAGCCCATCTTCTTCGGCTTCATCATCGCTACCATCGGCTGCTTCTACGGGATGAAAACCCGCGGCGGAACGCAGGGTGTCGGCCGCTCGACCACCCAGGCAGTCGTGTGGTCCTCGATCCTCATCATCGCCTGCGATTTCATCATCAGCCGCTTCATGATCGGCATCTTCGGACGGTAAAACGAGTGAGCGGAATTCCGGATATGAATGCAGGCGCCAACGGAGCAGCACCGCTCTCCCCTCCGTCACACCAGGCAGACCCTGTCGTTGTTTTTGAAAACGTATCCATCGGCTTCGATCGCAAGCCGGTGCTCGAGAACATCTCCTTCCATGTCCGCCATGGCGAGATGCGGATCCTGCTCGGCCCCGCCGGCGTGGGCAAGAGCGTGCTCCTCAAGCTCGTCAACGGCCTGCTGCGCCCGGACTCCGGACGAATTTTCGTGTTCGGAAAAGAAATCACCTCCATGCGCGAAGAGGACCTCTTCGAATTGCGCGGCTCCATCGGTACCGTCTTTCAGGAAGGCGCGCTCTTCGATTCGCTCAACGTGCGCGACAACGTCGGCTACCGCCTCATCGAAGAGCACCTCCCCGACGAGGAGGTCACCCGGCGCGCCGAGGAGGCACTGCGCTTTGTAGAGATGGAGCACACGCTCGAGAAGTTTCCCTCCGAGCTTTCCGGAGGAATGCGCCGCCGCGTCGCGATCGCGCGCGCGATGGTGACCAA
>JBKICP010000133.1:0-10309 GCA_046567085.1 Acidobacteriota bacterium
CGTCAGCCGCTGGACCGGCGTGCCCATCACCTCCATCAAGGAAGAAGAAACGCAGAAGCTGCTTCGCGTCGAAGAGGAGCTGCACAAGCGCGTCATCTCCCAGGACAAAGCCATCTCCGCGCTCGCCCGCGCCATCCGCCGCTCGCGTGCCGGACTCAAGTCGCCGCACCGTCCCATCGGGTCCTTCCTCTTCCTCGGACCCACCGGCGTCGGCAAGACGGAAATGGCCCGCACCCTCGCCCAGTTTCTCTTCGGCAGCGAGAAGGCCCTCATCCGCTTCGATATGTCGGAGTTCATGGAGAAGCACTCCGTCTCCAAGCTCATCGGTTCGCCCCCGGGATACGTGGGCTACGAGGAAGGCGGCCAGCTCACCGAGCGCGTGAAGCGTTCGCCCTACTCGGTCGTCCTGCTCGACGAAATCGAGAAGGCCCACGCCGACGTCTTCAACATCCTGCTCCAGGTCTTTGAAGACGGTCAGCTGACCGACGGCCTCGGCAACACCGTCGACTTCAAGAACACGATCATCATCATGACCTCGAACATCGGCGCCCGCCACCTCCAGCGCAAGCAGGGGCTCGGCTTCCAGAGCGACCGCGAAGACCTGGTCATGGAGAAGATCGAAGACCTCGTCAAGAACGAGGTGAAGCGCACCTTCAACCCCGAGTTCCTCAACCGCATCGACGAGATCATTCTCTTCCAGTCGCTCACCGATGCCGACCTGATCCAGATTCTCGAACTGCTGGTGCAGCAGCTCAACGCGAACCTGGCGCAGAAGTCGATCAACATCTCCGTCCTCGAAGACGCGAAGAAGTGGATCCTCGAAAAGACCCTGGTGGACCGCAGCTACGGAGCCCGCCCGCTCCGCCGCGCCCTCCAGCGCTACGTCGAAGACCCGCTGTCGGAAGCCCTCATCGCGGGCGGCATCGCCGAGCGGCCCGCCTTCCTCGAGGTCTACCTCGACAACAATCAGCTCTTCTACCGCCCGGTCGCAAAGGACGGCGAGGAGAAGACCGAAGGCGTCCTGCTGGTGAATTAAGCAAGGCAGGGCGCGGCGACCAGGTGCAGAGAAAGGCTGCGGAGCAATCCGCAGCCTTTTCTATTCCGCAGATCTCTACTCGATCTTCGTTCCGGTCACCTCTACCTGCATCCTGCCTTTGCTGTCCAAATCATCGGAGGAGAAGACGATCGTCGATTTGCCGATCGGAATCAGCACGGTGGAATCCCAGACATTTTGCCGAATGACCGGCTCTCCCACGCCGCCGATCTCCGTCTGACGGGCGACACTGCTGATCTCCGCCTTCAGGCGGAAGCCGAGCATCTCTCCGTGTTCAGTTGCATCCCGGACATCCAGGTTCACGCCGAGGTCGATGTACTGAAACTGCGTATTCGCGAGATTCGCAGGATTCCCGTTGGTTGCATAGGAGCCGGTGGCAATCGGCACCCGCGACCCGGTCTTGATCACCTGATTTCCGGCTGGGTGCCCCGTGGCGATCGTTTCGTCATAGCTCCGCGTGTTGGTCACCTTCCCGTCGGCATCCAGTTCTGCTACGGCAAAATGCAGCCGATAAAAGTGCTGCGGCGATGCAGCGGCCGCCTCCGGGGGATTCTGTGCCCGCACAACCATCGGGAGCAGGGACAGCGTCGAGACGGCAATCAAAGTAGCGATCGTTTTCATAGAAGCTCCTGTTTTCGGTTATTGATCCTGCGTACTGCCTGAATTGCCCAGTGGTTTCTGTAAGTCGGCGACGTGGATGGGATCGTCCCAGTGCTGCTGATCGTCGAGCACCGCCTTTTTCACGGCGGGCGGCGCCTGCTTGACAAACGCCACCAGCGCCTCTTCCTGCGCTGTCAGTGGACGCGGCGTCGGAAATACATCGAGCTTCGGGGGTTGATTCGTCGCCGCATTGCGGACTTCATGTATTCGGCCCCTCCCCTTCAACTCTTTGCTCTTCGGTAGCGCAACCTCCTGGGGCTTTGCAGTTGCTCCCCTGGAAGGAGCTTCGGCTCTTGCCACCGCAGGAGCTTTTGGCGTCCACGCAATTTCCGGCCGGCGCGGCGCCCGCATCATCCAGACCACACCCACCGCCAGCATCGTAGCCAACCCTGCCGCCACCGCTCCCCACAGCCACCAACTCGGCTGCCGCAACGCCTCTGCCCGCGCTCGCTCCATGACCCGCGCCAGCACAAACCGCATCTCCGGAATCTCCGTCGGCGCGGCATAACTCCGCAGCGCTGCGTCAATGCGCGCATCGATCTCGCCCGGATCTCGACTTCGAATCCGGCCTGGTTCATCCTCTCGCATAGCGCCGCTCCTCCATGGCTGCAATCTTCTCGCGCAGCATTCCCCGGGCCCGCATCAGCCGCGTCCGCACCGTGCCTTCCGCGATTCCCATCGCCGAGGCGATCTCTCGCGAGTTCATCTCTGCGGAGAGGGCCAGCACCTGCCGCAGATCCTCCGGCAGGCTGTCGATCAGCCGATGCACCGCCGCCTCCCAATCTCCCGCCGCCGCCAGTTCCTCCGGACTCAGAGCGGAGTCGGCGATCTGCTCGATCCCGGCGCCATCGGGCTGCGATTCATGATCGCTCAGGCGTCGCAGGCGCGACTGTCTGGACGACGAGTTGTCCACCGCCGCCCGCCATGCGATCCGCGCCACATACGCCTTTTCCTCCCGCAATCCGCGCCACGCCCGCGCCCGCCAGATCTTCAGGAACGCCTCCTGGGCCGCATCCTCAGCGTCGTGTGCATTCCGCAGAACCGCCCATGCCACCCGATAAGCGAACTTCCACTGGCGCTCGACTAGCTCCGCGAACTCCGCTTCGTCCTCCGGTCGCACCCGCCGTGGCTCCTCGCCCTTCATCCGCAAAGACGCCGGCGGGCAATCAACTGTTCACTTATTTCGACAATGGCTTCGGTCCCGGCACCCTGGACCCGGCGCCCGGTGGCTGTGCTAATCTGGCGCCCAAACTCCAAACCTCTCGAGGTGAACCATGATGGACCAGCACAGCCTCAACATGATGATGGGCATGATGAGCATCTTCGGCGTCTTCATCGTCATCGGAACCCTGCTCTACATGATCCCGTTCTGGTTCATCTTCAAGAAGGCCGGCTTCTCGCCCTGGCTTTGCCTGCTGCTTCTGCTGCCCCTGGTCAATATCGTCATGCTCTACGTGCTTGCGTTCACCGAGTGGAAGGTCGTCCCCATCGCTCAACCCGCTGTCTACCTGCCTCCGCAGGCCTAGGCTGCCCTGCGAGCCAGAAGACGCCCGCTCTTGCATTCCCCTTCTCGCTTGCGGCTCACTCACCAAACTGCCGCAGGTGATGGTCGATATGCTTCCACGCCAGGCTGTTCCACTGGCGGCAGCTCATCCTGCCGAAGAGGAAATGATCGGGTGCCGGACCCGACGGCCTCTCTGCTACCACTGTGATCGCCTCCACGACGCGCTGCCGGTTCGCCTCGAACTCGCCCGGCTCCTCGGCCAACAGTTCCCGCGGAGCCTTTGCGCCCTTCGGCATAGGGATCACGTAGATCGCCAGGTGCTTCATCGGGAAGTGCCGCAGCATGCCTGGGCCTGACCGCGGCAGGCTCCGCCGACCCAGGGCCTCGTCCAGGGAATCGGCCAGATGGCACATCATCCGTCCCGCGTTGAACTGCCCCCACCGCGGCCGCGATTCGGGAGTCACCCGGGCCAGCCGCTCCAGCAGTCCGCTCCGATCGGCTTCGTTTCCTAAAGAAGGCATCTCTTCCCTCCGCGGAGAATGGTACCGGAGCCGGAGGGGGGTCGGCCGGGACCGGAGGAGGGACCTCTCGCCCTGTATTCGCTTCTGGGGGTCCTGCTACTGCATTTATCCGCATGCGGCAGTGTGCAAGCTGCTGATCCGGGGAAGTTCGGATGAGTTTCTACCACATCGTCAGAGTCACCTTATCGATCCATTCGTGCAGTGGGGTGCCGGTGGGATCCTGGTCCAGTTGATATTGAATGCCGATCATGTCAGGCCAGGTGGTGGGGTTGACGTTCCAGGTCTGATTGAGTCCGTAGGGCTTCCCGTCGACGACCAGGGTGTCGTAGCGGTATTGGGTGGCACTGATGCGCTCGTTATACCACTGAATGTGGTGCCAGCCCGGTGTCCAGTGAGAACAGGGGATTCCATTGAGAACCCAGGCATTGCCCTGGCTGTCCCAGGTGGACCAGTAGCCATCTCCATAGTCGCACTGGCTGCCGATCATGAATTCCTGGCCTCCAAGCACCTGCCAGAGATCGAATTCCGAGGCCCAGAAATGGGCTTCGGCAGCGGGATCGTGGTAGACCCAGAAGTCCCATAAAAAGTGGGAATTCGAGCTGGTTCCCAGGATCGTATCCATGAACAGCACGTTGGTCCAGGACGGCCCGTCGGCATACATCTCAAGGCTGCTGCCGCTCAATGAGGGCTGGCTTTGGTCAGGCTGCATCCAGTAGGTGCCCCCGGAGTTCGTGCCATGCGCACAGAGGCTGCAGATACTCCAGTTTGCATTGTCGTTCTGCATCTCCGACAGCACCTGGGCGCTGGCAGGCGGAGTGGGCAGCACCGTACTGCTCGGAGGCGGGGTTCCCACCTGGATCAGGTGAATTTCAGATCGGTTGGAGTCGCCCGCGGCGTCCGACACGCTTGCCCAGAGAAGATGCTGGCCCGTGGGCACTTGAATCTGCTGGGAGATGGAAGTCGCATCGCTTTTGGTTTGATATACGGCGTGATTGTCGAGACAAACCGCCCACCGGGTAACCGCATCGCTGGCGTAGGCGGTTGCATTCACCTGGACCTGGCCCTGACTCTGCCCCGGTGCGGGGCTTTGCAGCCAGACGCCGGTGATTGTGCCATTTTGGTTGTTGTATCCGAATCCCGATCCGCTGCATGCCGAACTGCCGCTACTCGCCGAGCCGCCGGAGCCTGGAGTCGTGCCGGCTCCGCTGGCGGCATTCGAGACTGAACTACCGCACCCAGCGATGAGCAGGACCTGAAAGGCAATTGCAAACGAGCAAAACAAAGAAAGAAAGAGCCGAGACATGCGGTCCCCCGATATGCCTAGGAAGAAGGCGAAGTGACCGCAATCTGTTGTACCCCACCCGGAAATCGCAGTCCGACAGCGCAAATTGGCGTATCGCCAGGCGAGCGAGCGTGTCGCGACGGCCGGTACTCAGGGTAAGGCCGCAGGCGTTCGTGGCTGTTTTCGACATCAAAGCGGGGACAGCGGTTGTGAGGAATTTCGGCATCTTTCTCTTTAGTTTTCGCAATTTTTCATTCCCGTACTCCCCGGCGCGCCCGCACAGGGCCTGCAATCTGGCCGATTTTTCAGCCACCACGACAGGTCCGGGCCCTCTTGCCCGGGTTGTCGCGCTTCGTGCCTGGGTGGTACACAGGATGTTTGCAATCGGCAGGACCAACCCGAAACGATCCAACAACAGCAAGCGGAGGGGCTGCGGCCCAGGAGCAGAAACAGAGATGAAACAGATTTCACGCAGAGAGTTTGTCGTGGGCGCGGCGGCATGCGCCGCCATGCTGGGAACCCGAACCTCGTGGGCGAGCGCGCTGGGATTGCCCGTCGGGCTGCAGCTGTATTCGGCGCGGGAGTTTCTGCCCAAGGATTTTCAGGGCACGCTCGATCAGCTGGGCGCCATGGGGTACCAGGAGTGCGAGGGCGCCGGGTTCTACGGGCACTCGGCCGCCGATGTGAAGGCCGCGATGGCGAAGGCGGGGCTGCACTGCGTGAGCGCGCACTACTCCATGCAGGCGTTGCAGGGGCTGGACGAGATTCTCAGCTATGGGAAGGCGCTGGGTCTGGAGTACATCGTGTGCTCTTCTCCAGCGGCACATGGGGTTGCGCCGGCGCAGGGCAAAGGCTGGGCCGCGGCGCTGGAGGGGATGAGCCAGGACGGGTGGAAGTGGAATGCGGATCAGCTGAACGCCATCGGCAAGCGGGTGCGCGCCGAGGGCATGAAGTTCGGCTACCACAACCACTACATCGAATTCCACGAGCACGACGGGTTCCTGCCCTATGACGTGCTGCTGCATGAGACCGATCCGAAGCTGGTGGATATGGAGATGGATTGCGGCTGGGTGGTGATTGGCGGGCACAAGCCCCAGGAGTATCTGACGCGCTATCCGGAGCGCTACGCGATGCTGCACATCAAGGAGTTCAAACTGGCGGGCTGGAAGCCGGGCGAGGAGCCGGTATCCACGGAACTGGGGCACGGCAGCATCGACTACAAGAGCATCTTTGCGGCGGCGAAGAAGGCGCCGATCCGGCACGTGTTTGTGGAGCAGGAGCAGTTCCCGGACATGCCGGGGATGGAGGCGCTCAAGGTCGACGCGCAGTGGATGAAGAACGCCTGAGCCCGTTTACGGGTTGCGGTCCGTGCTGGGTTAGCGGGCCGCGATCAGTATCCCAAGGTTGATGAGGACCATCAGCACGGAAGAGGCGGGGATCACGAGCAGCGCTTTGCGCAGACGCTTTGGATCTCCGCCCGCGATGGCTCCGATGAGGTGGGAACTCACCGCGAGGCCCGCCCATCCGAAGGTGATGACGATGCCGATGGCGGTTGAGGTCATGCGCGGGAAGGCGTTGGCGACGATGGCGAGCGTGGTGGGAAAGACGGGCGCCATGGAGAGTCCGGCAAGAAAGACAAGGAAGGCGGCGGTGCCGGCGCGGTTGGTGCGCAGCATGAGGAACGTGGTGATCGTCATGCCGATGGATGCGGCCAGCGTGATGTAGATGGGCGGCACTCCGATGAGGATGGGCGCGACGACGGCGCGTCCGATGAGGAGGCCGAGGGCGAATCCGAGGGAGAGGATGTTCAACGCGCGGGATTCGGGAACGCCCTGTGCGACGAGGTGGCGCACGAGCCAGTTCCAGACGTCGACTTCGCAGCCGACGTAGAGGAAGAGCAGGAATCCGAGCAGGAAGAGCATGGGGCGGCCGAGCACGGGGCCGGCGTCGGCGAGGATGAAGCGGCCCGCACCGGTGGGCGGCGGCATGTGTGTGGCGATCTGGATCACCAGGACGAGGAGAGTGAGTCCGGCAACGGAGTAGCAGAGGCGGACCCAGTTGCGCTTGAAGAGATTGGCCGCGATAAAGGGCGTGGCCAGGCCGCCGAGTCCGAAGAAGATGTTGACGAGGTTGAGCGCGGTGGCGCGATGGGCTTCGGCCACGTCGCTGGTGAGCGCGTTGGCGCCGGTGACGACGATGCCGCCGCCGCATCCGAGCAGGAAGAGCAGAAAGACGATGCCGCGATAGCTGCCGACTTTCGGCAGCAGGTTGAGGCTGAGCCCGATGAGGCCGAGACCGATGATGAGGCCGGCTTTCTTGCCGAAGTCGTCAAGGAGCGGGCCGACGCCGAGCGAGGCGATCATGAGGCCCAGCGCCTGGGCGAAGGCGATGGTGCCGTTTTGCCGCGGCGTGAGCTGGAAGCGGCTGGAGAGATCCGGCAGGATGGTGCCGAGCATGGCGGCGGTCATGCCGTAGACGAAGATCGCAACGACGGCGGCGAGAATCAGCACGGGTACGTGCTCCTTTTGGGGTCGGATTGCGTGGAGGTCCTGCGGTGGCGCCCTACGGAGTGGGGACGTCGATCCAACTGCGGTTGCGGCTACTATCGAGTTCCCTGCTGAGGATGATCATCTGGCGGAGGCCATCGGTGAAGTGCGGGTAGTCCTGCGGAGCAGCGGCGTCGGCGATGGAGGCGTAGAAGCGGCGGAAGACCTGCTTGAAGGTGTCGTCGTAGCCTTCGCTGTGGCCGCCGGGGAGATCGGCAAAGCCGCGAGCGGCGGGCTTGAGCAGCGACGGATCCTTGACGATGACGCAGTTGGCGCTGTTGCGGTGGCCGATCCAGAGTTCGTCGGGGCGCTCCTGGTCCCAGGCGACGCCGGACTGGGTGCCGTAGATTTCGATGCTGAGGCGGTTCTTGCGTCCGGCGGAGACCTGGCTGGCGGTCATGGAGCCACGGGCGCGATCGCCGAGACGGAAGACGACGGCGCCGAAGTCTTCGGTATCGATGGGAGTGTCGATGACGTCGTCGGCGGAGAGCATCTTGTTGGCGAAGGTTTCGACGGAGCCTTTGGGCTGCTTGCGGGTCTTGTGTACGGTGTTGAGGTCGGCGCAGAGCGAGGTGACGCGGAGGCCAGTGAGGTGCTCGGCCATGTCGAACCAGTGGGAGCCGATGTCGGCCATGCAGCGCGAGGGGCCGCCTGCCTTGGAGTCGACGCGCCAGTTCCAGTCTGTGTCGTAGAGGAGCCAGTCCTGGGAGTAGGTGCCCTGAACGACGAGGATTTCGCCGAGGTCGCCGGCTTCGCGCATAGCGCGGATGTGCTGGACCATGGGGTAGTAGCGCAAATTGTGACAGACACAGTTGCGTAATCCCTTTTGCGCAGCGAGGGCGGCGAGTTCCTGCGCCTCTTCGACGGTGGTGGAGAGGGGCTTTTCGCAGAGGACGTGCTTGCCGGCGAGCAGGGCTTGCTGCGCCATCGGAAAATGCTGCGCGTTGGGCGTGCAGAGGTGAACGGCGTCGATGGACCGGTCGTGCAGGATGGAGTCCCAGTCGAGGCGCGGGACGCCGAAGGCGGAGCCCAGTTTTTCGGCAGCAGCGGGGTTGCGGCCGGCGATGGCGGCGACTTCGACGTTTTCGGTGCGGCGGAGGGCCTCGAGGTGGACGCGGCCCATGAATCCTGTGCCGATGACAGCGGTGCGGATGCGTTGGTTCATCGATTTCCCGTAGTTTCTGGCTGGAGTCTTATACCCACCAGGCGGCGCCTGGCTTCTCGCGCACGACGAGTTCGTTGAGGAAGTTGGCCGCTTTGGTCAGGCCTTCTTCGGCGGAGAGCAGGGAGTCCTCGTGCTCGATGGAGAGAACGTTGTCGTAGCCGTACATGCGCAGGGTGGAAACGAACTCCTTCCACCACTCGGCGCCGTGGCCGTAGCCGCAGGTGCGGAAGAGCCAGCTGCGGTTCCGCTCGTCGGTGTAGGGTTTGGTGTCGAGCACGCCGGTGAAGGAGAGGTTCGCGGGATAAAGCTGCGTGTCCTTGGCGTGGACGTAGTGGATGGCGTCGCCGAGGCGGCGGATGGCGGCGATGGGGTCGATGTTCTGCCAGAAGAGATGGCTGGGATCGAGGTTGGCGCCCACCGAGGGGCCGGCAATCGCGCGCAGGCGGAGCATCGTCTCCGGAGAGTAGACGACGAAGCCGGGGTGCATCTCGATGGCGATGCGAACGCCGTGATCGGCGGCAAATTTGCCATGCTCGCGCCAGTAGGGGGCGACGACTTCGTCCCACTGCCACTGGAGGACGTCGAGGTAGTCGGGCGGCCAGGGGCAGGTGACCCAGTTGGGCGCTTTCGCCTGGGGCGAATCGCCGGGGCAGCCGGAGAAATCGACGACGACAGGGACGCCAAGCTTTTCTGCGAGAAGCACGGTCTTGCGGCTCACCTCGCGATGCTTTGCTCCGATGGCGGGATCAGGATGGAGCGCGTTGCCGTGGCAGCTGAGCGCGCTGATGGCGATGCCGCGGTCGGCAAGAGCCTTTTGGAATTCACCGAGGGCCCTGGCATCGTCGAGCATGGTGAGCTTGCAGTGCGCGTCGCCGGGATAATTGCCGGTGCCGAATTCCACGGTATCGATGTGGAGGGCCTGGAGTTTTTCGAGGACGGCAGGAAGCGGCAGCTGGGAGAGGAGCGGGGTGAAGACGCCGACTTTCATGCGTAACAGAGTACAGGAAGAGCGGTTAGCGGATAGCGGTCAGCGTTTGGAAGGCAGGGATAGGATTAGGAGACCCGGCGCCGCGGTCCCGCAAGTCGGTACAGGGGGGGCAACTTCCCGAAGAAAATGGGACGCATGGAAGCTCTTCAGGTGAAGCAGGGCCCGGTGCGCTGGGATGAAGTGAGTCTGGGCGAGGTGATGCTGCGGCTCGATCCCGGCGAGGGACGCATCGGGACGACGCGGACCTTCAGCGCGTGGGAGGGCGGCGGCGAATACAACGTGGCGCGCGGGCTGCGGCGCTGCTTCGGGCTGCGGACGGCGGTGGTCACGGCGCTGGCCGATAATCCTGTGGGGCGGCTGGTCGAGGACCTGATGCTGCAGGGCGGCGTGGATACGTCGCTGCTCCGCTGGGTGCCGTATGACGGCGTGGGCCGTGCGGCGCGCAACGGGCTCAATTTCACGGAACGCGGATTCGGCGTGCGGGCCGCGGCGGGATGCTCCGATCGCGGGCATACCGCGATTGCGCGAACCGCACCGGCGACGTGGAACTGGGATGAGATTTTTGGCGCTGCGCATGGCGCGCGCTGGT
>JBKICP010000134.1:0-4498 GCA_046567085.1 Acidobacteriota bacterium
GGAGGACGGACCTATGGGAAGCGCTGCATACGCCGACACGGCGCCGCCGCATTGAGCGGGCAAAGGCGCTGAAGCGAGTGGCCTGAAGCTCAAGTGATTTTGCCGAAGACTCCCTTCGCTCTTGTTTCTTCAACGTTGGCGAATGGGTAGCTGTGCGCTGCGCGCACGGTTGGATGCTAGACAGCGCGCGCGACGGAAGGTGTCTGAGCGGGTGCGGCGCCGAGTTCCTGATCTTTGTATTGGAGCTGGTAGAGCTTCCAGTAGAGGCCGCGGTGGGCGAGCAGTTCCTGATGGCTGCCCATTTCGCGGAGCTGGCCTTTGTGCATGACGAGGATGGCGTCTGCGCGCTGCACGGTGGAGAGGCGGTGCGCGATGAGGACGCTGGTGCGGCCTTCGACCATGCGCTCGAGGGCTGAGCGGATTCGGAGCTCAGTGTCCGTGTCGACGCTGGAAGTGGCCTCGTCGAGGATGAGGATGCGCGGATTGAAGGCGAGGGCGCGCGCGAAGTTGATGAGCTGCTTCTGGCCGGTGGAGAGCGAGTTGCCGCGTTCGAGTACGGGCTCGTTGAAAGCGCCGGGCAGGCTCTCGATGAAATCGAGGACGTTGACGTCGCGGGCGGCGTGGCGCAGATCTTCGTCTGCGATGGCGTCGTTGCCGAAGCGGATGTTTTCCGCGATGGTGCCGGTGAAGAGGAACGGGTCCTGGAGGACGACGGCGAAGTGGCGGCGGAGTTCGTTGAGGTCGTGCTCGCGCAGATCGATTCCATCGATGAGAATCTGGCCGGCGGTGACCTCATAAAAGCGCATCATGAGGCTGGTGAGGGTGGTTTTTCCGGCGCCGGTGTGGCCGACGATGGCGACGGTCTGGCCGGGTTCAATGGTGAAGGAGACATCTTTGAGGATCCACTCGATGTCGTGGAGGGATGCGAGTTCGGCGGCGGTGGCATCGGAGCGCGTTGCGCGCTCGACGGCGGCCTGCTGCTCGGTCGTGAGCTTCTGATAGGTGAACCAGACGCGGCGGAACTCGATGCGGTTCGAGCCGTCGCCGGTGCGGGGATGGGCGGGGCTGACGATCTCGGGCTGGGTGTCGAGGAGCTTGAAGATGCGCTCGCAGGCGGCCATGGCGGCCTGGAGGATGTTGTATTTGTCGCTGAGGTCCTGGATGGGGCGCCAGAAGCGCTGCGAGTACTGGATGAACATCGCGAGGATGCCGATGGTGACGGCGCCATGCGCGATGACGCTGAAGCCGCCGTGCCAGATGACGAGGGCGATGGCGATGGTGGAGAGCAGCTCGACGGCGGGGTAGTAGAGCGCGTAGGCAAAGATGGTGTCTTTGAACGCGATCATGTGCTGGCGGTTGACGGCCTCGAAGTCCCTGAAGGCGCGCTCTTCGCGATTGAAGAGCTGCACGACGCTCATGCCGGTGACGTGTTCCTGGGTGAAGCTGTTGATGCGGGCGATGGCGGCGCGGACGCGACGGTAGCTCTCCCGAACGTGATCGCGAAAGAGCCGCGTGACGATGAGGATGACGGGCAGAACGGAGAAGGCGATGAGGGCCAGGCGCCAGTTGATGGTGAGCATGACGGCGGCCATGATGGTGAGGTTGAAGAAGTCGTCGACGATGGCGAGGATGCCGGCCGTGAACATGTCGTTGATGGCGTCGACGTCGGAGGTGATGCGGGTGACGAGGCGGCCGACGGCATGGGAGTCAAAGAAGCCGACGTGCATGCGCTGCATGTGGCGGAAGATGTCGCGGCGCAGATCGAACATGATCTTCTGGCCGGTCCACTGCATGAGGTAGGTCTGAATGAATTCGAAGAGGTAAGACGAGATGAGGGCAGCGGTATAGATGGCCGCGAGCGCGGTGACGCCGCGAATGGGGTCGTGGGGCAGGCGGCGCGTGAGCCAGTTGGTGACGGGGCTTGGGTTGCCGGTGAGGTAGCGGTCGAGGGCGACTTTGACGAGGTAAGGACCGGCGACGTCACTGAGGGACTTGAGCGTGACGGAGATGGACGAGATGGACGCCTGGAACCAGTAGGGGCGCAAGTAGCGGCCGAGGCGGCGGATGAGGCGGGAATCGTAGACCTTGCCGACGGGGTCATCGTCGGCCTTGCGCGCAGGGGGGCTCGCGGGGGCGGCCTGGGACGCGTTGCTGGAATTCCGGGGATCTTTTTGCGCTGCTTCGGCCATCGGTCGAACGGGCTCTCTGTGTGTATTGTACGGGCCAGTTGCAGGTTGGATGCGCTGGGGCCTGTCGGCGAGGCAAAAGAAGGCGGACTTCGTTGAAAGACGGGGCGTGCATGTGAGAACGTAACAAGTGTCCGGAGCGCGAGGACAAGCCAGCCAGTCCGGTTTTCCGCGGGAGCATGCCTGCGACAAGCAGCTCCGGGGAAGGTGGATGAGGATGAAGAAGGCTGTTGTTCTTACAGTGGCAATGGTGTGTTTCTCGGCTGTTCTGGCGCAGGCCGATATTGTGGTTCTGCGGGATGGCAAGAGCTATTCGGGTGCATATACCGGAGAGCCGGGCGGGAAGCTGACTTTCAAAGACAACCAAGGGATCCAGTACACGTTTCCGATGACGGACGTGCAGACGGTGGTGTTTTCGAATCTCTCAGACAACGTATCGCTGCGCAACGGGCAGATGTACACAGGCCAGTGGGTCGGGGTCACGCGGATTTCATTCCGCGGGTCCAACGGGATTGCTTATGTGTTCCCGATCCGGGATGTGTCGTCGCTGGTGCTGACGCATCACAATGCGCAGGGTGGAGCAGCGGTCGCTGGGGCTGCACCGGCTTACCAGCAGGCGCAGCAATATGGAGCGCAGGCCGCGGGGGCGATGGGGCAGGGCAACGTGCCGCCGGCTCCGAGCGGCATGGGAGCGCCGATGCACTACGCGCAGACGTCGGCCAGCCCTGGCGCGGTGGTGCAGTCGATCGTGATTCCGCAGGGGACTCAGATCTCGGTACGGACGGATGAGACGATCGACAGCACAAAGGACGCGTTGGGAAGGCAATACGCAGCGAAGATCCAGCAGGATGTGGTGGACAGCACGGGCGCGGTGGGAATTCCCGCCGGCACGGAAGCGAAGCTGCAGGTGGTGGATATGGGCCAGGGGAACGCGAACCAGAGCAACACAACCAGCAAGAATCTCGCGCTGGATTTGTATTCGGTGATCCTGAACGGCCGGGAGTATCGCGTGGACAGTTCGTCGGTGGCGGAGAAGGGATCGGCTGGGTTTGGGATGAACAAGCGGACAGCTGAGTACGCGGGCGGCGGCGCGGGATTTGGCGCGTTGATGGGCGCGATTTTCGGTGGCGGCAAGGGAGCGGGCATCGGCACACTGGCTGGCGGTGCGCTGGGCGCGGCAGCACAGTATATGACGCGCGGGAAACAGGTGACGGTGCCGGCTGAGTCGGTGCTGACGTTCCAGGTGGACCAGACGCTGGTGATGCATCCCTGAAGTAAGAACGAAGATGGAAGTGAAACGGCGCGGCGCGGGAGTCAATCCTGCGCCGCAGTTGTTTTCAGGGCTGGTCGCTAAAGATGGCCTCGATGGTGGTGTCAAAGACGCGTGCCAACTTGAATGCGAGCGGCAAACTCGGGTCATATTTTCCCGTTTCGATGGCATTGACGGATTGACGCGAGATACCGAGCCGTTCGGCAAGCTCTGCCTGGGACCAGTCATGCTGGGCGCGAAGGACGCGGAGCTGGTTTTTCATCGATATCTCAACCTCACCATTCCATTCGAGATAGCCGCGAGAACGCAGAAAAGCGGGAAGACCAGGTAGAGGTCAAGGTGCGGCGCGAGTGAAAAGGCCTCAAGAAATCCCCAGGCCGTTGTGGCGGCAAGGGTCAGGCCGATGCCCCAAAGCATGGCGCGAATGAGTATCACGCGCTGGAACTCATCTGGCTCTTCGGTCATGTAAAGGGCGACAACGCCAATGACGCCGATGATTGGAAGCGCAGGCAGAATTGCGATCAGGTAGGCGAGCAGGCCGGTGGGGTGGTAGCGCGGGAATGCCCACACGGCACCGACGAGGAAGATGACGTAAAGCCCCATGGCGGTCAAGAAACGCTGGATGTAGTGGCGAACAGCAAGAGTGAGTTTCGGGTTTTCCATGACTAGACTCCTTGACAATATGACAAGTTAACTTTACTTCATTTCTCGTGGGATGTCAAGTAGGGTTGACATATTGCCGCGCTTGCATAGGAGCAACGATCGAATTGGCCCGTTTTTGATGAGGTGCAGGCGTTGTTCGACAGGGCATGAAGGATCCAATAGGCTCGGAGAGTGGAATCGATGGAAATGGCAGCGGAAGCGATGATAGGGACGCTGGTGCGTCGAGGCAGGTATGTGTTTCCGCCCGGGCTGCGGCTGAATCTGCCGTTTTATCTCTTCCATCGGTTTTTCAAGCCTGGAAATCCGATTCTGCTGTTTGAGCATCTGCGGCGATTCGGGCGGGCGGCGCACTACCGGATTCTGCGGAACGATGTGGTGC
>JBKICP010000135.1:0-3242 GCA_046567085.1 Acidobacteriota bacterium
CACTGGCTGTCGCGTGAGGGGCGTCGCCGCCGAATTTCATGGAACACAACCACGCTCACCGACGGCATCGGCGAAATCAATTTCATCATCATGACCGGTGTCGATGTCACCGAGCAGCGCGAAGCGGCAGCCGCATTGCGCGCCAGCGAAGCCAGATATCGCCAGCTCATTGAAGGCTCTCTCGGCATCGTTTGCACCCATGACCTCGAGGGACGCCTCCTCTCCATCAACACCTACGCCGCGGAAAGCCTCGGCTACACGGTCGAAGAAATGACGGGCCGCTGGCTCGGCGATTTTGTCGTCGAGGAGCAGAGACCTGGCTTTGAAGCCTACCTTCGCGACGTTGCTCGAACAGGCGAGGAACAGGGCGTCCTCACGCTCCAGCATCGCGACGGCAGTGTCCGCTTTATCGCCTGGCGCAATCGCCTGCTCGATCTGCCGGATATGCAGCCCTTCGTCCTCAGCCATGGCGTCGACGTAACCGAAAAAACCGATGCGGAAAATCGCCTCCACGCCCTCATGCGGCAGCGCGAATCGATCCTGGAGTCAGTCGGAGACGGCATCTTCGGCATCGACATGCAGGGACAGATTGTCTTTATGAACCAGGTCGGAGCCCGCCTGCTCGGCTACGATCAGGCGGAGATGGAAGGCAGGGATTTGCTGCCCATGCTGGGACATGCCCGCATTGAGGGCCAGCCATACAAAGTCGAGGATAGCCCTATCTATGCCGCACGCCGGGCCAACGCTCCGCTCCGTGTGCGCGATGAAATCTTCCGCCATAAGAATGGTGACGCCGTCCCCGTCGAGTACGTGGCCTGCCCCATGCTTCTCAATGGACACGTCACCGGCGTGGTCGTTGCCTTCCAGGATGTCACCGAACGACGCCGGCTGGACCGGATGAAGGACGAATTCATCTCCACGGTCAGCCACGAGCTTCGAACCCCGCTCACCGCTCTCCGTGCCGCACTTGGACTCATTGCCGGAGGTGCCCTCGAAAAGCGCCCCGAAAAGGCCGCGCAGATGATGAACGTCGCCATCGGCAACTGCGACCGCCTGACCCGCCTCGTCAACGATATCCTCGATTTCGAGCGCATGGCTTCTGGACGCCTTCCCATGCGTTTCCAGGAACTGGATGCGCGGGATCTGCTCCGCCGCGCCTGCGACCTCCAGCACCCCAGTGCCCAGAAGTCGGGAATCACCCTGCGCATCGATGCTGTGCCGCTGATGCTGTGGGTGGATGAGGATCGAATTCTTCAGACCCTCGGAAACCTCATCGGCAACGCCATCAAGTTTTCTCCCTCCGGCAGCGACGTTGTGCTGCGTGCGCGGGAAATGGGCGCAGCCGAGGCAGTGCTCTCCGTCTCGGACCGGGGGCGTGGCATTCCGCCGGAGAAGCTGGACCTGATCTTTGAGAGATTCCAGCAGGTAGATGCTTCCGACTCCCGCGACATGGGCGGAACCGGTCTCGGCCTGGCCATCTGCCGCAACATCGTCCGCCAGCATGGCGGACGCATCTGGGTGGAGAGCGAAGTAGGGAAGGGAAGCACCTTTTGCTTCACGGTTTCCCGCATGGCTCAGCGCGGCCTTGAGCGTTAGTGCCGGTTCTTTGCTGAGTGCTCCGTCGTGGATTCGACCGGCCTCGGTCCCAGATTCGCCGCGTTTGCTCCAGGAGCCCGCTGCGGAATCATCTGATGCATCGTTACGATGATTGCCACTGCGGGCTTCTCTCCCGCGCAATGATAGGAATGCGGAGTTCCCGCGTCGAAGTACGCGCTGTCTCCCGGTGAAAGGTGATGGATGCGATCGCCGTGCCGAACTTCCAGTTCACCCTCCAGCAAATAGAGAAATTCATATCCCGGATGCACGTGCGGGCGAACCTCGGAGGGCTTCGTCGTCGGCAGAAATTCTGCGTAATACGGGTCAAGCTGCCGGTCCGGAACCATCCATGCCAGGCTCTCGAAGAAATACGTCGGGTTGTCGACGCCCGACTGCGGCAGGCGCACCCGCTCGCTGCTGCGGTGGACCCGGAACAATGCGTGTGGCTCGGGCTCAAAGAAGTACGAGAGATCCCGGCCAAAGACCATGGCAATCCGAGCCAGGTTGCGCAGCGTCGGGACGACCCGTCCCGTTTCGAGCTGAGAGAGAAAACTGGCCGAAAGCCCCGCATGGCGGCCCAGTTCCACCAGGCCCATCGAGCGCTTCAGACGAAGCCGCCGGATGCGTTCGCCAATTCTCTTCTCGGCGATAAAGGCATCGGCCGTCGATGAAACCGGTGGTGCTGAGTCGAAATGCGGTGCGGCAGGTTCAAGCTTGTTTTCCATAGCTTTGCCGATCAACTACGCCAAATTCTGTTGGCTTGAAAGCTACCAGAATGTTCTTCGAGTCACAAGGCTTTTCGATGGCAATGAATGGCTCTCTGGTGCCGGTTCAGCCCTACCGGCGAGTACTATGATCGAGTGTTGAGCCTCCGCGGAGGCTTCTCGCCTTGCGGGCAGATATCTCGCCGGGCCGACGGGCATGATATGCGAAATGATGGTGGACGCGTTCTGGTCAGTGGTGCTTCCGGCCTGATTGGGTCGGCGGTGATAAGTCAGGCCCAGGCGGCCGGCTACGATGCCGTGCGGCTGGTTCGGCGGCGGCAGGCCGTGTCCCCCTCGAGCATCTACTGGAATCCCGGCGACCCTCTCGATTCCGCCAATCCTGCCGATCTGGAGGGCTTCGATGCGGTCATTCACCTCAGCGGCGCTACTGTTGCGCACCGCTGGACCGAAGCATGGAAGAAAGAAATCGTCGTCAGCCGCGTAGCCACCACAGAGCGCCTCAGCCGAATGCTGGCCATGCTCAGGAGCAAGCCACGTGTTCTCTTGTGCGCCTCCGCGGTTGGGATCTATGGGAATCGCGGCGATGAGCTCCTCACCGAAGAAAGCGCGCCGGGTTCCGGCTTTCTCGCCGAAACCTGCCTCAAATGGGAGGCGGCCGCCCAGGCCGCACGCGATGCCGGAATCCGCGTTGCCCATCTGCGCTTTGGCGTCGTGCTGAGTCCGCATGGCGGCGCCCTGGGCAAGATGCTCCCGGCCTTCCGTTTCGGCCTGGGTGGAAGGCTCGGCTCGGGCAAACAGTGGATGAGTTGGGCGTCTCTCCGCGATGTGGTCCGGGTTATGTTCTTCCTGATGGATCGCGACGATCTTGCGGGAGCCTTCAATGTGACCGCACCTCAGCCTGTTACGAATTTTGGCTTCACC
>JBKICP010000136.1:0-3949 GCA_046567085.1 Acidobacteriota bacterium
GGCGAGCGAGGTGGACCTCACCGCCCTGCTGGACGAACTGAGAATCGTGGTTGCGCCGATGCTGGAGGAGGAAGAGATCGCAGCGCAGTGGTCCGTGGCGCCGGACCTGCCGCCGGTGTGGGCGGACCGTCCGAGCCTGATGCAGGTCTTTCTCAATCTGGTCACGAACAGCATTCGCGTGCTGTCGTCGCGACCGACGCGCATGTTTTCCGTTACGGCAAAGGCGGAGGCAGGCCGGGTGCTGGTGGAGTTTGCCGATACGGGCGGCGGCGTCGATCATCCGGAGCAGCTCTTCCGGCCATTCCAGGAGGGCGCGCAGTCGTCGGGCCTGGGACTGTATCTGTCGCGGGCGTTTCTGCGTTCGTTTGGCGCGGAGATTCGCTATGCTGCGCAGCCCGACGGCGCCTGTTTTATCGTTAACCTGAAGGCTTTGGACTAGCGGGAGGATCAGTGCAGGATATCCGGATCATGATGGTCGACGACCACGGGCTCTTTCGCGAAAGCCTGGGGCGGCTGCTCGAAACCGCGCAGGATATGGCTGTGGTCGGACAGTGCGCCACGGTCGCCGAGGCGTTCGGCGAACTGGCGCGTTCCGAGCCCAACGTGATTCTCCTCGACTACGATCTCGGGGACGACTCGGGTCTGAGCCTGCTCGCGGAGCTGAAGCGCCGCAACAGCAGCGCCCGGGTTCTGATGGTGACCGCCGGGATGCACGATGAGGTGATCGTCCGGGTGATGGAGATGGGGGCATCGGGGATCTTCCTCAAGCACGGCAGTCCGGACCGGCTGATTCAGGCGATCCAGCGCGTGGCGTCCGGAGACGTGTGGCTGGACGACCCGGCGCTGCGCAGCCTGCTGGCGGAGCGGCGCAATCGTTCGGACCAGATGGAGCGGGCGCGGCCGCTGACGGCGCGGCAGAGCGAAGTGCTGCGCGGCATCCTCGATGGCCTTGCCAACAAGGAAATCGCGTGGAAGCTGAACACGTCGGAAACGGCGGTGAAAGCAGCGGTTCAGGAGCTGTTCCACAAAGCCGGAGTGAGGACGCGCAGCCAGCTGGTGCGAATCGCCATCGAGCAGCATTCTTTCGACTGGCTGCGGCCCCGGGACGACAGGAACTAAACGCGGCGCGCAACCCGCGGCTCAACAGCCGAAGAGCTGGCAGAGACGGTCGAGGGAGCGGCACCACATCTGGCGCTGCCACTCGCATTCCTGCTTCGAGACGATGCCTGTGTGGTGGAGTTCGAGGATCGTGCTCGAGAAGTTGCCACAGAGCCGGATCGACACGAGGCTTTCGGCGGCAATGCGATCGGCGTTCTTTTTCCAGGTGAAGAGCATTTTGCGGCGGCGCCGGACGCGGTCGTTGCCGCTGATGGTCAGGTCGAGCCTGCCGTTGCGGTAGTGGTCGAAGCGGTAGCTGCCGCCCTCCCGCCAGGCGACGAGGCGGGAATCCGCCGTGTCACCGGGAAGAGTGATCCACGTCTCAAGATACTCGGGCTGGATGAGCGCCTGATGAATCCGGCCGGCATCGGATGGAATGCTGAGGCGCATGACGATGTCGAGGCACGGGTCGACGCCAGGAGGGGGAGAGCTTCCGCTTCGATCGACAGAGATCGCCTGGATACTCATGAGCAGCGGTCGTGCAATCGGAGCGCCAGCCTCGCCGGCGCGCGATGAATTGTGACGGGCGCGCGCGGTGCGGGATCAGGGGATAGCAGGTGATGACCGGTTTGTCCTGACGCCGGAACCGCGAAAACGATACGCGACGGAACTTCTAAGATTCGATGGAGAAATCCGCCGCAGCTTCCGCAAATGCAGAACCAGGGACCTTCGGCGGCGAGCCCGGGACAAGGCGGCATGGATGCGATGTGGATGGAGCGCGCGGACCGAGTTTCCGGTGCATCGCGGCCGCGCGCTCTACAAAAATCCGGATCAGGCGGAGCGATGCAGAAGACGAGTCACGCGAGAACGATAGCTGCGGCTCAGGGGCACCTTCTGACCGTTCACGAGGACGACCGCGCTCTCACCGTCGGATTCGGTTCGCACTTCCTTTACGTGCTGCAGGTTCACGATCGCCGATCGGTGGACGCGCAGGAAAAACTCGGGGTCGAGGCGCTCTTCGAGGCCGGTCATGGTCTCACGAAGAAGGTGGCTTTCGTCGTCGGTCGAGATGCGGACGTAGTTCTCCTCGGCGGCGATCCAGCGAATCTCCGAGACGGGCAGGAAGAGGATCCTGCCTTTCGATTTGAAGATCATGCGGGTGGTGTATCGTTCGCCGTTCTTTTCACCGGCATCTCCGGCGGCGCCGTTCAGGCTCTCGCGGAACCGCTGCAGCGTGGTGCGCAGGCGCTCCGGGGTAAACGGCTTCAGCAGATAATCCACGGCGTGGACTTCGAAGGCGCGCACCGCGTACTGGTCGTAGGCGGTCGTGAAAACGACGCGCGGCATGGGGAAGTCCGGCTGGGAAGAGAGCGCGCGCACGACTTCGAAGCCGTCCATGTCGGGCATGCGGATGTCGAGGAAGATCAGATCGGGCCGGACCGCGCGGACGAGGGCGATGGTCTCCGCCGCGCTCGCGCATTCCCCTGCAATTTCGCAATCTGTTTCGTCACGTAAGAACAGCCGCAGCTTTTGCCGCGCCAGGACCTCATCATCCGCCAACACTACCTGGATCGTCATGCGTCGACCGTACAGCCTTTCTCGTTCCGTTACTGTTCATCTGCAGAGGCAGGGCAATCGTTGCACTCACCCGCCCCATTCCCAGGTCTTTGATGGCAAGCAGACCGCGTTCCCCGTAGTGGAGCCGCAGGCGATCCCGGACATTCGCAAGGCCCACACCCCGGCGTTCGCTCTGTTGGGTTCCCAGGCCGATACCACTATTGACGACGCACATCCTGACTCGTTTGCCGTCCCGGCGAATTTCTATGGCAAGTTCTCCGTTTTCGGCGCATTTGGAGAGTCCGTGGATGAACGCGTTTTCCACAATGGGCTGCAGAATGAGGGCCGGGACCATCGCGTCGTGCAGCTCCGGTTCAACGGAGACGGTCTGCCGGACTCGGCCGGCATAACGCTGCTGCTGCATCGCCAGATACGTCTCGATGAACTCGACCTCCTGATGCAGCGGAATGAGCTGCACCTCGCCGTGCTCCAGAGTCATACGCAGGAGGCTGCTGAGTTGTTCCAGCATGGTGTCGGCGGCGTCGATGTCAGTACGCATGAGGCTGGAGATGCTGTTCATCGCGTTGAAGAGGAAATGCGGATTGAGCTGCATGCGCAGCGCGGCGAGGCGGGCCTCCACCAGCTGGACCTGCAGACGCGAGGCCACCATCTCTTTCTCGCGAAACTTCTGGTAATAAGAGACGCCGCGGAAGAGCACAAAGGCGCTCCAGAAGATCGCGATGCTGAAGACGAACTCCGCATCGAGCTGGAAGAGGAGCCGATGCCAGTAGTCCATGGGCGGGCGATCGATGGGCACTTTCGGAAAGAAGAGGACCCAGATCATCTCTTCCAGAATGCTGAGCGCCATGCTGAGGGGCAGAGCGCGGGTAAACAACGCCTTCGGGCTGGCGCTGACGATGAAGGAGCGCAGAAAGCGCCACAGCATCCAGCAGATGACGCCCCAGAGCAGGAACTGCATCCCCCACATTTCGCTCAGGAAGAGCAGACTGATGCGGTAACCCCAGCGGTGGGCGTTGAGGTATTCCTGCAGGGCGAAGAGCAGTCCCACCAGCACGAAACCGCTGATGAAGATGGCCGGGTGCAGGAAGATCGGCCGCCTCGGGGGGCGTGCTTCCGCAGCTTCGCTGACTTCGTTTGAGATAGCTCCTCCTGATGGGGTCCCGGGCGTGGCGCGCCTATGCAAGTCTGCCACATGCGAGGGGGCTTGCAGGGTCGCCGGCCGGCGCAAATTGTAGAGCAAACAGGCGCCGGTTCCTCCTCCATTTTCCATGGC
>JBKICP010000137.1:0-3206 GCA_046567085.1 Acidobacteriota bacterium
GATGGCGGAGACGGCGGCGAGCGCGCAGAAGACGGTGACGCTGTATGTTCCGAACGATCTGGATGATTCGCTGATTGCGGGGGAGAAGAGCATTTCTCTGCCGCAGGACAGGAATGCGCAGGCGCGGGTGATTCTGGAGAGCCTGTTTGAGGCGTATGGGGCGGCGGGCTCGACGCATCCGATGACGGTGACGTCGGGGATCGACGATGTGTATTTCATGCCGCTGCCGCAGGGGAAGGATGCGACGGGCGGCGGGGAACTGGCGGTGGTCAATCTGAGCGGATCGCTTTCGACGGCGCAGCCTTCGGGGATCGAGCCGGAGACGCTGACGCTGCTGTCGATGATTGCGACGCTGCATGCGAATCTGCCGGAGGTGACGCAGGTGCATTTTCTGGTGGATGGGCAGCAGCGGCTGACACTGGCCGGACATGCGGATCTGACGCGGACGTATCTGGCGGGGGAGCCGGAGAGAGCAGGGAGCAGGGAATAGGGAGTAGGGAGCAGGGAACAGGGAGTAGGGAGTAGGGAACAGGGAGTAGGGAACAGGGGCGATGAGGATTGGGGTTTTCGATTCGGGGTTTGGGGGGCTGACGGTGCTGCGAGCGCTGCTGGAGCGGGTGCCGGCGGACTATGTCTATCTGGGGGACACGGCGCGGCTGCCGTATGGGGCGAAGTCCAGGGAGACCGTCGCGCGGTATGCGGTATCGAGTGCGAAGTTTCTGGTCGAGGAGCAGGGTGCGGAGTTCCTGGTGATCGCGTGCAACACGGCGAGCGCGCTGGCGCTCGATGCGATTCGGGACGCGGTGCCGGTTCCGGTGCTGGGTGTGGTGGAGACCGGGGCCAATGCGGCGGAGGCGAGTTCAAAAACGGGGGACGTGCTGGTGATCGCGACGGCGGCGACCGTCGAGAGCCATGCCTACGCGGCGGCGTGTGCGGCGAGGAGGCTGCGGGCGATCGAGAAGGCGTGTCCGCTGCTGGTGCCGCTGGTGGAAGAGGGATGGATCGAGCATCCGGTGACGGCCGAGGTGCTGCGGATCTATATGACGGAGCTGATGGAGCAGGCGCGTGTTGCGGATCTGAATGCCGACACGCTGGTGCTGGGGTGCACGCATTATCCGTTGCTGCGGGCGCAGATCGAGCGGGTGGTGCCGGAGAGGCTGAAGGTGATCGATTCGGCCGAGGTCACGGCGGATCAGGTGGGACAGCGGCTCGGCGTGGGGCGGGGACCGGGAGCGACGGCGAAGTTTTTCGCTACGGATTCGGTGAAGAAATTTCGCGCGCTGGGAAGCCGGTTTCTGGGAAGAGAGATGGATGGGGTGGAACTGGTGGAGCTGGAGAGGGGCAGGGAATAAAACAGGGAGCAGGGAGTAGGGAATAGGGCCGGGAGCAGGGAGTAGGGAATAGGGCCGGGAGCAGGGAGTAGGCCCCACATCTTCGAAGGCGAAGATGTGGGGCTGTCATCGTGACGCCGCTTTTTTAGTGTGGGCGCTGGTTGAGGGTGGGATCGGGTTCGGGGTTGGCTGGGGCGGGCGATCCCACGGCGCGCGAGGTGGTGATGGACAGCGGCTGCTGGAGGGTGAAGTTCAGCGCGGTTTCGGCGGGGAGCTTCACCTGCTCGCCGCGGGTAGCAGCGTTGATGCCGGTACCGGCTCCGGCTCCGGCGATGGCTCCGATGGCGGCGCCTTTCCCGCCGCCGGCGAGGGCTCCGATGAGGGTGCCGAGAAGCGCGCCGCCTCCGGCTTTCTCCACCGTATTCTTGCCGCGGGCTTTGCCCTGCTGCGAGTAGGTATCCGTCGAGATGGAGATGTGGCGGTTGCGCAGGTCGAGGCTGGTGAGCTCAAGGGAGAGCAGCGAGCTGCCTTTGAAGTGCGCGGCGTCTTTGGCTTCGACGACGCGGCCCATGACCGGGGTGCCGCGCGGTGCGACGATCATGCCGCCACTGACGAGATCGGCGGCAAGGGTCGCATGAAAGGCGTCATCAGTCTGGGCAGTGCCGCTGTCCAGCGGATCGGTGAGGCGGACGGGGATGGTGGTTCCAGCCGCGAGGGTGACGGTCTTCACGACCGGCTGCGGAGGCGGAGCAGGAGCGGGCGCCGGGGTTGGGGTCGTCGCCGGAGGCGGAGGAGGCATCAGGGCATTGTTGTTTGCCGGAGGCGGCGGTGCGGGTGTCGGCTGTTGATGAGCGGGGCGACGCGTTTCGTGACGGGCGCGGGGGGCCGGAGCCGGGTGGGACTCGGGAGCACGGCGGGGTTCGGGAGCGGGCGCGACATCGGGGGTGGTCATCGACGCGGTTTGCGGCGGCGGCAGGACGGTGAGGTTGTTGACGACGGTTTTCACGCCGGGGATGGAACCGGCGTCATTGCCGGCGAGGGCGCGGGAAGCGGGATCGGCGGCGGCTCCGCTGAGTGTGACGACACCGTTATTGACGGCGACCTGGATGTTCTGGCCGGTGAGCGCGGATTCTCCGCTGAGTTTGGACTGCACCGATGAGGTGAGCTGCTGATCGGAGGGAGGCGCAGGCTGGCGGTTGCATCCGGCAGCCAGAAGCAGCAGGGTAAGAACGGGGAGCAGGAGGAGGGTCTTTCTCATACTGATTCCTTTCGGGTCCCGACGCGGCGGAAAACGCGATTCAACATTCGGCGCGAGCGAGGCTCGGTATATAACCGGTATAGATTAGACGCGGCAGGGTTGCGGCAGCGTCGCAAAACATGACTGCATCAGACTGAGAGTAGCTGCAACGACAAGACTTTGGACAACGGGCGTGGTCGTCGAACGGAGCAGGAGCGGGAGACGGGAAATGGCCGACGCCGCATTGAAGTCCGGTGAAACGGAATTTGCAGCAGCCGGGATGAGACAGTACCATTACACTCGGCGGAATCCGGTTTATTCCTAAGGAGATAAAGTTATGGCGGAAGAGAAGCAGTCCAGCGGGTTCAGCTGGTTTCTGGCAGGTTTGGGACTGGGAGCTCTGATCGGCGTGCTGTACGCGCCGAAGGCGGGGAAGGAAACGCGCGAGGAACTGATGAGCAGCGCGCGAGAAGGCTCCGAGTACCTGAAACAGAGGAGCCGCGATGCGGTGGACTCGGTCAACGATCTGGTGGATCGCAGCAAGACGCAGGTGAACGAATACGTAGGCCGCGGGAAAGAGTATGTGGAACGGGGCCGCGCGCAGTGGGATGAATTCGTAAACCAGGGGCGGCAGTTTG
>JBKICP010000138.1:0-10979 GCA_046567085.1 Acidobacteriota bacterium
TTCGCGTTATGTCCGTGCAGATAGTAATTCGCCCCAACAGAATCCTCCTGCACGCGGTGATACGAAAACGGCGGCCCGACAAACCACCCATTCTCCACCGGCAGTGAGCTGCCCGTTGGAACCGGCGCACCGGCAGCATAATCGGCCGCACCCCAGTTCACCCCGGAAATCCGCTCGGCCAGCTCGAACTTATGCGGCACAACATACTGCCCTGCCTGTTCCCCGTACCCCCAGGAGTTATTCGACGCCGCTCCCGAGACGGGATTGGTCTTCCGGTAGTATCCGGTGGGCTGGAAGGAGAAATACTTATAGCGGAATCCAACCGTGGCAGTGGCGCCCGCCGTGGTATCGCCGGCAGTCACGTTTTCGAATCCCGAACTGGAGTTGACCGGGTTATACGCTCCCGAGGTCCACAGCGTCAGCTCCGGCTTGTCGGCCGAGCCCTTCGGATCCGTCTCGACATAGCCGTAGGGCGCCAGCAGATTGAACTCCGCGTGTCCGATGAACGCAAGCTTCGTGTTGAAATTCTCAGCACCGCCGGCATCGAGTGCAGGAATGCTGTTCGCCACCATCACCGCATACGCAGCTTTCCCCGCCTGCCCGTAGGCCTGAAACCCGATGGCCCGCGGCAGAACGAACGCATACTCGGCCGTGGAAAGATCCGGAAACAGGTAGTTCCCCGGATTGTCGTAGTACTCGTAGCTGTACGGGCTCCACGATCGTCCCGCCTGCAGCGTCAGGTGCGGCGAGAAGGTCTTCGAGGTGAACCAGTCCAGCATCGAGATGCCGGTGCCGTTGCCCGCTGTGCTTCCCTGAAACTGCAGGAAATATTTGATGCTCGGCTCATAGATGGAACCGGAGACCGCCAGGCGGCCGAGAAAGACATCGAAATTATTCGTTCCCTGCGAGCTTTCTCCCAGAGCCTGCACCGAATCGGCCGGCTTGAAACCTGTGTATCTCACCTGGAAGAGACCGTTGGCGACCAGCGAGTAACTCTTGTCCTCACTGGAGAGAAAGAAGCCGCCGTTGTAAATATCGGCGGGCAGCACTTTGGGCTTGGCGGGCGCATTCGAAGCAGATGAATCCTGCGCAAGAGTGGGAAGCGACACCGCGATGAAGGTCAAGGCAACGAGCAGGAGCGATCTCCTGATCTTCCGAATAGGTGCGTGCGAATCACGGATTCGTAGCTGTGGCACACTTCTCCCCTTGTGTCAGAGTGAACGGACGGTGACAGCGGAGAGGCGACAGGGCCTGCTAAGCAGGAAGGCGTCGTGGCCTGCGATGAAACATGATCTGCTCCGGGAGCAGAGGGCCGGACAGGAACACACACGAGGTGTTCGCTACGACGGACGACATTGGGGAAGACTATCCGCGGCGACGGGGGCGGACAGCCCGTTCAACAGGAAAACTGAGGAGCCCGGGTAACTTGTATACAAGAGAGTATCCCGCTTGCCGCGTTTTTGTAAAGCCCCGATTTGTCGCAGTCGGCTTTCGTTTTTCACAGCCATCCTCTCGACTTCGGACAACAACCTGATCCACTCTGCGCGCCACATCGCTTTTCACTTCGCCCGCTTCATGTAGTAATACTGCATGGCCAGCACCCCAGATTCGCGTGAAACCACCCGCCGGAGTGCACGGTGTTCTCGCGCGTTCTGATTGCCAATCGCGGAGAGATCGCTCTGCGCGCGATGCGCACGCTGCGGCGAATGAATGTCCGCTGCATCGCCGTTGTTGCGGACAGCGATCGCGACGCCCTGCATGCCCGCATGGCAGACCAAACCATCGCCCTGGGCGGTGCGCGGCCGGCGAACAGCTACATGCACATCGAGAAGATCGTCGATGCGTGTCTTCACTCAGGGGCCGAAGCCGTATTTCCTGGTTACGGATTTCTTGCCGAAAATCCCGACTTTGCCGAGGCCTGCGAATCCGCAGGCATTGCCTTCATTGGACCTGCGCCCGGCCACATTCGCGCCTTCAGCCGCAAGCATCGCGCTCGTGAACTCGCAGCCGCCGCGGGCATTCCGCTCACCCCAGGCTCGCCGCTGCTCGCCGATATTGAAGCCGCACTCGACTGGGCCTGCCGTCTCGGCTACCCCGTCGTGCTCAAAAGCACCGTCGGCGGAGGCGGCCTGGGACTCGCGCGCTGCAGCAATCCTGAAGAACTCCGCGCAGCCTTCGAGCGCATTCCCCGGCTTGGCGAGCAGATCTTCGGCGATCGCGGTGTCTTTCTTGAAGGGCACATCGACGGCGCGCGCCACATCGAGGTCCAGATCTTCGGCGATGGGCAGGGCCGCGTCGCAGCCCTCGGCGAGCGCGATTGCTCCATCCAGCGGCGTCACCAGAAGATCGTGGAACAAACCCCGGCGCCGCATCTCAGCGAGACTCTGCGCGCCGAACTGCTCGATGCCGCCGTGCGCCTCGGCCAGTCGATCCGCTATCGCTCCGCCGCCACCATTGAATTTCTCTGCGAACCCTCCGGCGGCGCATTCCACTTTCTCGAAGCGAATGCCCGCCTCCAGGTCGAGCATCCCATCACGGAAATGGTCACCGGCCTCGATCTGGTCGAGTGCATGGTGCGCCTCGCCGCCGGCGAAGCCGTCGACTGGCACCGCATCGAGCAAAGGCCCCATGGTGCCGCAATGGAGGCTCGCATCTATGCCGAGGATCCTGACCGCGGCTTTCGTGCCTCACCAGGCACGATCACCGCGGTGCATTTCCCTCAGGACGTGCGCATCGATCACTGGATCGAACCCGGCACCGAAATCTCGACCGACTTCGATCCCCTGCTTGCAAAAGTCATCGTCCACGCTGCATCGCGCGAACAGGCGCGCATCCAACTCTCGGCAGCGCTCCGAGCCACACGGATCGACGGCATGACGACCAATCTCGACTATCTCCGCCAGATCGTCGCCAGTCCGGAGTTCATCCACGGCGAAACCTCCACCCGCTTCCTCGACACCTTCACCTTTCTCCCGCGCACCATCGAGGTCGTCGAGGCCGGCACGTGGACCACGGTGCAGGATTACCCAGGCCGCCTGGGCTACTGGGACGTCGGCGTTCCACCCTCCGGTCCCATGGACGATGTTGCATTCCGGCTCGCCAATCGCATCGTCGGCAACCCGCCCGAGGCCGCGGCCCTCGAGTGCACCCTCGACGGCCCTACGCTGCGCTTTGCCTGCGAAGCCGTGATCGCGCTCACCGGCGCCGAGTGCTCGCCCACGCTCGACGGTGCTCCTGTCTCAATGTGGACCCCCATCCACGTCCGTCCCGGACAGGTGCTCGCTATCGGTCCGGCTCTCACGGGATTCCGCACGTATCTTGCGGTGCGCAACGGTCTCGATGTCCCCGTCGTACTCGGCAGCCGTTCCACCTTTGTCCTCGGAAGTTTCGGCGGTCATGCCGGACGCATCCTTCGCGCCGGCGATATCCTGCAGATCGCTGACTCGAACCTTCCCGCCTGTGGAACGCAGCCCCCGCTCACCGATCCGCTTGCGTTGCCGCCCGCGATCGTTCCCGAATATTCCGGACACTGGCAGATCGCCGTCCTGCACGGACCGCATGGCGCACCCGATTACTGCACCCACGAATCCATCGCAGCCCTGCTCGCCGCCGAATGGGAAGTCCACCACAACTCCAACCGGCTCGGTGTGCGCCTCACCGGGCCTCGTCCGCACTGGACCCGCAGCAGCGGCGGCGAAGCCGGCCTGCATCCTTCCAATGTTCACGACTGCGTCTACGCCGTGGGCAGCGTGAATTTCACCGGCGACAGCCCAGTGATTCTCGGGCGCGACGGTCCAAGCCTCGGTGGCTTCGTGTGCCCGCTCACCGTTGCGCAAGCGGAATGGTGGAAGGTCGGCCAGCTTCGCCCCGGAGACAAGGTCCGCTTCGTCCCCGTCAGCGATGAAGATGCGAGCGCGCTCGAAGCCGCACAGGAACAGTGGATCCAGAACCTCACACCGCCGGCCATGCCATTGCCATCTACCCTGAGCGTATCGTCGCCCGCCGTGCTGGCACGGCGCGAGGCGCAGCATCATCACCCACGCGCCCACTGGCGCCAGGCAGGCGACCACTGCATCCTCCTCGAGTACGGAGATGACGTGCTCGACCTGGCGCTGCGCCTCCGTGTCCATCTCCTCATGCAGGCCATCCGCGACGCTCAGCTCCCCATCGAGGAACTCTCCCCCGGCGTCCGCTCCCTCCAGATTCGTTACGACAGCCGGCGGATACGTCAACCTGATCTTCTCCGCCATCTCCTGGCGATCGACGAAATTCTCCCCGATGTCGAAAACCTCCGAATTCCCACCCGCATCCTCCATCTGCCCCTGGCCTTCGACGACTCCGCCACGCTCGCCGCGGTGCAGCGCTATCGCGAGACCGTACGCGCCAGCGCTCCATGGCTGCCCAGCAACATCGAGTTTCTGCGCCGCATCAACGGCCTCCGCTCCATCGACAATGTGCGCGACATCATCGGCGCAGCCCGCTACATGGTCCTCGGTCTCGGCGACGTCTACCTCGGCGCACCCTGCGCCGTCGCGCTCGATCCGCGCCATCGTCTGCTCAGTTCCAAATACAACCCCGCGCGCACGTTCACCGCGGAAGGAACGGTCGGTATCGGCGGCATGTATCTCTGCATCTACGGCATTGACTCACCCGGCGGCTACCAACTCGTCGGCCGCACCCTTCCCATCTGGAACCGCTTCCTGCATAACCGGCAATTTGCATCGGACAAGCCGTGGCTCCTGCGCTTCTTCGATCAGATCGCCTTCTATCCCGTGGAAGAAAAGGAACTGCAGCATCTGCGCGATGCCTTCCGCCGAGGCCAGCACACCGTCCTCATCGAGCACGAGACGTTCGACTTCGCCGCCTACCGCCAGTTCCTCGAAGAGAATCGCTCCGGGATTGCGGCTTTTCGCGAACAGCAACATACCGCATTCATGACCGAAGTCGCGCACTGGAAAGAGCAGGAGATCTCTCCCGCCATCGCGCCGGCGCCCACTCCGCCCATGGATCCGGCGCAGAGCCTCGGCGGCCACCGCGTCGTGGCGCCCGTGCACGGCAGCGTGTGGAAGCTCCTCGCCAATCCAGGAGAACGCGTCCAGGCCAACCAGCCGCTGCTTCTCGTGGAAGCCATGAAAATGGAGATGTCCGTGCACGCTCCTGTCCCAGGCACAATCAAGGCAATCTGCTGTCTCCCGGGGCAACGGATCGCCACGGGTGATATTTTGGCAGTAATCGAACCGTACTTTCCCTGATGGCGACTCCCACTCCATCCCGTCCACGCGCTCAGAACCTCGCGGACTCCGTCTATCAGCAGCTGAAGTCGGAGTTATTCGAGTTCCAGTTGCTGCCCGGCGACCGCTTTACCGAAGGAGAAGTGGCCGATCGCACCGGCGCCAGCCGAACGCCCGTCCGCCAGGCCCTCTATCGCCTCCAGCGCGAGGGTTTTCTCGCCGTCAATTTTCGCAATGGATGGGAAGTTCTTCCGCTCGACTTCGATCAGTTGGACGCACTGTACGACCTCCGCATCCTCCTCGAACAAACCTCCATGCGCCGAATGGAAAATCTCAGCCCCGATCAGCTGCATCGGATCCTGCTCCCCCTCGAACTCCGATGGAAGGTCCCCCCGCACGACCAGAAGACAGCAGGCCGCCAGGTAGCCGCATGGGATGAGGAGTTCCATTGCAGCCTCGTCGCCGCCTCCGGAAACTCCGAGTTTGTGCGCGTACACGCCGAGGTCACCGACCGCATTCGCATCGTTCGCCGCCTGGATTTCACGCAACAGGATCGAGTCACCGCAACCTACCGCGAACACGCCTCCATGTTGGCAGCCCTGCGCGATCGCGCCTTCGCCGATGCCGCCGACCAGCTCGGACGTCACATCGAATCCTCCCGCGTGGAAGCGCGCAAGCTCACCCTGCTTCGATTGCAAAGTGCCCGACAAAATCTGGCAGGCCCCCCAACCTCGCACCGCTAATAGCCTGTCGCGGTGAATTCGTTCGTGGTTTGAAAGGGCACGGCTTCAGCCGTGCCACCCAGCGCCAGAATGAATTGGGCTTCAGACCCTGAGGGGCGTTTTGTGATTGCCCGTCTCGGTAACGCTTCTTATGCGATCGTCCGCTGGCAGGTCCCTGCGTCCGCAAACTCCAGGACATACGAGTCCCCCAGACCAAAAGGAAAAAGGCTGCCTCCGCCGGAAGCAGCCTTCTACTTCGCTTCTGCGTGTTCTTACTGCCTCGGAAATTCGGTGCTTCTTACCTGGGGCCGGTTTGCGAGCGCATGCTTCAGCACCGCGCGCGTTTCCTCCAGCTCCGGCCCCACCACTTCCAGGCGAGGCGGACGCACGCGGGCATTGCCCGTTCCTGTCTCCTGCTGCACCTGCTTGATCAGCTGGATGAACTTCGGAACCGTATCCATCCGCAGCAGCGGCAGAAACCACCGGTAGATCGCGAAGGCCTCTTCCTTCCGCCCTTCGATGGCCGCGTTGAACAGCGCAACGGACTCCGCCGGAAACGCATTCACCAGCCCTGCGACCCAGCCCACAGCGCCCGCTGCGATTCCTTCCACAATCGCATCGTCGACGCCGACAAATATCTTCAGCCGCTCTCCGATCAGCGCGCGGATCGCCGTCACGCGGCGCACATCGGTGCTCGACTCTTTCACCGCGGCAAAATTCTCATGCTCGCTCGCCAGTTCAGCAATCTGCTCCGGCAAAAAATCCGTTCCGTACGAAACCGGATTGTTGTACAGCATGCAGGAAAGCTTCGTCGCCTGAAAAACCGCAGCGATGTGCGCCTTCATCTCGCGCCAGTCACCCTTGTAGACATACGGCGGCAGCACCATCAGTCCCGAGCAACCCGCCTGCTCGGCCCTCCTCGCCAGCGTCACGGCCTCATCCGTTGCGAGCGCCGAGATGGCCGCCACGACCGGCGATCCTTTCGCTGCCGCCACGGTATTCCGCAGCAGCCCGTCCTTCTCGGCTGTCGTCAGCGTCGCCGCCTCGCCGAGCGAACCCAGCGCGATAATGCCGCTGCACCCATTGGCGAGCAGCCACTGCACATGCCGGGTCATGAATGCATCATCGACTTGCAGCTGCGGGTCAAAACCTGTTGTCATTGCCGGCATCACGCCATACCACTTCATACGGTCTCCTTAGTCTGATCTGAAATCGAATGTGAATCCTTGATTCGCGCACCGGATCCGCCCAGGCTGCTCACCAGCGACGGAAAAATCGGCGGCCGCACCGAGTCCGCGCGCCAGCCGAAAAGATACTCCACCGCGCCGCCGCAGATGCGGCCCTGGCACGGTCCCATGCCGCAGCGCGTGTGCAGCTTCGCATCGCGCCATCCCGTGCGTCCGCGCAACGAACCCACCCGCACGTCCTCGCAACGGCAAACCACCGTCTCGTCCGTCGCGACCTCGCGCATCTGCGGACTCAGGCTGCAGGCACCGCGCAGCGCGCGCACAAATCCCTGTCCCCGGCGCCGCTCCCGAACGAGCCGCCGCGCCGCGTCGATGCGGCCGCAAGCCGCCAGGGCCGCGATCTGGCCTTCGACCACCGCCAGTTCCACGCCGCCGATTTCTGTCGGCTCGCCCGCGCAGGACACGCTCTCCACCGACGTCTGCAGAAAATCATCCGTAGCAACGAACCCATCTTCCAGCTGACACCCCAGCAGTTCCGCCAGTTCGGTGTTCGGCACCAGATGAAACCCACAGGCGAGGTAATCGCACTCGACGATCCATCGCTTTCCATTCTGTTCCAGCACCACCGACTGCAGCCTCGCTTCACCCACAGCAGCAACCGGCCTGCAACTCATCCGATACGGGCTTCGCCGCGTTGTCCAGCGATACTGCGCGCCCTGCATGAGCTTTCCCGGCTGCCGCGCCACCTCCGCTGCGAGCGGCAACATCTGTCGGCGCGATGCCTGCTCGCAGATCGCCAGGATTCGCGCTCCGCGCTCCGCCAGATGAGCCGCGACCGCCAGCAGCAAAGGCCCTGTGCCCGCGACCACGACGCGCTTGCCCTCGA
The DNA here is from genome assembly GCA_046567085.1 of Acidobacteriota bacterium. GTDB lineage: Bacteria > Acidobacteriota > Terriglobia > Terriglobales > Acidobacteriaceae > Palsa-343. The sequence continues at coordinate 8,027 of JBKICP010000138.1, forward strand.
TCGGTAGCCCCCCGCGCACCATCGCGTCCAGTCCGCCAGCTCCCATCACGTTGGGCAGCGTCCACCCAGGAAACGGCAGAAAGCGCTCGCGCGCACCCGTGGCCAGAATCAACTTCTCAAAGCGCAGTTCCGCTGCGTCTCCCGATACCGCCCTGTTTCTCTCCGCTCGAAGAACCCCGCGCTCTGGAGCATCGAAAACCCGCCAGCCCTGCAAGCGCTCCACCGACGATCGTTCCAGTCGCGCAATCCATCGCCGCGCCGCCTCCGGCAGATGTCCACCGCTCCGCCAGATCTGCCCGCCGGCAACAGGATTGTCGTCCACCAGTCCGACACTTCGCCCGCATTCCGCCGCGGTCACAGCCGCCGCAATGCCTGCCGGACCGGCGCCCACCACCAGAATCTCGAAGCGCGTCTTCATGGCGTCGCCACCTGCATGCCCGGCGTGCATAGAATCTGGCAGCTTCGCCGGTGTGGCACTCCATCAATCGTTACGCGGCACTCAAAGCAGATCCCCATGCCGCACAGCGGCCCGCGCCCCTCACCGCCAACAGACCTTCGCGTATGCGAGCCCGCCATCAGCACCGCGGCCGCCACGGTGGTCCCCGGCGCTACCTCGACACCCACACCGTTCACGCTGAGCACGATCGGCTCCCGCGTCTCACGCATGCAGAACCTCCGCCGCCGCCCGTCCCTGCGTGAAGCGCGCCGGAAGATACGGCTCCGGTGCGATCAGCGGCGCCTCACCGGTCAGAGCCGCCGCCACCAGCTTGCCCGTCGCCAGCGAAGTCGTGATGCCCAGTCCTTCATGCCCCGTTGCCAGGACCAGCGTATCGTCTCCGGGCCACGGCCCAATGAGCGGCAGCTTGTCCGGCGTAGCCGCGCGGAACCCCGTCCATACGCGGATCGCCTGCAGATTCCCCACCGCCGGCAGATAACTCCGCGCCCGCTCGATCATCGCTTCCAGCAGCGGATGGTTCACCGTCGCATCTTCCGCTCCGTACTCCCGCGACGACCCGATCAGCAGTTGCCCGGTCTGACGCGGCTGCACATTGAACGCGACCGAATCTGTCGTCAGCGAGTGCGCGCTCTTCAGATATCCCAGTTCCACCAGCTGGTGGCGCACGAAACCCGGATAACGGTCCGTGATCACCAGGTGCCCGCGCCGTTTGCGGATCGGCAGTTCCGGCATCAGCTCCGTCGCCCCCGCGCCGCACGCGTTCACAATATGCCCCGCCTGCAACTCGCTGCCGCCTTCCAGCCGCACGCGTCCCTGCTTCGCCTCGATCACCCGCTGCGGATCGAGCCTCTTCGCTCCCATCCGCATCGCCTCGCGCAACAAAAACTCCGCAGCGCACGGCGGATACAGAACTCCGTCCGTCGCCACCAGCAGCGCTCCCGCCAGTCCCTTCCGCAATTGCGGCTCCGCCTCCGCAAGTGCGCGGCTGTCCAGAATTTCGCTCGCGACACCGCCCCCTGCGTACACCTGCTGCTTGCGTCGGACCTCCGCCATCTCTTCCTCATCGGCGGCCACCCACAGCGTGCCTCGCGCTTCGAACTCCGCTTCCGGCGGCAACTCCTCCCCCAGCTCCCGCCATAATTCCTGCGACCATCGCGTCAGCGCCAGCTGTGCCGGTGAGTCATCCATCACCACGATGTGGCCCATCCCCGCCGCCGTCGCGCCGCCTCCCACGCCCGCCGCATCAAGCACCGCCGTGCGCAATCCCCGCGCGGCACACTCGCGCGCGCAGGCCGTGCCCACGATCCCGGCGCCGAGGATCACCACATCCCAGCCTGAATTCATGAACGAATGCCGCTGCAGAATGGGTCTTCCGGATCGAGGATCAGCCTGCCCTCGCCGGTGATGTAGGCGGAGCCGGTAATGCTGGGCACAATCCGGCTGCCCGTACCGTTCTCCGGTTGATACGACCCTTCGAAAACGGTGCCCAGGATTCCCTCCTGCCGCCACACCTGCCCCGGAGCCAGCTTTCCCTCCGCCGCCAGACAAGCCATCTTGGCGCTGGTGCCGGTCCCGCACGGCGAGCGGTCGTACGCTTTGCCCGGACACAAAACAAAATTGCGGCTATCCCCGGCAGCCGTCCGCGCCCGCCCCGATACCTCGATATGATCGATCTCCGCCCCGCTCTCCCCCGTTATATGGTTGGCCGTCAGCGCCCCTCGAATCGCCCAGGTATATTCCGTCAGCGCCTGCTGATTCTCCAGCACCAGATCGCACGGCGCTGTATCCAGCAGGTAAAACCAGTTCCCGCCCCACGCGATATCCCCTTCGACCGTCCCGTATCCAGGCACGCTCACCGGCACCGCCGCCCGATAGCGGTAGCTCACCACATTCTCCACCGTCACCTGCCCCGAAGCGTGCAGCGTCGCGCGCACCACCCCCACCGGCGTCTCGATCCGATGCTCGCCCGCCTCGATCCGCCCCAGGTGCGCCAGCGTCTTGATCAGGCCAATCGTGCCGTGCCCGCACATCCCCAGATAGCCGACGTTATTGAAAAAGATCACCCCTGCAGCGCAGCTCGTATCCGTCGGCTCCTGCAGCAGAGCCCCCACCAGCACGTCCGAGCCCCGCGGCTCATTCACGACGGCCGATCGAAACCAGTCGTGCTCGGTGGCGAATCGGCGCAGACGCTCCTGCAGGCTGCCCGTCCCGGCATCGGGTCCGCCCGAGAGAACGACGCGCGTGGGTTCTCCTGCGGTGTGTGAATCAACGGTCTCGATAAAGGACATAGCTTGGGTCGAAGTCAAATTGTCTACAATCCTGGATACTACCTGATTCTTTCGCATTGGCCGTCTGAATTCCTCATCGTCTCGATACAGTGCAGGGTAAAATCCCATCGAAGGAGCGACGAACGATTCTCCTATGGCAGTGCGCGCGGCATCGGGCGGCAATAAATCTTCGAGGCGGCCAAAAGCTGAGCACGGCAACAGCCTTCGC
>JBKICP010000139.1:0-11737 GCA_046567085.1 Acidobacteriota bacterium
GGCGGGACTGGTGAAGCACGGCCACGAAGCGATGATCGGCACACGCGAACCGGCGAAGCTGGCCGACTGGCAAAAGTCCAATCCCAAAGCGCGTGTCGGGACGCCGAGCGAGGCTGGCGCGTTTGGCGAGCTGGTGATCCTGGCCGTCAAAGGCGGGGCCGCGATGGAGGCTCTGGACGGTGCGGGCGAGGCCAACCTCAGAGGCAAAGCCGTCATCGATGCGTGCAATCCCATTGCCGAGGCACCACCGGTGAACGGCGTTCTGCAGTTCACGACCGGACCCAACGAATCGCTGATGGAGCAGTTGCAGAAAGAATTCAGCCACGCGCATTTCGTGAAGGCATTCAACTCCGTGGGCGCCGGACAGATGGTGAATCCGCAATACGCCGGCGGGAGCAAGCCGACGATGTTCATCTGCGGCAACAACGAGGCGGCGAAGAAAACGGTGGCGGGGATTCTCGATCAGTTCGGCTGGGAGACGGCCGACATGGGCACAGTGGAAGCTGCGCGCGCCATCGAGCCGCTCTGCATGCTGTGGTGCATCCTCGGCTTTGCAAAGAACGAATGGACGCACGCCTTCAAACTACTGCGGAAGTGAACTAGACCAGGACTGCCGAAGCGGCGAAGTCCACGAATGCAACGTCTTTCCCCTTCACGATCAGCGAGTGCTTCTGGAAGGCAGCATCGTCGCGATGGGGAAAGTCGCTGCGGAAATGCGCGCCCCGGGACTCGGTCCGCGCCAGGGCGGAAGCGATGATCAGCTCGGCCACGGTTTCGAGATTCGCGAGCTCAATCGCCTCCCTCGTCCTCGCGGCGGGAGTCTCCGCCGTCATCCTCAACTGATCCTCGCGGGCCGCACGCAGTCCGTCGGCGTCCCGCAGCAGGCCTGCCTTCTCCCACATCATGTGCTGGAGTCGCTCGCGCATCCCCAAAGACGAATCATCTTCACATGGGGAGCGAACAACTGTGCTCGGTGCCCTGTGCCCGGTGCCCGGCGCCCTCTCCCCTGCACCCTGCACCCTCTCCGCGGCATCGGCCATCGCTTCGGCGGCGCGCGCTCCAAACACCAACCCTTCCAGCAGCGAATTGCTCGCCAGCCGATTCGCTCCGTGCACGCCCGTGCAGGCCACTTCGCCCGCCGCGTACAGTCCCGGCAAAGAGGTGCGCCCGTGCACATCGGTCCGCACCCCACCCATCAGGTAATGCGCTGCGGGACGGACGGGGATGAGATCGCGGCGCAGGTCCAGCTTGTGCTCCGCGAGAAACGCGGAGATCCCCGGAAAGCGCTGCGCCGGATTGATGGCCGTCACGTGCCGTATGTCGAGATACACCGGCAGCGTCTCTCCCGCCGGTCCCATTCCCTCGCGCGTGATCGCACGCGCCACCACATCGCGCGGCGCGAGTTCCAGCAGCGGATGGTAGCGATCCATGAAGCGCTCGCCCTTCGAGTTGACCAGATATGCCCCCTCGCCGCGCAGTGCCTCCGACAACAAAAAACGCGGCACCCCGGGCAGGCTCAGCGCCGTGGGATGGAACTGGTAGAACTCCATGTCGGCGATCTCGGCGCCCGCGCGCCACGCCATCGCGATGCCGTCGCCCGTAGCCACCGCGGGGTTCGTCGTATCGCTGTAGACCTGTCCCGCGCCGCCGCTCGCCAGCAGCACAGCCCGCGCTCCCACCGACCGCTTCAGTCCGTCGCGATCGAGCAACTGCACGCCGGCGACAGCGCCATCCTCGAGTTCCAGCCCCACCGTCGTCGTCCACTCCTGCAGCGTGATGTTCGGCATCGCCCGCGCATGACGCAGCAGCGAGCGGCCGATCTCCGCGCCGGTGGCATCGCCGTGCGCGTGCAGGATCCGGTTGCGGCTGTGCGCGCCTTCGCGCGTCAGCATCAGCTTTCCGTCTTCGCGGTCGAAGTCCGTACCCCAGCGCAACAGCTCATCCACGCGGAGCGGGCCTTCCTCCACGAGCACGCGTGCGGCCTCGCGATTCACCAGGCCGTCGCCCGCGCTGACCGTGTCTTCCAGATGCAGCGCGATGTCTTCCCTGCCGCTCATAGCCACGGCAATGCCGCCCTGCGCGTAGTTCGTATTCGATTCGCCGAGCGCTTCCTTGGTCACCACCAGGACGCGGGCTCCATCGGCAGCGAGGCCAATCGCCGCGCGCAGGCCTGCGATGCCCGCACCTACAAGGACGAAGTCTGTTTCCTGCTCCTCAGCCATCGATCTTCACGTTATAGGATTTCTTCGCGCGCCGCGACGATGCACATTTCCGCGACGTCAGCCTTCGAAGTCGACTTCCAGAGGATCGATGAGCGGCATCAGCCACGCAAGCAGTTCCTGATGCACAGGGTGCCCGCTGTACTCCTCCAGCGCCTGACGGCTGGCGAACTTCATCGCGCCGCCCAGTTCGTAGCCCTGCGAGCGCGGCGAGAAATTCACGCCAACCCACGTTTCCTCCAGTCCGGGGATCCGGCCCTGGAGATCGCGAATCGCAGCGATCGCGCGCTGCCGTTGTTCCTGCCCAACTCCGGGTTTCCAGCGAAATGCGAAGGTGTGAATGACCATGCGGCCATTCTAGTGGGGGCGGCGCATAAGATCACCCTGCGGAAGGAACGGGCTCGGCCAGGCGCACGTCGGCAAAGACAAAGCCGTCGCGCTCGACCACTTCTCCTCTCTCGACCGGAATCGGCTCGCGGAACATCGGCCCCGCATAAACAGCGCTGTGGAACTCGCCGTTTTCTCCGCACGGATCGACGCCCACCGGCAGTTCGCGCAGCAAGTCCGCATCGAACTCACGCCCCGCGAACTCCGCCGGCAGTTTCTTCGGATCGACGCAGACGAGGCGCGCGCGCAGACCGCTGGCGATCATCTCCTCGGCCAGGCGGCGCGTGTCGAGTCCCCAGACTGGAAACACCGGCTCCAGGCCCGTGCCGGCCAGCCTCTCCACGCGATAGCGGCGGATGTCCTCGAGAAACAAATCCCCGAAAGCCATGACTTCGACGCCCTGCGCCACGGCCTCCGCGCAGGCTGCCCCCATCGCTGCTTCATATTGCTGATTGGAACAGGGCCACGGGAGCGGCACAATCTGCAGCGGCAGGCCCGCAGCAGCGGCCTGCGCCTCCACCAGGGCGCGGCGCGTGCTGTGCATCGCCACCCGATCGAACGCGGCATTCAGCGTCGTCAGCAGCCCGGCGACTTCATACTCTGCCTGCCTCTGCAGACGATGCAGAGCCCAGGCGCTGTCTTTTCCGCTGCTCCACGACAACCATAGTTTGCGGCTCACCTCTGGAGCTTATCGCAAACGCGCTTCAGTGCACGCGGGCAACACGCTCGCCGCTCGATCCGCCGTTACGCGCCGTGCCGGGATGCGGCATGACCAGCATCGAAGCCAGTCCCCCGCTGCCCATCCGCGGCGACCGGATGTGTGCCCGCAACTTGTTCCGGAGAAGCAGATTGACCCCTTCAAGCTGGCGAACCCTCCGGCCCACCAGCAGCAAAATTCCCGCGGCAGCAATCGCAGCGCCGATCCAGCAACCGATCAGCAAACCGCTGAAGAACTGGGCCCAGGGATACACGACGAGCAACGCCATTCCCTCCTCGCTTCCTGGAGTGGCAGCTTCGCGAGCGCCGGCGGGCCGAACGACCGACAGCAGAGACGGGGCCGGATACATCTGTTGGGGGATCAGGGCTGGCTCGGGACTGCCATCTTCCGCATGCTTTGATGCAGCTTGAGGACAAAGTGATCCGTCATGCCCGCAAGATAATCTGCGACGACCCGCGGCGCGCCTTCCTCTTCCACCTGGCGCGCATAGCTCGGCGGCAAAAGGCTCGGATTGGCGACCCAGAAGGCAAACAGGTCGGAAACCACCTTGCCGGCCGCTGTTTGCGCCCGCCTCAGCTCTCGAACCAGATAGAGATTCTGGTAAAGAAACTCCCTGGCCTCGTGCCGCAGCTGCTCCATCTCTGTGGAAAACACGGCCAGCCGCTCGGGCGCGCGGCGCACTCCGTCGAGGTCCTGAATGCCCTGCTCGGCTACGCGCCGCCCGATCTCTCTCACCAGATCGTCGGCCAGCGCGTTCAGCATCAGCTTCAGCGTCTCCTGGAAGAGCAGCTTTTCCGGCGCTCCGGTATGCTCCCTCGCCAGCGTCGCAAAGTAGCGCTCGAACAGACGCACGCCCGCGCGAATCTGCGACAGGGTGAGAATTTCCGCTTCAACGCCGTCGTCCAGATCGGCCGTGAGCCAGGCAATCTCGTCGGCCAGGTCGATCAGCTGCGCCTCGAGCGGCGGCCGCAGGTCCAGAAAATACGCCGCCAGCTCCGGATGCTCGTGCGCCGAGTAGTCGCGCGAGTGCTTCACGATGCCCTCGCGCACGGCCAGCGTCAGATTGAGCCCGCGAAACTCCAGATGCCGATTCTCGAAGTGTTCCACGATGCGCAGCGCGTGAAGATTGTGGTCGAACCGCAGACCGTATTTCTGCAGCTCCTGATCCAGCGCCCGCTCCCCGGCGTGGCCGAAGGGGGGATGGCCGATGTCGTGCGCCAGGGCCAAAGCCTCGGTCAGGTCCTCATTCAGTCCGAGCGCCCGCGCGATGGTGCGCGCGATCTGCGCGACCTCCATGGTGTGTGTCAGCCGGCTGCGAAAGTGGTCGGAACCGCGACGGGTAAAGACCTGAGTCTTGCCTGCCAGACGGCGAAAGGCGCGCGCGTGGATGATGCGCCCGCAGTCTCGCTGAAAAGGCGTCCGATACGGATGATCGATCTCAGGATATTCGCGCGACGAGAGCGGTCCGGTTTCAGGAACCGCGCACGCTGCCGGCAAGGCTGTCGGGGCCGCCATGCAAGCAGTCTAAAGCCTGGCCGATGAAAGCTATTCGGGCTTTCCGGCCGCTGCCGGTGCGCCGGACTCCCGAGCCAGCCGCACACGCGCGCTGTCGAGCTTCTTCTGCACCTTGCCCACGTCGCCGGCATCCATATCGGCCTGCACAGTGTGCGCGTACTCGTTGAGCGAAAGCTCCCACTGCGCCGCGGCCAGCTTCAGGCGCCCGGTCTTCTCGTACACATCGCCCAGATGGTCGTGGACCGTGGGGTCGCTGGCGCCGCGCGCAATCGCGCGCTGCAGGCTGTCCTCGGCCTGGGTGTACTGGCCCATGCGGTAATACGTCCAGCCCAGCGAATCCAGATACGCGTAGTTGGTGGGCTCCAGCTGCACCGCTTTGCGGATCATCGCCAGCGCCTCGTCCAGCTTGACGCCGCGATCGGCCAGCATGAAGCCGAAATTATTCAGCGTCAGCGCATTGTTCGGCTGGACCGCCAGCAGCTTGCGGAACTCGCCCTCTGCCTCGTCGTACCGCTTCGCCCTGTCCGCCAGCATGGCCCGGTCAAAGAGGATCATTGTCTTGTCCTCTTTCCTGGTCGCGACCTTGTCCGCAGTATCGAGGATCTCGGAAGCTTCCTTCCACTGCCGCAGATCGATGTAGATCTGCGCCAGCTGGTAGTAAACCTCCATATCCTTGGCATTGTTCTGGAGGAGCCCCTTCGCCATGGCGATGCCCTGTTCGGCATGGCCGGTATCGGCGAGCTGGCGGGCCAGCGTCAGCTTCAGGTCGTTGCTCTTCGGCAGCTTCTGCACGGCCATCTTCGCGACCGCGACCGCCTTGTCGTATTCGTGCGCTTCCCGCCAGGTTTCCACTTCCTGGTCGTACGCCTGCACCTGCAGATCGCCGCCCAGCGTGGCCATCTTCTCGTAAGCCGCCACCGCCTGGTCGGGGCGGTTCTGTTCCCGGTACACCGCCGCCAGGTGCACCAGCACCGTGGCGTAGTTGCTCTTCTCGTCGTCGGAGTACTGCCCGCTCGGGTGCTCGGTCGCCGAGGCCAGACGCTCATAGGCCTTTGCTGCATCGTCCAGATGGCCCAGAGCGTCGTCGATCATGGCTTCGTGAAATTCGATATCCAGCGAGTCCGGCGCCAGTTCCCGCGCCTTTTTGATCGCCGTCAGCGCATCGTCGAACTTGCCCTTGCTCTCGCAGATCTGGGCAATCTGCAACTGCGCCTGCGCATCGCTCGGATCCCCGGCGGCAATGTCCTTCCACGCCTGCAGCGCGGCGTCGGTCTGGTTATCCGCCAGCAGATCGGCCGCCAGCTTGCGCTCCGTATCGAGATCGTCCGGCTCCAGATCGAGGGCCTTTTTATAGGCGATGATCGCGTTCTTCGTGTCCTTCAGCGAGTCGTAGGTCTTGCCCAGCTGCGCTTCGGTTCTGGAGGTCTGGTCGTCGTCGGGCAGCGACTGCAGCACGTCGATGGCGCGCTTCGTGTCGCCCATGTCGGTATAGAACTGGCTGGCGATCAGCGCCGTCTCTTCCGAACCGGGATCGATTTTGCGTGCCGCGGCCAGTTGCTCCTCGGCCTGCGGCGACTGATGGTTGGCAGCGTACAGCCGCGCCAGCATCAGGTGATCTTCAGGATTGTTGGGCTGCAGCTGAACGATCTTCTCGAACTCGCCGATGGCCAGCTTCAGCATCTGCCCGGCCTGCTCCTGCTGCTGGTTATCGCCCAGCGAGCGCAGATAAACGTCAGCCAGCAGACGATGTGCGTCCAGATCGTTCGGGTCCTGCTTGATGCGATCCTGTGCCGCCTGGACGGCTTCCCGAATCCGACCCGTCCTGAAATACAGCTCCGCCAGATGGCTGTTCAGATACTTCGACGACGGGTCCGCATTCAGCGCCATCTTGTACTCTTCGATCGCGCGCGTCGCGTACTCGCTGCGGCCGTAAGTCGTCGCCATCTCCTCGTACTCGTGCGCCATCATGTAGTGGTAGTAGGCGCCGGCAGTGTCCGTGGCGCTGCCGTTGGCGGTGCTGGAGGAGTCAGCTTTCGTCGCAGCGGCAGCGGGATTCGCGCCGGGCTGCGGGGTCTTCTGGGCCTTTGCGGAAAGCGTCAAAACACAAAGAGCGGGAATGCAGGGGAGCAGGACGAAACGCGAGAAATTCTTCATGGATGGGAGGTTTCCTGTTCCGGACTGCCCGCCAGAAAACCGTGACCCTGGCTGGGCCGGACCGGCGGTACCGGGCCACACTGTGTAGGACGATTGTAACCTTGATCTGGATGCAGGTTTCACCTTTTGTGTACCCCCTTTGGGGAGGTTTTCCGGCGGCCCGCTTCCATTTCAGTACTCTGTACGACGCGTCATATCCAGCAAAGCAAACAGGATCACGCCCACCACCGAGTTGACCACGGCGCGGATCGCCTCGTGCACCCCGTGCCAGGCGTAGGGCTGGCCCAGCATGTGCCGCTCCAGCAGCCACAGGATCACCGTCTGCGCCAGCGTGAAACCAAAGGTCAGCAGAAACCGCGCTCCGTGGTTTTCCGTGTCCACCCGAACACCCAGCGACGCCGCCATATAGCCGACCACCGCCTTCGCAATGCCGAAAACCCCCAGCGGATTGTGCGTCAGCCCATCCTGCGCCACGCCGATCACCGTCCCAGCCAGAGTCGCGCTCACCGGTTCGCGCTGGGTAATGCCGTAGTAAATCGTCACCAGCAGCGGCAGATCCACCAGGTCGAACTGCCTCAGATGGAGCGAAAGCAGCGACTGCAGACCCAGCGCCAGCAGCGGCACCAGGATGTAGACCACCAGCGGGAAGGACTTCGACCCCACCTCGTGCCGCGACGCCGCCATCAGAGCCATTGCGCTGCCCCTCCCTGCGGCGGAGTCGTTTGCGGAGTGGTCGCGGGGTTGTCATTCGTCCCCGGTGCGGGAGCCGGCGCAGTTTTCTTCGGAGTCGCTGCATCGCCCGTGGCAGCCGGCGGCGTTGCCGGTTTCGGCTTCGGCTTTGCCGCGGCCATCGGCGGCTTCGATTCCGGTGCCGGTGCCGGCTCCGTGCTGCTGCCGGACTTCGGCGCCGGACTGGAACTCTGCGCACCACCGCTGGCCGCAGCGCTCGCAGCGTTGGTGATTCTCTGCCCAGGAACCAGGTCCGCCGCCGGGGGCGTATCCGAAGGCGTGTAGTGATCCGGATGCATTGGCTGCGGCGGCTTCACCGGCGGCGCCACATTGTCGTCCGCACCGGCGCTCGGCGTATCCGCTTTCTCGTCGGCCGGCGCATTCGGATCGGCCCGCGAGGGCAGCCGCTCCGCCAGCACATCCGAGGCCTTCTGCTCGGCGTCGCTCAGATCCTGCTCCATGGCCGCCGGCATCTGCGCGCCGGTATCGGTGATCACCAACACTTCTTCCAGCCGCGAAAGGTTCGCCGCCGGCCGGATCAGCACATTCACCAGCGTCCCTTCGGGCTGCGGAACGATGCGGTCCACCACGCCCACGGCGAGGCCCCGCGGATAGATCGCGTCGCCGCCGCTGGTCAGCACCGTTTCGCCCTTCTGGATGCGCTCGTCCGGCGAGACGTTGACGATCTCCGGCTGGCCCCAGGTATCGCCGCGCAGCACCCCGCGGATGCGCGTCTTTTCAAGGATCACGCCCGCGCCGCTGGTGGCGTCGGATATCTCCAGCACCTGGCTCGCATGCCGGAAGACGTCCCGCGTCTTGCCCACGATGCCGTCCGGCGTAATCACCGGCAGATCCGGCCTGATCCCGTCATCGGAGCCCTTGTCGATGAGCAGCACATGCGACTGCTCCGTTCCTGAGGTGCCGATCACCTGGGCGGCCACCGTCTTGTAGATGTATTTCTCTTTGAATCCCAGGAGAGCCTGCAGACGCTGCCCCTGGCGGGCATCCTCCGCCAGCGAATCCTCTTCCAGCCGCAGCTGGTCCAGCTGCGCCTTCAGTTGCTGATCCTGTTTCCGCACGTGGATCAGGTCGACGTAATTCGACCAGACACCGCGAATGCTCTTGCCCACCCAGTGGAAAAACATCTCCGGCGGCGAAACCGAATTGACGACCCAGGAGCGGATCAGGCGTACGCTGCCTTTATCGGGCGCGTTGGGGTCCGGGCGGCGCACCTGCACCGCAAGCCCGATCACCTGCGCCAGCAGCACGGCAATCAGCACCAGAGCGTTGCGGTATCGGCTGAAAAACGATTCCATGAAACTGGGGCCTGCTCAGGCTGCCGCTGGCGACTCCTACCCGTCGATCTTGATCTTCCGCAGCAGGCGGAAATCGCTCAGCATCTTCCCGGTGCCCAGCACCACGCTGGCCAGCGGATCGTCGGCAATCGAAACCGGCAGCCCGGTTTCCTCGCGAATCCGCTTGTCGAGATTCTTGATCAGCGCGCCGCCGCCGGTCAGCACAATGCCGCGATCGCTGATATCCGCGCTCAGCTCGGGCGGCGTCCGCTCCAGAGCCACGCGGATCGCGTTCAGGATCGTGGCGATGCATTCGCCCAGAGCCTCGCGGATCTCGCCATCGTCGATGGTGATGGTCTTCGGCACGCCTTCGATCAGGTTGCGCCCCTTGATCTCCATCGTCTGCGGCTTGTCCAGCGGAAACGCCGAACCCAGCTCGATCTTGATCTGCTCGGCCGTGCGCTCACCAATCAGCAGGTTATATTTCCGCTTCAGATAATTCATGATGGCTTCGTCCATCTGATTGCCGGCCATGCGGACCGACCGCGAATAGACGATGCCCGACAACGAGATGACCGCGATATCCGTGGTCCCGCCACCAATGTCGACGACCATGTTGCCGCTGGGCTCGGTGATGGGCAGCCCGGCGCCGATGGCCGCCACCATCGCCTGCTCCACCAGGTACACCTCGCTGGCCTTGGCGCGATAGGCCGAGTCCTCGACCGCGCGCTTTTCCACCTGCGTGATCTCCGAAGGCACGCCGATCACGATCCGCGGATGCACCAGCATCTTGCGGTTGTGCGCCTTCTGGATGAAGTAGTTCAGCATCTTCTCGGTCACCTTGAAGTCGGCGATGACACCGTCCTTCATCGGCTTGATGGCCACGATGTTGCCGGGCGTGCGCCCCAGCATCTCCTTGGCCTCTTTCCCGACCGCTTCCACTTCACCGGTGTTCTTGTTGAGGGCGACGATCGATGGCTCGTTGACAACAATGCCTTTATTCGCCGCAAAAACAAGCGTGTTGGCTGTGCCCAGGTCTATGGCCAGATCGTTAGAGAAAACACTAAAGAGCGACCGTAGACCGTGCGATCGTCCTGAACGCGGCTGAAATCCATTCGATGACATCGAGGGGTTGTTATTTGTCCCGGAGGAACTGAGCTTTATTGTACGGCCTTACAATCTTTCCCGCACTTTCGCAGGATTGAAAATTCCGGTCAATGGCACCTTTGTGTTTAACCCTTTCCGGCACCGGCCTCCTGCCCCGTTGGCGTCACCGCCGGAACCTTGTTGATCACGGTGCACCCGCTTTCCGCTATCCTGAAGTGTTTGTTCAGGAGCGCACTCCTTGCCAGCTAAGGTCTACAACAATCTCATCGGCGGAAAGTGGGTCCCCGCCCGCACCGGCAAAACCTTCTCCAACATCAACCCTGCCCGCCACGACGACATCGTCGGGGAGTTCCAGGCCTCCGGCCCCGAAGATGTCGACGCCGCTGTCGCTGCCGCCGCCGAAGCCTTCAAAACCTGGCGCCTGACACCCGCGCCCAAACGCGCCGAGATCCTCAACCGCGCCGGCGAACTCCTCGTCCAGCGCAAGGAGCAGTACGCGCAGGATATGACCCGCGAGATGGGCAAGGTCCCCCCGGAAACCCGCGGCGACGTCCAGGAAGCCATCGACACCGCCTTCTACATGGCCGGCGAAGGCCGCCGCCTCTTCGGCGTCACGACTCCCTCCGAGCTGCGCAACAAGTTCGCCATGGCCGTTCGCATGCCGGTTGGCGTTTGCGGCATGATTGCCCCCTGGAACTTCCCCATGGCCATCCCCTCGTGGAAGCTCCTCCCCGCCCTGGTCTGCGGCAATACCTGCGTCATCAAGCCCGCCATGGATACGCCGCTCTCCACGCTGAACCTCGTCGAGACCCTCGTCGACGCCGGCTTGCCTCCGGGTGTCGTCAACTACGTCACCGGCTCCGGCTCCCAGGTCGGCAGCCGCCTCGTCGAGCACCCCGGCGTCGCCGCCATCTCCTTTACCGGCTCGTCGGAGGTCGGGAGCCAGGTGGGCCAGTCCTCTGCGCGCCACTTCAAAGCCTGCTCGCTGGAAATGGGCGGCAAGAACGCCATGATCGTCCTCGAAGACGCCAACCTCGAACTCGCCCTCGACGGCGCGCTCTGGGGCGCCTTCGGCACCACCGGCCAGCGCTGCACCGCCACCAGCCGCATCATCGTCCATCGCGCCATCGCCGAGGAGTTCATCGCGAAGCTCGTCGCCCGCGCTCAGGAGCTCAAAGTCGGCGACGGTCTCGACGAGTCCGTGCAGGTGGGCCCGCAGGTCAACCGCGCGCAGATTGAAACCTCCACGAGCTACTGCAAGATCGCGCAGGACGAAGGCGCGCAGCTTCGATGCGGCGGCAAGGCTCTCACCGAGGGCGCGTATGCCAACGGGACCTTCTTTGCACCGACCATCTTCTCCGGCGTGAAGCCCAACATGCGCATCGCCCAGGAAGAGGTCTTCGGCCCCGTCGTCAGCATTCTCGAGTGCCCCGACTTCGATGAAGCGATCGCCATCTCGAACAACATTCCCTACGGCCTCTCGACGGCGATCTACACCCGCGACGTCAACAAGGCCTTCCGCGCCATGCGCGATCTCGAAGCCGGCATCACGTATGTCAACGCCCCCACCATCGGCGCCGAAGTGCATTTGCCGTTCGGCGGCGTCAAGCAAA
>JBKICP010000140.1:0-9361 GCA_046567085.1 Acidobacteriota bacterium
GGTGCTCTTTCATTCTGCGGACGGCCGTTTGTGGCTCTACTACAAGTACGGCCCCTCGCCCTCCGATTGGGTGGCGGCACGGAGGTTCAGTGTGGACGAGGGCCGCACATGGTCTCCGGTGGAGCATCTGCCGGCGGGATTACTGGGCCCGATTCGTGCCAAGCCGCTGCTGCTGGCCAACGGGGTGCTGGTCAGCGGCACTTCGGTCGAGGCGTATCACGCGTGGTCGATCTGGGTGGAGCGGAGCACCGACAGTGGCGCGACGTGGACGACCATCGGCCCGATTCCGCTTGCAGCGGGCAGTGCGATCCATCCGCCGTTGCCCGATGGCAGGGAGGGACTGATTCAGCCCTCGGTGGTTCGGGTGGGGAAAGATCACCTGCGTCTTTACGCACGGTCGACGCAGGACATTGGGCGCATCTGCGTTGCCGATTCGTTCGATGAGGGGCTGCACTGGTCGGCGGCGCGACCGCTCGATGTGCCGAACCCGAATTCGGGCATCGATGCTGTCGCGCTGAAGGACGGCCGCGTGGTGCTTGTCTATAACGATTCGACGACGGCGCGTTCGCCGCTGAATGTCGCGGTGTCGCATGACGGCGAGCACTTCCGGAACTTGATGACGCTGGAGTCCGAGCCGGGAGAATTTTCTTATCCGGCGATTATTCAGGAATCCGGTGGGGATCTGGATATTACGTACACCTGGAATCGCAAATCGATCGCCTTCGTTCACATCCCGCTGGCAGAGGTTCCGCGATGAAGTGGCTGGCCTGATGGCGCGGCTGAGCCGGATCGGCGATCGATTCAGGCCGGCGAGGGCGGCGTGGATGGCGGCGCGGAGCTGCGGTGAACGCGCAGGTTATTGAGCGCATATTCGACGTAGCGGGGCTCCATCTGCGGGACCTGCTCCATGAAGCGACAAGTGGCGATGACCTGATCGACGATGAACTTTGGCTGATAGGCGGCCAGTTCGAGGCCTTTTTCCTTTTGGATCTTGTGGACGATGGAGTCGAAGGCTTCGCTGGAGAGGGCGATGCCATGGCCGGCGCACTCGTTTTCGAAGATGCGGCGGAAGGAGTCGACACTGGGCGCGCCCACCTCGATTTTGTAGGGAAGGCGGCGGAGAAAGGCCGGATCCATGAGGTCTTCGGGCTCGATGTTGGTGGAGAAGATGACGAGTTCCTCGAACGGGATGCTGAAACTTTTGCCGGTGTGGAGCTTGAGGTAGTCGATGCGATTTTCGAGGGGGACGATCCAGCGGTTGAGCAGAGCGGTGGGGCTGACGAGCTGACGGCCGAAGTCGTCGATGATGAAGCAGCCGCCGAGGGCCTTGATGTGGATGGGGGCTTCGTAATAGTGGCCGACGGGGTTGTAGAGGAGGTCGAGCATCTCAAGGGTGAGCTCGCCGCCGGCGACGAGAAAGGGACGGCGACAGGCGACCCAGCGGTGGTCGAGAATTTCGCCGCGGGCAGCAAGGAAGCCGGGATCCTGACTGAGGCCGACGGATTCGACGGCGACATGAACGGCGGGATCGAAGAGACGGATGATCTGGCCTTCGACTTCAACGGCATAGGGCAGGTAGATGATGTCGCTGAAGACACTGGCGAGGCAGCGGGCGATAGAGGTTTTTCCGTTGCCGGGGGGGCCGTAAAGGAGCATGGCGCGGCCGGAGTTGAGTCCGGGGCCGCACTGCTCGATGAGGGCGTCGTCGAAAGTAAGAGACCCGATGGATTGGCGGATACGATCGAAGGTGATGACTTCGTTGGTGAGCTTCTGGTGGATGACCTGGTTATTGAACTGATGGAGAGGGACAGGCGCGGGCCCGACGTAGCCGACCTGGCCGATGGCGTCGACGGTCCAGCGGTTTCCGCCTTCGGTAAGAGCGTAGCTGGTGCCGCCGGAGCTGTCGGCGCCACGCACACCCATCGACTGGATCAGCTTGCGATCGACTGCCATCTGCACTAACTCGGCCACCATGCGGTAGGGAAGCTTGATGGCGTCGGTGAACTGGCGGATGGTTTGCAGGCGGGCGGAATAGATGAGCTTGAGCATGAGGCCCATCAGCTCGACGCTCTCTATGCCGGTCGCGGCCATGTCGGCGGGCTCGGTAGGAATGTGGTGGAGAAACGCATCGAGCGCCTTCTCGGTGAGCAGACCCATGGTGACGAGGTTCTCGCCGAGGCGGCCGCCGCTGGTGGCCTGGCGGTCGAGCGCTTTGGTTATGTCCTCGCGCGTGACCAGATTGGCCTGGACGAGCAGATCTCCTAACTGCAAACGGGTCGCGATGACATCCTCCGTGGAACGGGTTTGCGCTGGATTGCAGGGGTAAGCGCCGCGTCAATATAGCACGCGGCCCAGGGTGACCCAATAGCACGGAAGAGACAGGGGGATGGGGAACGCGGAGGGCGCCGATTTCCGTCACGATGCCGGAGCGTCCGATCAGCGATCGAGCCCGGTGCTTGAGTCAGGATCGGACTAAGAAGGCCGGGGAGCACCCTTGAGCTTCACGACGATTCTCTTTCCTTCGTATTTCACGATGCGGTCGCAGTTCTCTTCGGACGGAAGGCCAAGCCCGTGCCCGGGTCCCACGAGGACGATCCGCAATGTATGCGCCGGCTTCGCGATCGCGGGGCCCGTCTCTGCGTCCCCGATGATGAGCGTTCGATGACGGTCGTCCCAGCGCATCGGAATGACGGAATGGGCTCCCTTTTCGTAGGCATAGCCGTCCCCGCTGTCTTCATATAAGTCGAAGGAGGCGTCGTTGCCGCCGTAGACGCGGATTTCGAGGGGATCCTCGGATGCGGCGGCGGACTGGACCACGGGCCCCATGGGGACGATGCTGCCGCTCTTCACCAGAATCGGAATCCGATCCAGCGGAGCATCGGCGGTCATGGACTGGCCGCCGCGGTAGGTTCGCCCGGTCCAGAAGTCGATCCAGTTATCGCCGGGGGGCAGGACGATGCTGCGCGACGTTGCGCCTGGGTCGGTAACAGGGTTTACGAGGAGAGAATCCCCGAAGAAATACTGATTGTCTACATCGCGCAGGGAGATATCGTTCGGATACAGGGCGGGCAGCGATTTCATGATCGATTCGCCGCGGTTTGTCACTTGCCAGGCCGTGGAGTAGATATAGGGCAACAGGCGATAGCGCAGCCGATCGTATGCGGTTAGATCCTTTTCTACTTCCGGTCCGTAATTCCACATTTCGGTTCGGGAGTGGAAACCATGAATCCGGAAGATGGGACAGAAGGCGCCGAACTCGAACCAGCGAATGAGTAACTCGTGGTAGGCCTCGGAGGTGTACTGGTCCTGCGGGCGGAAAAATCCTCCGATGTCGGTTGTCCAGTAGGGGAATCCGGACATGGAGAAGCTGAGGCCTGCGGGTATCTGGCGGCGGAGGGTCTCCCAGTTCGCCGAGATATCTCCGGACCAGGAAATTGAAGCATTCCGCTGCTGACCTGGGTAGGCCGAGCGGGAGAGGATCACGACGCGCTTGTTTTTGTCGGTTGACCGCTGGCCGTGGTATACGGCAGAGGTTTCAAACAGCGGGAAGGCATTACGCACAATGGTTCCTGGCCCGAGATAGGTATCGTCGTTCCGGAGCGGATCCCCTTCCGGTTCGGAAGCATCGAGCCACCAGCCGTCGAGTCCGTCGCGGAAGAGATTGCGGTTGATATCGGACCAGAACATTTTTTGCGCCTGGGGATTGAAGAGGTCGGCCCAGTTCTCGCGCTCCGCTGACTCGCCGGGCTCCCCGGTGCTGGCGGTACTGGTGAGGACGAGGTGTGCGGCCTTGAATTGCTGATCGACGGCGGTCTCGGCTCCGAACTTTGCCCACACAGAAATGACCATGTGCAGGTCCTGGCGGTGGAGTTCGGACATCATCGCAGCCGGGTCGGGATATTCGGTTTCATCGAAGCGCATCGCGTTCCAGCCATATTTGCCCCAGTACTGCCAGTCCTGGACGAGTACGTCGACCGGGATCTGACGTTTGCGGAACTCGGCCGCAGTATCCAGAATCTGCTGCTGGCTGGAATAGCGTTCACGGCATTGCCAGAAGCCGTAGGCCCAGCGAGGAAGCAGCGGAGCGTTGCCGGTGAGATTGCGATAAGCGGCGATGACATCGGAGGGCTGCGGGCCATCCAGGAAGTAATAGTCGACGGAGGACCCGGCCTGGGAACGGAAGGCCATCGTGTCCGATGGTTTGCGCACGAAGAGCCGGGTATCCCCTCCTGTTTGGGCAACTATCTTATAGGTTGTGTTGGCAGCGAGATGCATCTTGCCACTGCCGGATCCGGCGACCCACATATTCTCAAGATCGATGACCTTCTGTCCGTTCACGGAGAGAAACAGCTTCTTGCGAAAGTTTCCACAAAGAAGAAACCCGTAAATTCCCTCCGGGCCAGTCGTGAAGGACCCTTCGCCTTTGTCGTCCAGAGCGATTGATTCGTTGGGAGGGTCGAAGTCCGTCAGGGCGGCATTGTTCCAGAGCAAGCCATAGCCTTTGGTCGATATCAGGAATGGAGTTGCGATATTCGTATTGGCCTGCAGGAGGCGAATGGGAATATCGCGCACATTGAAGAACCCTTCCTGATGCTGCCCCAGACCATAAAGGGCTTCGTCCGGGGAGAGGAGGAAGGTCTGCTGGATTCCATGGGAAAATTCGCTGCTGACATCGGAGCCGAGGTTTCGTCCCCCGTCCGAGGGTTCGCCAAGGAGTGTATGACCGGCAAGGTCGGAAAACTGAACGGCACCGGTTGACTTATCGATTCTAATGACAATCTGGCTGGTTCTTACCTGAAATGCAGAGGCGCGGGAGGATGTGGTGAAGGCGACTCCGGAGCACGGTTCGACGACGGTCGGGACCAGGTCCTTTCGCGTTGCCTCCGTTTCTCCCGCGATGATGTGGACGACTCTGTCCGTGCACAATTGAACGCGCACCACTCCTTTGCGCGCATGGACGATGACGCCGTCCGCGACGCGGTCCATAGTCTGCGCGTCGGTATGAGCGACCGCGCCACTGGCAACTAAGAGCAGGCATCCACTGAAGGCGGAGAGAACCCGGAGAGAACGATGGCACATGAAATGAAGGCTCCTGAAGAATCGGGAATTCGTGCGGACATGCCCGTTACTGGTGGCTGATATCTGTAGCGCTTTCTTCCAGCCCGATGCGCGCCAGATCGTTGAAGTGATTCGTGATGCGTTTGGATTCGCGGAAGGCTTCTTCGGCAGCGGTCCTGTTTCCTGTCTTCTGGTAGAGGCGGCCGAGCTGGAAGTGCAGACTGCCGTCTTCATCAGAAGGCAGGCCAAGCTTATATTCAGCGATGGCTTCCTCGGTTCGTCCTGTCTCGGCATCGACACGGCCGAGGAGGGCGTGGAGGCGGGGAAGGAGTTCCGGTTTGAGGTTGGCGCATCGCAGGAGCCAGGGGCGAGCCTCGGCAAAGCGATTCTGACGGACAAGAATTTCCCCGGCCAGGAGGTTGGCTTCAGGATCTTCGGGATTCTCGACCAGGAGTGCACGATCGACTTCCAGTGCCTCGTCGGTCTTCAGCTCCGTAAAGAGCGTGATTCCAAGACCGAGACGGGCGTCACGGCTCTTCGGATCGAGGGCAGCGGCCTGGCGGTACTGGCTTTCCGCTTCCCCCCATTTCCGTTTCTGGCGGAAGGTATCTCCGAGCAGGACGTGCATGCGAGAAGAATTGGGCGAGATCTGTCCGGCACGGGCGAGCGCGTTCACGGCCAGGCTCTCGTCCGCCTTGCTCTCCCAGTAGAGCCCTTCGGCCTCGGCAGAGGGGCTGCTGCGGAGACGCTGTGCGACGGCTGCGGTCGTCAGATAATCTCCGGCATAGAAGGAACAGGCCGCGAGTAACTGCCGCTGAGAATTCGTAACAACCTTCGCGGAAGCACTCAGGACGCGATCGCACGCGCTATACCTGCCTGTGGCATCGAGTTGCCCGGGCGGTGTGTTCGCTGCTGCGGCCATCTGCGCCGGCTCGTCTTCCTGTCCGGGGATCGATGGCGAGGAGCTGTCTGAGGGCAGGGCACTTTCGAGGAGCGAGACGGTTCTGGCAGAGAGATCCCCCGGATCGGGCTGCATGGCGGCAGCAAGGGAATGGACCTGTTCTGTTGTGACCGCGCCTCGGAACAGAGGGAGACTGGAAGCGACGAAGCCGCGGTCGGCGGCGACCAGCGGCTCAATTTCATGCAGCGCATTCTTTGCATGACCATCGGCGAGATCGGTTATGGCAAGACCAAGCGGCGCGAGAGCGCAGTGGGAGTGCGCGGCGGTTTCGAGCTCAAACTGCCTGCGGGCTTCGGTGACCTTCTGCTGGCGAAGAAGGGTGATGCCGAATTCTGCGTGGGCGCAAGGCGGCGGCGAGGGGGCAGCGGCGACAGCGCCGAATGCCTCGGCGGCCTGCACCAGCTTCCCTTCCTCGGCGAAGATCTCGCCTGCTCGCAGGTTGAACCAGGGCGAGTGCTGGAAGGCTGTGCTCATCCTGCGCGCATCCTCTTCCACCTGCTGCAGGTAAGCCGTACCGAGATCGACCCAGAGGCTGCCATCATCCGGCCTGAGCGAAGTAGCTCTGCGATAACACGCGGCGGCCCGGGCGCCATCGCCATTCATGGCATAGGCTTTGCCGAGGCTGCTCTGCGCCTGGGGATCGCGCGGATTCAGCCTGACGGCATTTTCGAGAAAGGCAGCAGCTTTCTCGGGATGCCCGGTATCGAGATATTCGACGCCGGAGAATAGCTGAGGGACAAAGAGCGATGGCTTGAGCCGAATGGCGTGCTGGAAACTATCGAGGGCTTCGGAGGAGCGGCCCAGCTCATGCTGCATGAGCCCGAGGTTGGCCCAGAGTTCGGGAATGCCGGGATCGAGGGCGACCGCTTCACGGTAAGCAGCAGCGGCTGCGGTGAAGTCACCGCGGGACTGAGCCGCGCCGGCCTGCGCCAGGAGCGATTGCAGGCCGGAGTC
This sequence comes from Acidobacteriota bacterium, assembly GCA_046567085.1. GTDB lineage: Bacteria > Acidobacteriota > Terriglobia > Terriglobales > Acidobacteriaceae > Palsa-343. The sequence goes on from JBKICP010000140.1 coordinate 6,974, forward strand.
CTGATTGTCTGCAGCCGCCATCGCTCTGACCGTGAATCCGATCAGCGCGACGGCGATCCAGACGGTGACTGCGGATCGACGCATGAGCTGCTTACCGAGAGACACGGAGGGCGAACTGCACCTGGCGCGGACCCTGCGTATTGGTGGGTTGGCCGAAGTTCTGGTCTCCCCAGGCTATGTCGGGCGAATCGAAGTTAGCGTGGTTGACGAAGTTAAACATCTGCGCCTGGAACTGGATATGAATTTTCTCTCCTGGGTTGAACCATTTCTGGATGGCGAAGTCGGTATCGTTGTAACCCGGCGCTCTCAGGTTCGAGAAGTAGCGGGGCGCGTCTCCGAACTGGTAGGCAGGGGTCTGCGCGAAGGCCGTCGGGTTGAACCAGCAAACGTCATGTCCGACGGATTCGCCGTTATTGCAGGCCCCACTTTTCAATCGCTGTCCGGTCAGGGTGGCATGCTGATTGCCGCCCCACAGGCTGGCGGGATTGGCGCCGCCGTTGGCGATGCTGAGCGGGAAGCCGGCTTTGAAGTTGGAGATGCCGGAGAACTGCCAGCCGCCGATTACTGCATTTTCGACGGCATTCATGCCGGAACCAATTTTCTTGCCTCTGCCTACGGGAATCTCATAGACGTAGTTCAAGACGACGCCCTGCGGGATATCGGTGGAGTCGACCGACCAATCGCCCCTGAGGTTGTAGTAATTGCGAATGGTGCCACCGCCGCTGGAGATGGAACCCCATTCTTCCGGGCCGCCCACGTCGTCGAGGAACTTCGCATAAGTATACGAGGCCATGAAGGTGAGGCCCCATGTTTCGCGATGGGTGAAATTGGCCTGCAGTGCGTTGTAGTTCGACTGACCAATGGGCTCCTGACCGGCGCCGACATTGCCGCCGCCGCAGTACTCCGGAAAGGGCAGGAGCAGTTGGGCTGCGGGGACGGTAGCGCCCGCGAGACAGGGGCTCCCCTGGCCGGCGGCGGAATTCTGGAAGGGATTGGCGACGGGATCGTTGAGGGCATTGCCCATCGCGAGGTAGCTGGGATCGAGTTCACCGTAGTTCATGCTGCCGAGGATCATTTTGGTGCCACGGTTTCCCACATAGCTTACGTCGAGCAGATTGGACGGGCTAAATCCGTACTGGAAACCGTACATGAACTGCTTGACGGTGGGGTCAGGCCGATACCAGTTGGTGCCGCCGCCGCTCTGACCGACGTTGGTGAGGCCGGCCTGGCCATTTCCGATGACGGGGAGGATTCCACCGGAGAAGGCCTGGGCGAGCGACTGATTGACGGTGACGCCATCGATGGTGCCCTGCCACGGGGTTTGCCGCGAATAGCCTGGGGTGGCGCTGCCGCCGAGATAATTGGTGGAGTAATAGAGTCCGACACCTCCGCGCATGACAAGCTTCGGAGTAATGGACCATGAGAATCCGGCGCGAGGCGCCATATCTCCCCAGTTCGGCTGATACATATCGCGGTTGCCCGGGTTGCTGTAGACCACTTCGCCGTAGACGGGCCTGTTGACCTCGGCACTGACGGGATTGAGTGCGTGGAAGTCGAAGTAAGCCTGTTCGTCGTGGCGGGCGCGGATGGGAGTCTGGACTTCGTAACGGAGGCCCAGGTTGATGGTCAGATTGCGGGCGGCTCTCCAGTCGTCCTGCAGATACTCGCCGTGGTAGTACTTCGTGGGCGCGTTAAACGCATTGAATCCGGTGTATCCGCTTTCGCCGCCGTTGCCATTACAGGAAGTTGCGCCGGCTCCTGCCATGAACGAGGCAAAGCCATCGCCGGAGGTCGCCGGATTGGTGGGATCCGGACCGGAGGTCATGCCGTTGGTAAAGCAAAAAACGGTGGGGCTGATTCTGCCGCCAAAGAGTTGGTTGATGACACCCATGTAGCCAAAGGAGAGCGACTGATTTTTGTAAGTCTTATTGAAGTCGATGGAGAGGCTGCCAATGTTATTGGGGGAATGAAACTGGCCAAACCCCTGGCGGGCACCGAGGGGAGCATAGTTGGAGATCTGGAACTGGGGAAACTGCGGGGAGATTGAATCGATCTCGGAGGGCAGGCCGAGGGTCGAGGACCTGAAGCCGTAGTTCTGAACCACGTTGCCCTCGACCCAGCGGACGAAGGTGGTGTTGGCGTTCATGATGAAGCTGGGAGAGAAGACCCTTGATCCACCGAGCGCGATGGAGTAGCGATTGTCAGGATTGGAGACCTCGGGTCCGGCCGGATCGTTGCCGTAATAGGCGGGGGTTCCGGATTTGGTTTCGAACTTCTGCGACCAGCGGCCGTAGATGCGGGTCCTGTCGTTGAGGTTGTGGTCGATGCGGATGCCGTACTCGTTCGATTGCGTGGGCTGCGAGGCAGCAACGTTGAAGTTGAACTGCG
>JBKICP010000141.1:0-5311 GCA_046567085.1 Acidobacteriota bacterium
TCAACTAAGGGCCCAGTACAACTGGCAGGTCTCATCTACGTGTCAGCAAACCTGCCTTGATCTCGGTGTCAGTTGTTCCTGACCAGGACGTTATCAACGTGACGCTTTTCCGGGATCAGTCCGCAAGGCTAACAAGCGTTTTCTGCAGTTGTCAAGCGTTTTATCAAGATACCGGCCCTGGAGGCCACACCTTGGTTATCCCCCCGCAGAATGAGCAGCTTGCAGGGATCGCCCAACCGAAAATCAAAAAGCCGATCACCATGATCGCGAGGAGCGATGAAGCGACGATCCGGCCCTTTAGTTAGAAGCCAGAACTATTTCCCTTCGCGGGAAACGGTTTCCATGCCGAACTCTGCCCGGATTGGAGCTCGTACCCGTTGTCGCAGCCACGACCCCCAAAGACCACCACGGCCCCCATGGGACTGCCGTTACCTTCCCCTTACAGCTTCGCCGCGTCGATCTCCGTGTGCAGCGGCAGCGACCGCGAGGAGCCCCCCACACCCAGCGTCCTCTCGCCCTGCGCCGTCACCCACTTCTGCTCCTTCGTCGACCAGTACTGCAGTTGCCGCAACGGGACATGCAGAGTCACCGTTCGCGTCTGCCCCGCCGGAACCTGCACCCGATCGAACGCCGCCAGCGCCCGCACCGGGAATTGCACGCCCTCCGGCGCTCCCGCCGGCGCACCCAGATACACCTGCGCCACCTCATCGGAATCCACACTGCCCGTGTTCCGGATCTCCACTGTCACGTCCACGCCGCCGTCTGCAGCTCTTGCCGTCTTCAGTCCCGTGTACGCAAACGTCGTATAGCTCAACCCATACCCAAACGGGAACAGCGGATCGATCTTCTCCTTATCGAACCACCGGTAGCCGACATTGACCCCTTCGCTGTACGTCGTCTTGCCATCGACGCCCTTCCCGCTGCGTTCCGGATACCGTGGATCCGTCGCTGCATAATCGGTCAGTGCCTTCGCCCACGTCACCGGCAGCCGGCCCGCCGGACTCACCTTCCCCAGCAGCACATTCGCCGTCGACCAACCGCCCTCATCGCCCGGCCACCACATCTCCACCACACCCTTCACCTTGTCCACCCATGGCAGCGCCACCGGCTGGCTCGTGTTCAACACCACAACCGTGTTCGGATTCACCGCCGCCACTTCCTCCACCAGCTTGTCCTGATCGCCCGGCAGTCCGAACACCGGCCGCAGCCGCGTCCATACAAACACCACCGCCACCTTTGCCTTCTTCGCAGCAGCAATCGCCGCTTCGTGATCGGCTACCCGCTGCTCCGGCGTGTACCAGTTCAGCCGCACCTGCACCGGCGCGCCTGACGTATCCGGCGAAATCTCCACCTCAATCGCATGCGCTCCCGCCGTCAGCTCCACCGCACGCCGCACGTTATCCAGACCGTCCGGCGTCGGCACCACGTTGTCCTGGTTCGCCTGCAGAATGTCCCCGTGCACCCCGCCCTGGAACGCACCCGTCCGCGCCAGCTGTTTGCCGTCGAGTGAAAATTCAGCGTTCGTGCCCATCGCCTGCAGATAGATCCAGTAGTTCCCCGCATGCGAAGCCGTCAGCGTCCCCTTCCATGTCAGCTTCGAATTCGGCGGCAGCGCGTTGCCCTTCTCCTTGGTGAAGTTCAGCTCCGCATCCACCTGCGAACCACCACCACCCGTCCGCATCAGACCCGGCTTGCCGTCGTGGCTCAGCACACTCGCCGGAATCGTCGTGCCCGTCATGTCATCCGCCACCGCAAACTGGATCTGCGCATTCCCCGAGATCTTCTTCATCGCCGCCAGCGGACCCACCTGGCGCCACGGCAGCCCCACGCTCCGCTCTCCGTTGATCCCGATCGCGTCCACCTGCGCGGCCGTCGGCCCGATCAGTACCACCGAACCCAGATCCGCCGCCTGCAGCGGCAGCACATGATCCTCGTTCTTCAGCAGCACCGCCGCATCTTCGCCGGTCTTCTCGATGATCTTCGCGTTCGCCTCCACCTCCTGCGGCGTCACGTTGTGCTTCTGCATGCCGTCCATGTAGCCGAACTTCACGATCTCGTACAGCACCCGCCCCGCGGCCTGCGTGACCGTCGCTTCACTCACCGTGCCGTCCTTCAGCGCCTGCTCGATCTTTTCCGGATTCAGCTTGACGCCCCAGTTCCCCCCGCCTCCACGCTCCGGCGCCGGCTCTTCCGGAATATGTCCGCCAAACATCGCCATCAGATCTTCCTGCGCATGCGGCGGCGGAGGCGGCGGCACCGGCTGCAGATCGAAAAACGACGGCAGAGTCAGTGCCGATCCCGGCTTCGGCTCCCCCGGCATCTCCATGTCCAGCCCTGCGTTGATGAAGTCCACCGCGTGCACCGCACCCCAGTCCGACGTCACAAACCCCTTGAACCCGACCTGATCCCGCAGGATGGTCGTCAGCGTCTCCTTGTTCCCGCACGCAAACACGCCGTTCAGCTTGTTGTACGAGCACATCATCGACGCCACGCCCGCCTTCACCGCCGCATCGAACGGCGCCACATACACCTCACGCAGCGTCTGATCGTCGATATACGTGTTCTCGTTCGGCGAGTCGTACCCCACATAATGCTTCACCTGCGCCATCACGTGCTGCGCCTGAATCCCCCGGATCTCCTCGGCGCCCATCACGCTCGTCAGATAGGGATCCTCGCCGAACGTGTTGTACCCGCGCCCGAACTCCAGATCGCGATCGAGATTCACAAACGGCTGCAGGCTCACATCGATCCCCGCCGCGCGATCCTCCCGCCCGATCACCACCCCGTTCTCTTCCGCATCGTGCGCGCTGAAGGTCGCCGCCACCCCCATCGTCGCCGTCTCCGCCGCGCTCGGCACCCGCGTCAGCACCCCCGGAGGCCCATCCGCCATGCGCAGCCCGGGAATCCCCAGCCGCGGAATCCCCGCCAGATAGCCCGCCTGCCCCTGGTACACCGCCGGATCTTCCTGCGTCCCATGAATCAGCGTGATCTTTTCCTTCAGGGTCATCTTGCTCAGCAGTTCATCCACGCGCGCATCGCCTGTCACCACCGGCGCCGTCTGCGCCGCGATCCCGCACGTCAACAACAGGGCTCCCCCGCAAAACGTCAGCCAGCGCATCCCGTACCGATTCATGCTGTCCCCCTGATTTTCAAAACACGGCCATCGGGGAATGCGATCGCACGCATGCCCTCTCGATCCCGCAGACCGCCCGTCAGTCTACAGCACAAACGCCCGTATGGATGGAATCTGTGGGAAGGACAGGTAACGAAAGTCAGCCAGGCTACCGGCTACCGGCTCCCAGCTACCGGCTACAGGCCACCGGCTACCGCGTCTTCAGCATTCCCTGCAGCTGCCGCTCTTCGGCCGCCAGATGCTCTTCCCCGTCGTAGCGCGCCCGCACAATGCCCGCGCGGTCGATCAGAAAGGTCACCGGGACCCCGAGCACGCCGCCGTACCGCTCGCCCAGCTTCGCGCTCCCCATCACCACCGGATAGTTCACGTGCAGCTTGTCCACGAACGCGCGCGCCGGAGCCGCGCTGTCGTCGATCGAGACGCCGATCACCTGCAGGCCCTGTGCGCCATACTGCTTCTGCCACGCCATGAAGCGCGGCATCTCCACCTTGCACGGGCCGCACCACGTCGCCCAGAAATTCAGCAGCACGACTTTCCCGCGATACGCTGCCAGATCCACATGCCCGTGATGCAGGTCGTCCAGCGAGAAGACCGGCGCCCGCCGCCCCACCAGCGAGGTCGGCTCCTGCGCGCCGACGGCGCCGCTCAGCAGAAAGAGCAGCGCCGCACCGGCTAACAACCGTCGTGTCCGATTCTTACTGTGCGCGATCAGCGGCGTATCCTCGCGCGACCCAGTCCGCGCCAAAGTTATTCGCAAGATAGAGCACCCGCACATGCGTGAAGCCCATCCCATGCAGCAGATCCCACGCGGGAGCCACATTCGGGCACTTATCCCATGGACAGCAGCCGCAGTACAGCACGATCGGCTTCGACCGCGGCAGCGACCCCACGCGCATCCGCAGCGCCTGCAGCCCCTCCGGCTGCGAACCCGGCCCGGCATATTCGGATCCCGGAATGTGCCCCTGATCGAACATCATCCGCGACCCTACCTGCAGGATCAGCGCTGCATGCGGATGAGCCGCGAGTTCCTGATGCAGAGCCGCCGGCTGCACCACCGCATCCTTCGGAATCGTCGTCGCCGACTGTCCCCACGCCGCCCCACCGCACGCCGCGCCCAGAACCGCCACGGCAACCAACCACCGCAAAGATCGTCCAACCTGCATCGTTCGTGTCCTCCACAATCGCCCTCATTGTAGAAGACTGCGCCACCGTCAGGCTGTGACCCAGCTCCCGGCTCCCGGCTACCACCGATACACAGTCAGCTGGTCCATATAGAGCGTCGAGGTTCCGCTCGTGCTCTCGCGCCCATCCACCTGCAGGTTCGTCAGCAGCGTCGATCCCCACCCCAGCGCAAAGGCCGACGGGACCGTCACGTTGATGTCCTGCTCCACCCCGTCCAGCCATACCGACTGATAGGTCACATTCCCCGCGTCATCCCGCGAGTACGCCACCTGCACGTGATGCCACGTGTTCTGGCTCCACGCCTGCACGTTGCACGCCTGGTCGGAGTGCAGCCACTGATCCACCGGCTTCTCCGGCGTTCCCGCATTCGTCGTGTAGTCCCACGTGCTCGACCAGCCATCGCACTGGAACCCGTAAATCACCGTCTGCCCGTTGGCCAGCACCTGGTTCATGTCCATCTCGAGGTTCGCCACACTGCTCACTGAGCCGTCGAGATACACCCATGTGTCATACAGGAAATGCCGGGCCTCCGTGTCCTGCCCGAAGGAAACGTAGTAACGCTCCCCGCCGTAATTCGAATAGTCCGTCGAGAACTCCCGCGCGCTGCCGCTCAGCGATGGCGTCCCGACCAGATGGCTCGCCCCGCTCGCGCTCCCGGTCGATCCGCTCGTCCCCGTATCGTAGGCTGCCTGCCACGTGCTCAGCGACTGGATCGCATCCACGCGAATCGCGCCCGCCGGAAGCAGTCCCAGCGCACCTGTCGCCCCGCCCGAACCAGGCCCCGAGCTACCGCTGCCACCCGATCCCGAACCGCTCGAGCCAGAGCCAGAGCTGCCGCTGCCAGTGCTCCCCGATCCGCTCCCGGAAGAACCGCTGCCACTCGTTCCCGATCCAGAGCCCGAACCCGAGCCCGAGCTGCCGCTGCCAGTGCTCCCCGATCCGCTCCCGGAAGAACCGCTGCCGCTCGTTCCCGATCCAGAGCCCGAACCCGCACTT
>JBKICP010000142.1:0-14711 GCA_046567085.1 Acidobacteriota bacterium
CGGATTCTCCCGCGCATCGCAGCGCAGCTCCGCCCCCACAAGGCTCCCCGCCTGTGCATGCGGCTCCGCTCGCACAATCATCGGCAACAATAAAACGCAGCCGGCGAGTCCAGGAAGCAGCGGCAAACCACAAGAGAGCATTCGGCGGAAAGAACGCAACAACTCGCACCTCATCGATGACGCAAGCCCATCATAAGCAACAGAACCCCCAAAAAATGGGGGAGAGCCGCAGCTCTCCCAAGGGAGGCTCTCAGTCGGCTAAAGACTGGCTCGAAGCGAAAATTCCATCTGTCGTGGATCGCCCGCTCCGATAACGTCGCCGAATGAGTTCGTAGGCCCGCTCCGTAAACCCTGCCGCGAGTCTCGAAGGCTTGAACCCTTCGCAGACATCGAAACGGAAGGCCAATCTCAAATTTTTCACATATAAAAGCAATTTACGCATCGCACAGTCAAGTCGATTGAACCCCCTCCCGATCCTCGGAACCCTCTGCTGGGCTGAACCCGACGCCGTCTTCGCAGAGCACGTAAATCTATCGCTGAGCGGGAAACGGCGCTTTCTTGAGCTACACTTTGGGAGCCGAAAACGGTGAACCGCTGCAAGTGCCAAAAGTCTCGAATGCGGACCGCAGACCTGTCAACAGCAATCTTTTTTTACTAATGAGAGCCAGCTTCCCATCGCCGCCCCGCCTTCCTGCCCGCGCACGAACTGCCGCACTCACCGGCCTCGCCACCCTCCTGTGGGCCTCGGCGGCGATGGCGCAGTCAAACTCGGCGCTGCAGAAGCGCCTCGCTGAGATAGACCAGGTCGTGCGCCAGGGTCCCTACACTCCCTCCTGGCAGTCGCTGGCCCGCTGGCAGACGCCCGACTGGTTCCGTGATGCCAAGTTCGGCATTTTCATCCACTGGGGCGTCTACTCGGTGCCCGCATTCGCCAACGAGTGGTATCCGCGCAACATGTATATCCAGGGGAGCCCGGCCTACCAGCATCAGGTAGCCACGTGGGGACCGGAATCGAAGTTCGGCTACAAGGACTTCATCCCCATGTTCACCGCCAGCCACTTCGATCCCAATGCCTGGGTCGATCTCTTCCGCCGTGCCGGCGCCCGCTACGTCGTGCCTGTCGCCGAACACTGCGACGGTTTCCCCATGTACAACTCCGACCTCACCACCTGGGACGCCGCGCGCATGGGCCCTAAACGCGACGTCGTCGGCGAGATCGCGAAAGCCGCCCGCGCCGCCGGCCTGCACTTCGGCGCATCCTCGCACCGCGCCGAGCACTGGTGGTGGTACGACGGCGGCATGCAGTTCGATTCCGATGTCCGCGATCCGCAGTACGCCGGAATCTACGGCCCCGCCCAGCCCATGAATCTGCCTGGAGTCACGGGCAAAGGCGAACCCGATCCCAACCATCTCGAGCGCTGGCTCCCTCCCGATCGCGCCTTCCTCGAAGACTGGCTCGGCCGCACCACCGAGATTATCGATAAGTACCACCCCGACATCCTCTATCTCGACTGGTGGATCGGCCAGCCTGCTTTCCAGCCGTATCTGCAGAAGCTCGCCGCCTACGACTACGACCGCGCCGCCGAGCGGAAGACCGGCGTCGTTCTCACCTACAAAGATCACGCTTTCCCGGAGAACACCGCCCTGCTCGACATCGAGCGCGGCAAGATGGATCAGCTTCGGCTCCTCCCCTGGCAAACCGACACCTCGGTCAGCATTCACTCCTGGGGATATGTCGAGAACGATTCCTACCGCGACGCCCGCTCGCTCATCGATGAGTTAGTCGACGTCGTTAGCAAGAACGGCAACCTGCTTCTCAACGTCGGTCCCAAATCCGACGGCACCATTCCTGAACAAGCCCGCAAAATCCTGCTCGCCATGGGCGACTGGCTGCGCGTGAACGGCGAAGCGATCTACGGAACCCGCCCGTGGCTCCTCTACGGCGAGGGCCCCACCAGCGACGCCGGCAGCGCCAAACTCGGCAGCGACATCAAGACCTTCACCGCGGAAGATATCCGCTTCACGCGCAAGGGGGACACCCTGTACGCGATCGCGCTCGGCTGGCCTACAACCGGCAAGCTGCGCGTGCGCACGCTGTACAAAGACACGCCTTACCTGCAAAGCCCCATCGCCGGCATCGCCCTGCTGGGATCGACCGCCTCCCTGCACTGGGAACAGACGCCCACCGGTCTCGTCATCGATCTGCCCCAGGCGAAGCCCAACGACATCGCGTACGTCTTCCGCATCCGAACCAGCAATGCCGGAATGTAGAGCACACCTCCTGCGCCAGCTGTAGTTCTCTTGCCGCGTGCCTGCTCGGCGTGCACCTCATAGTACCCCGCCTCAGAAAGCACCACCGCCACGCGCGTGCCGCCTTCCCTTGGCTGCCGGGATGCGGCCCGTGACGTTATTCGTCTTTTGATGAAGTCTCTGATTCCAGGCTTCAGGATGTTTCATAGAACGCCAGCTCCGCGATTCCGGTGAGGTGCTCCTTCATTGTGTCGCGACTCTTCCGGTGGCCATTTGATTGCATAACCCGAGGAGAGGGGAATGCTATGGTTTGTGCCAATCCTGATTGCCGGCGGGAATCCATCTACTTGCGGAATGGAAGTCTCTATTGGATTGATAAAACGGGTGTAGACAGGACGCAGAAGCGGCCTATCTGGTTGTGCGGCCATTGCGCTCAGAAATTCACCGTCGAAACCTGGAGACCCCCTGGATCGCAACTGCGTCCCGCATCCAGTCCAACGGACTCGGAAAACCTTCAGGTTCTTTGCTAGCCGATCGAAGAGAGCTCCCGAATCGAAAACGCGAGTCGCAGGAAATCCTTGCGGAAACGCTCGGGCTGCGGCACCACCGTCCTCAAGGACGTCATAAACCCAGGACGGATATGTCGCAACATTCGGACGGAAGAGTCAGGAAGTAACCGCCCGGAGCAGCCCGCGACCATCGACGAGTTCATCCAACGCAAAACCTGCGTCGCCGGTCTGCAGCACGCCCAGGCCGCTGTGTTCGCCAGCCAGATCACGACGATGGGCGCCGCATCGCTTGGCGTTTGAATTGCTTCGATCTCCTTACCAAGAGGAAAGCGGAATGCGCTCGCAGATTGCTCTCGGCAGGATCCATGGAATCCGTATCGGTCTGCATTACAGTTGGTTCCTCATTGCCCTTCTGCTCTTCTTTTCTCTGTATGCAGGCTTCCATCGGGGATCCCCGCAGGGGTCTCCCCTGATATGGAGCGCCTGGGCTGGTGCCGCCACATTGCTGTTCTTCCTGTCACTGCTGCTGCACGAGCTTTCTCATTCCCTTCTGGCGCTGCGTTACGGACTGCATGTGCGGGAGATCACGCTGTTCGCCCTGGGCGGTGTCTCTCAGATTGAAGGTGAAGTCCCGACCGCCGCGTCTGAGTTCCGCATCGCCATTGCCGGTCCGCTGACGAGTGCGGCGCTGGGCATCCTGTTTCTGGCACTCGTCCACCTGCCGGGATTGGCAGCCGTGAAGCCGCTCGCTGCCATGCTTCTGTGGCTGGGTTACATCAATCTTCTTCTGGCCGTCTTCAACCTGCTGCCGGGATATCCGATGGACGGCGGCCGGGTCCTGCGGGCGTTCCTCTGGTCGCGTTCCGGGAACCTGGAGAAGGCCACCAGAACCGCGGCGTTGGCGGGCAACTTCCTCGCGATCACGTTCATTGCAGCAGGAATCATCGACTATTTCCGGGGCGGTGGGCTTGGTGGCCTCTGGATCGCATTTCTGGGCTGGTTCCTCCTGCAGGCGTCCCGGGAAGCGCACATGGAACTGCTGTTGAAACAGGAACTCCGCGATGTCAGAGTTTCCGGTCTCATGATCTCCCGTCCTGCAACGGTCGACGCAGGGATGACGGTTCAGAATTTCGTCGATCATGAACTGCTGCGCAGCGGGAGACGATGTTTCGTTGTGGAGGAAAGCGGGCGGCCCACGGGGATCCTCACGCTGCACGACCTGCGCCGGGTGGATCGCGCCTGCTGGTCAGGAACTCCGGTTCGCGCCATCATGCGGTCATTGGCAGACTGTGAATTCGTGAAGCCGGAGGCGCCTCTGCTGGAAGCGCTTGCTACGATGACACGGCAGGATGTGAATCAGCTCCCGGTCATCAGCGAGGGAAATTTCGTGGGGCTGATTTCCCGCAATGAGGTTCTTGCCTATTTGCAGACGCGGGCGGAACTCGACATGCTCAGAACCAGCCGGCATAGTCTCGGCACCCGCCGCGATGACGGTCGAGTGGCGCAAGCGGGTGGGTCCGGCATCGGCTTCAGCAGCACCGAATCTCCGTTGCGCGAGCCTCGCTTCCGCCGCCCGCGATGAGGACTGATCGCAAGCGGTGCTCCTGGGATTGGAGTGCGGCACCGAAAAGACGGAGCAGGTTCCCGACCTTCTTGATTCGCTTTGCAGCCCTTCAGGAGCCGGAAGATGCTCGCTTTTTCGCGGCCAAAGCGGCTCGAAGCTCCGCATCGTATCCGTAGATATCGTCGAAGAAACGGACCTCCCCGCTGTCTTCAACAATCGCAGTGCCGTAGAGAACCAGCACGGCAAGGGGCTGGCGCAAAGGGATTCTGACAGTGGTCTCACCGTTGCACGCCGCCGCGATTTTCTCGCGGGTCCACGCTGGATGATCACGCAGGACCCACGCGGCGAGGGACTCCGGATCCTCAACACGAATGCACCCGTGACTGAAATCGCGGCGGGCGCGGGAAAACAGCTGACGCGCCGGCGTGCCGTGCATGTACACGGAATAATCATTGGGAAAATCGAACTTCAGGAGGCCCAGGGAGTTCTCTGGCCCCGGCCGCTGCCTCAGCCGGAGATCTCCTGACGCCAAACGGTCGATGGGAGGATCCTGAGGATTCCAGGACACGGGCCGACTCTTTTCATCGACGATCTGAAGATCGTTTTTCGCCAGATAGTCGGGATTTCTGCGAATCAGCGGTACCATCTCGCCCCTCTGGATACTGAACGGGACATTCCACCATGGCCGCACAATGACGCTCTCCAGATTGTCTTCGAAGATCGGCGTCTTGTGACGATAGGCCTTTCCCACGATGACGTGCATACGCAGCACCAGTTGCCGGTTCTCGTCGTAGGCGCGCAATTCGAATTCGGGAATGTTGACTACGATGGCAGGCCTGACGGCGGCGGGAATCCAACGCCACCGCTCCAGGGCCAAAGCCAGTTGTTCGTGGCGCTGAGATAGCGGAATCGTCAGCGCCCTCCAGGTAGCGAGGTCGACGATCCCCGTACCCGCAATCCCGTGTCGAACCTGAAATCGCTTCACGGCTTCGAGGACAGGGCCCTCATAGACCTCGCCGGTACCCTCCGTCTGCGGCGCCAGATCGCCCAGCAAGGCAAGCCGCGCTGCGAATGCCGGAAGGTCGACATACTTCTCTCCGCGACGCAGGGGCAATCGAGGACGAGCAGGCATTTGGGCGGCCTCCTGTGCAGAGAGCTGGTGGTAACGAACCAGGGCCGCCAGGGTTTTTCTGTAACCGCTGAAGGGAGGTTCCAGCCGGGCCAGCAGATCGGACAGGCTCTGGGTCGTATCGAGATACTCCCGAACGAAGGCAGCGGGATCGAGCCGATCTTTGGAACCGATGGCAAAGTGAACCTCGCGCGGATCGACCCTGCCCTGGTGGAGGGCGGAGGCGTACCTCATGAGATCGACCGTCATGGCGATGTCGAGTTTGGCGATCGCGAGTGGGTCGTCGTCAGGCGCAGCTTGCAACCGGCGAGCCCATTCAGCCAGGAGATCGGCGTCATAGTCCTGCGGATTGAGGCCTTTTGCGCTTCCCTTCGCTAACGCATCGAGAATTGCCTGCCCTTTGGGAGTGAGCTTTCCGACTTCGATCCACAAAGGGAGAAAACCGGTCTGCTCGTAGAGGCTCGAAACCCCGGCTCGAAGATCCTGGAAATCGGACGAGGACAACCCGGGGATGAGGCCCACCGAGAGGATCTGGCGGAGTTCGGAGGATGGCGCCACGCTGACCGCAGGAGCCCTTCCGGGATCGGTTCCAAAACAAGCACAGACCGTCACCGCGCACAGCGAAGTCGCGAGTGCTTTCCACGGACGCACAGCGCCAATATGGGAGAAACGATGGCCGCCCTACCGTGATCGGCGTCACGGGCGAGCAAACCCTCTGATCGGACCAAGAACCAGGCGAGACCAACAGAGAAACGGAGCGGTCGTGGATTACCACCGGCGCACGGGGCCGACATCGACGTGCACGAAATCCAATGCGGCGTAGTAGCCTACCCCTCCTCGATGGAGCGCGAGGGCCGCGTCTCGCACGCGCGCCGCCGAGAGGCCGGGGATGCGAATATCGATCGCCTTTGCCTCAATGTGCTGGCTGTGCAGAGCTACGGCATGACCATGCTGTCGCAGTGAGTCGTTGGTTCGCTGAGTACGGTAGCCGCACACAATATCGATCTCGCCATCGGGCAGACCCAGGTGCGCCATCAGGTCGTGCAGGAGGTCGAATTCACGCGGGTCGTAATCGCGAACGCTGCCAGTTCGGTAGTCGCGAAGGATCCGGTCCAGTTGGGCAACGGCATCGGGCTGGTACTGATCGCCGATTCGGTAAACCGTGTTGAGGCGCTCTCCGGTGTGGAGATTGTAGAGACGAAGCCGGTATTTCGGGGGAGTACTGCCCGCAGCCAGGATCCGGCTTCCGCTCAGGAGCAGCACGATGGCCGCAGTCCTGAAGTGCAGAAGCTTTCGGAATGACATTGGTCCAATTCTAACCGCAACCACGGTCGCAAGCCTGGTCGGCTTCAGCGTGGAGGGCCCGAACCGGACGGGTGCGGGATTTCCTGTGTCTGCCAGGCAAAGACGGAGACGGTGTTCTGGGTCACTGCAGATCGAGCCCGACCTGGCGATCATGAGCGCGTTCCCTGTGCTTGCGGGGAACTGGGTTCAGCATCTCGGTGCCGATAGCGGAAGGAGGGCACTCTCCTGTCGGACGTGCAAAATGCGCTGGTGGGGATTGCAGTCGCCGCGCTGGGAGGAGCAGCGGTCGGCGTCGAGAGGCAACGCGCCTATCGGGAGAACGAGCCTGGTGCGATCGGCGGCCTGCGCACCTTTGCCATTCTTGGGACGCTGGCCGGCACCTGTGGATTCCTGGTGTCGAAGCAGGCCGTGGTCCCCGCGGCTGTTCTGCTGGCCGGCGCCGTCGGCATCGTCCTGATCGTGCGGCTCGCGGCAGGCAAGCTCGCCCGTGACGCAACCACCGAGATGGCGGCATTGGCCGTGCTGGCGAGCGGCATTGCGGCCGGTCTTGGTCACCTGGGAGTAGCCGCTGCCCTCTTTGCATGGACGGTGCTGCTGCTGATCGAGAAAGCATGGCTGCATTCTCTGGTTCCACGTCTCGGCGTCGTGGAGATGGAAGCCGCAGCGCAGTTCGCTGCCATGGCGCTGATCGTTTTTCCACTACTGCCAACCCGGAGTTTCGGTCCGGGAGCAGTCCTGAACCTGCGCGTGATCTGGATTCTCGTGCTGGTGTTTTCCGGTATCAGTTTCGCCGGTTATCTGGCACGCAAAGCCCTCGGTTCGGCCACTGGATGGGTGGTGACCGGCATGATCGGGGGACTCATCTCCTCCACGCAGGTCGCCTTCTCTTTTGCGCGCGAGAGTCAAATCCGCCCGGAGTCGCACCGGCCGTTGTTCGGGGGAACGATGGCAGCGACCGTGGTCTCCATGCTGCGGGTCTGCGCAGTGTGTCTGTTCCTTCGGCCCTCCGTTGCCGCGGCCACCCTCGCCTGCGTTGCGCTTCCCGTTCTGATCGGCACAGGCTTCGCGCTCCACAGCCGGAGGCATTCCTTACACGAAAAGGCTTCGCTGGAAGAAAGAACTCCGCTCCGTGTACCTGCCGCGATCTATCTGGCGCTCATCTTTATAGCCGCACAATTTGCCGCCGTCTATGCGCGAACCTGGTTTGGCCGCACAGGACTGATGGGCTCGTCGGCTCTGCTTGGCTCTTTCGATATCGACGCTCTGGTCGCTTCGGTGGTTCCCATGCTGCGCCAGGGCATGCCAACGACGGAAGCTGCGCAGGCTCTCGCTCTCGGCATCGCCGGCAATACGGCGATCAAATGCGCGGCGAGCCTTGTCTGGGGACGGGGCCGCTTTCGCAGATACGCGATGCTGGGGTTCGCCTGTATGCTCTCCGGACTCGCAGCGAGCATTTTCTTTCTCACGTATTTGTGAGGCTCGCCCGTGTCACAGCCGTAGGCCCCGGTCCGATTCAGGCACCCGACTCGAAATTCGAACAATGCGTCCAGATTCCTGGACAATGGCCCGGATTGCAGGGTCCGGATCAGCCATGACTTCGCATGCAGACCACGAAATTTCAGGCCTTCATCCGGGGATGGTCAGCTGCACTTCGAGGTCTCTCAATTGCTTGCAGGTACAGGAGACGGAAGGGCGGACCTCGTGAGCCGGCAAAACTCTCTCGTTGTCGAAGCAGACTCAAGTCGCCACCTGGTGTTCGTTTCGTCAACGTTCTCGCGTCCTGCAAGCCGACTTACTCCATGCCTGACCGTCAAAAGGACGGAGTGAACCCGGGCGAGTCGCTCGAAAGATTCAGTCGTCGCGAATCGATGTTCGCTTGCCTGGGCAGAGCGCAGATCGTCAGGGAGACAAATATGAATGCCGAGAGACTCCAGCGTTGGGCCAACCCAAAGCTGCTTCTTGTTGCCACAAACCTGGCGGATGAAGCGGTTCTTACCTGCGAGGCGGCTTTGCAGGCGCGGCAAAGCGGCGCCAAGGTCCTGCTGGTCCACGTGCTGCGTCCTCCTTCCCTCCAGGCGAACCTCAGCCCCGCCCCGAACTCCCGGATCCTCACCTCACGCGGAGCGGCCGCATGGGATGTCCTGCTTCGCATGGCAAAAATGATCGAGTGGCAAGGGGCCCTCTGCGAGCCAGTGCTCCTCGAAGGTGAGCCCGTCGAGCAGATTTCCGCATTGATCGAGCGCCGAGGGGTCGATCGCGTCCTCGTCGCAACCCGCAGCGGCCGGGGGCTGGAACGACTTCTTGCCGGGTCGATCGCAGATGCGCTGATCGGCGCACTGGACGTGCCTGTTACGCTGATCGGTCCCCGCGCCCGAATGAATCCATTCCGGGGTGTCGCAGGCGGCCAGGTGCTGCTGACGCTTTCGCTGGAGCACGATCGTGCCGACTGCGTGGAGTTTGCTGCTTCGCTGGCTTTCGGCCGCCGATCGGCGCTGACGCTGATGCATGTTCTGGACGTATCCGGTTTCGACGACGCCGAGAAGGAAACCGCGCGCGGCGTCGCCCACGCGTCCATTGTGTCCCTGATGCATCACGTGAAGGGGCCTTTGCCGCCCTTCTCCATTACTATCCGCGAAGGCCCTCCGCATCTGGAGATTCTGAGGGCAGATGTGTGTCCCGGCTGGGACATCATTATTATGGGATCGCCCTCGCCAGGAATCGTGTCCAAGCTGCTCGGCGCCAGCGTCGCCCACCGCGTGATTGCGGCGGCGAATTGCCCCGTCATTACATTGAGGAATACCGTTGCGAAAAGGCTGACGGTCATTCCGAACGATGCCGAACTACGATTCCTCGATCGGGAAGAGATGATGGCCTCCGGTCGGAATCATTAGCGTGAATGAGTCCCGGGTGCGAGAGATGGTTATGACCGTTTTGCCGCGTCCCCGATTGTCTCCGGCCCGGCGCTCTCTCCCGCCGGCGCGTATCCGAAGTAGGTCTCCTCCTCATCGCTGTTTTTGGGGAAAAAGAACAGGATGCGCGCGCGTGCCTTCATGCTGTAGTGTGTGGGCAACCAGAGATTGCCCGAGATCGGCGCCTGCTCCAGAAGAAAGCGCGTCCCCGGCTGTACCTGCGCCAGAAAGCCCTCAATGGATACGGTCCGAAACACCTCAGCCTCCACGCGCAGCCATTGAGAGGTACTCTTATCGATCCACAGAGTGCCGCGCATTCCCGTCAGTACCCTGGCGCGGTTGTCGGGAGGCCTGTATCCTCGGCGCGGCTCGGCCTTAAAGACGTAGGCGTCGTGCCGTCCCAGGCGCTCTTCGCCCGACAAACGAAATTCAAAGGCGTTCACCATCTCATTCAGGAGAAACTGGTCACGCTGTCGCTCCCGCTTGTAAGCGGACACACGCTTCTCTCTCTGTTCGGGCGATTCTGCCGTACGCATCTGTCTGGCCTGATCCAGCCTTCGTTGTTCTTCTCGCGCACGGTCCGGCGTCAGTTGTTTTCCGTCTGTCTCGGTGAGCAGTGAATAGCGCGAGCCGAGCAGCATGATCTCCCGGTAGGTCCTCGTTTTACCTTCAGGCCCGTGTACGACCTTGAAATAGTTCAAGTGCGGCAGAGCATTGTAATTTCGCTGATTCGCCTCCACCGATTGCTGAATGATGGCCGGTCCATCGATCTCTGCCCGTAACCCCGGCCCGAGAGCGAACCCGAGCAGGAGCACCCCGGCAAAGCAATTTTTAGTCATGCCACCTTACCATTGCACGCCTTGGGCCGAGTCTCTCAAACTCATCGGAAACTCTGCACACCCGCAATTTTCTTGATCGTCGCCAGCCTGCATGACGCACCGCACTAGCCTTCCGAAGTGGCCACAGTCGTTGCGAGGGCAAGGTCGACTTCTTCTTCCGGCTGTTTTGCATCGTTTCGCAGGAACAGGCTCAGAACAACCGCCCCGAACGCGACCCCGGCGAGTTCCACGACGAACTGCGGCCGGTACCCCCCGGCGCGATCATACAGATGGCCAACCCACAGAGGCCCGGTAGCTCCGCCGATGGCGTAGGCTGTCCAGGTAAGTCCATAGAGGACCGAGAAGTGGCGCCTGCCGAAGTAACGGGCGAGCAGATACGGTCCTACATCGGCCTCACTGCCTAAGCCGACACCCAGGATTGCCGCGCCGATCAACGCGATCGGTCCCGATCCGGCGAAGGCAAGAATCAGCGTACCCGCAGCCGCAAGCGTCAGAACAAAGGTCTGGATGCGCTGGGGCGAGACACGATCGATGGCCAGTCCGATCAGCAGCCTGCCGACGATTCCTGCGCCCCCGCGCACAGACAAAGCCACCGCAGCAGAGGAGGCGGTCACCCCATGCTGCGTTAGCATCGCTGCCAGATTCGTCACGAGCCCGTTTTCGCTGAAAGCAGAAAAGATTGTGATGAAAGCGAGGATCCAGAAGGCGGTGGTCCGAAGAGCAGCGGAGACAGTAACCCCGGAAGCGGTGCGGTCGGTGCGGACAAGGAGCTTTTCGGGACGATTACGCACCAGGACTGCCGTCAGCGGCAATCCCAGAAGAGCGATGCCGCCAAGCATGAGCCACGCATCGCGCCATCCATGACTTTGGATCATCCACTGCGTCAGGGGAGGGATCAGGATCGATCCGACACCGCTTCCGGTGAGCAGCAGAGCCAGAGCGAGGCCGCGACGCCGGGAGAACCAGGTGAGGATGGTGCGCGTATAAGCGAATTGGGCGGTTCCGTTCGCCGCAAGCCCCAGCAAAAAGAATGTGAGATAGAACTGCGCGATATGGGAGCCGAGCCTGCTGAGAGAGGCCAGTGCAAGGGCGAAGACCAGGATTGCGGGGAGAATGATGCGACGCGGGGGGAACCGATCAAGCAGCAGGCCGATGAGCGGCGAAACCAGCGCGACCGTGATCGCCGCGAGCGCAAAGGCTCCGCCCATCGATTCACGCTTCCATCCGAATGATGCGTGCAAGGGGTCGAGAAACAGACTGAATGTGTAGGGAATGATGGGAGCGAAGCTCACCATGACGCCGATGAAGGCGGCGCCGAGAACGCTCCAACCGGCGTAACGAATCGAGCTTTCGCCGGGTGATCGAACGGCGGTCGTGCTCATCCCTGGCCGAGCCGGCGAGCCATGGTAGCCAGAAGCTTCGGCCGCACTGACGGTCGCGTCCAGGGACACTCGGCAATGCAGATGCCGCACGACGCAGCCTCTGCAAAGTAGGGGATGCACTTGTCGAAGTCGACGTACCACCGCTCAACGCCACGCACCATCTGCTTCCTGGGTGTAATGGCTCCGGGGGGGCAGGCCTGGGTGCAGACCTGACAGTTGGCGCAGAATTCGTCGGCCCCGAAGCGCCGGCGTGCCGTTGGAACCAAAGGCATATCGGTGGTAACGCCGGCCAGTCGAACCCCGGAGCCAAACCGCGGGGTGATGAGCGATCCGTGCTTGCCCAACTCGCCAAGACCGGCGGCAATGGCCGGCGGGATCAGCAGCAGCGCCCCGGCCATGGGGCCCGGATATGGGTCGGCGTGGTAGCCCTGCGAGCGAATCCAGTTGGCGAGGCTGTACGACGAGCGAGTTCCGCGGGCATACTGATCGCCCACATCGCAGACACCTGTGCCGTTGGTCTCATCCGAAGGAACTTCGCGAAGACGCTCGTAATTGTGTGCAAGCGCGATCACGATGACCCATGGGTGCTCGATGGTGTAGCCCTCGAAGATCCAGTTCGGCTCCATCGACGCGATCCCGATATCGTCCGCTTCGTGCGAGAGCGCGAAGTTCCGCACTTCCTCTGTCAGGACCCCAGCCGCAGCTGAATTGCGAGTTGCGGATACCGCATTCAGCTCGGGATACATGTAGGCTGCCTGAAAGGCCTCGGCTGAGCCTGGGCATTTTCGCGAATTCTGACGCGCCACGATTTGCAGGTCGCCCCAGGGATGCTGGTCGGGCGAATGCCAGAAGAACGGAGACGGCCTTCGGGGCGTCGTTTCTCCAACACCGTTGATTGGATTTCCGGAGACACGCAGCAGGGCTGCAACTTCGGATTTGGGTCGCCAGGCTCCTCGCCTGGGCCGTCGCGGATTGGAAGGTTCAGACATGGCAACCCTCATGCATTTCATTGACCTGCGGCATAGCGCGCTCCTCTATTCCGCTTTTCGATAGCCGTGCTCGGCGAGTTGCTGCCCCATCTGCGCGTACATCGATTCGTCCCGCGGCTGCCACGTGCCGAGTCCATCGACATAGCGGTTGTACATGCAGAATGCGGCTGCAATCAGCACCGTATCGTGGATCTCTCTGTCGGTTGCACCCTTCTCTCTGGCCCGCGTTACGTCTTCAGGAAGAACTCGCTTACCTCCCTGCTGCACCTTGCCGGCAATGGCCAGCAACGCCTTCAGCTTCGGCGTGACCGGCGCGTTCTCAAAATCCGTTTTCACCCGCGTCACGATTTCGCTTCCACCCAAATGAGCGGCCGCAGCGGACCCGTGGCTCGTCTGACAGAAATAGCAGTCGTTCTGCGACGAGACATACGTGGCAATCAGTTCGCGCTCGCCCGCGGTCAGACTATTGGGTTCATGCAGCAGAATATGCGCCAGTTCGCGCATGGGCTTTGCCGTCTCGGGACGAAATGCGAATCCGGCGCTGATGCCGGGTAAATCGTGGGGCAGATCGATATGCGGCATTCTGTTCTCCTCAGCGTGCGCCAGCCGACGACGGCAGATAAGATTTGCTTCCCTGGATGTATCCTTCACGCGCGACCACCTTCCCGCGTTCGCGATACATGGCTTCATCCCGGGGTTGCGTGGTGGCCAGACCGTCCACGTAGCGGTTGTACATGCAAAACGCTGCCGCGATCAGAACTGTATCGTGAATCTCCAGATCGGTTGCGCCACAGGCGCGCGCATTCTCCACGTCCTGAGCGCTCACGTTCTTGCCGCCGCGCTGTACCTTGCTGGCAATCACCAACAGCGCCTTCAGCTTGTCTGAGACATTTGCGTGCTGAAAGTCCGCCTTTACCCGCCGCACCAGATCCTCATCGCCATCGAGATGCGCGGCAGCGATCGCGCCGTGGATGCTCTGGCAGAAGTGACATTCATTGAGATACGACACATAGGTGGCGATAAGCTCCCGCTCGCCCGGAGCGAGTGTGTGAGGGCCAAACAGGAGAACTTCGGCCAGTTCGTTCAGAGGTTTCGCGGTCTCCGGGCGGAAAGCCAGCGCGCCTCGGATTCCAGGCAAACCTTCAGGCAGAGAGATATGGGGCATGGGAGGCAATCTCCTTCGCAGCCGAGATCCAACGGAAATGGGGACGAGCTCACCGTGCGACAAGGCCACCTCTGGGGAAGTGCAAATCCTTTGCTCGGTAGGCAAGGGAACCTTATCAGCAAGTTCAGTGTCTTCACACCCTCGAAAAGATGGACGCGGAAGTCCAACCTGAGGTGGATATCCCTGGACGGTCGAAAGGACCGTCGGAAGGGGGCGACGAGAGCACCGCCCTTAATGATTGGCACGAGCAGCCGAGCCTTCGGCGCCGAGAGCGTTCCCCAAAACCAAAGTAACTGAGATTCTCCCCGAATCGATGGAATATCGCATCACTCTATTCGCAAAATCGAATATTCTTTTTATTGAAAGGGATATTCGTGCCCGATTCTCTGCGACGATTCAAAGCCGATATTTTCCAGGCGCTGGCCAGTCCCACGCGCATCGCCATTCTGGAGCTTCTGGCGAACCGAGAGAAGTCGGCCGGAGAAATCATTGAAAAACTCGGGATGGAGCAGGCGAACGTTTCACAGCACCTCTCTGTACTGCGCGCCCGCCAGCTGGTGACGAACCGGAAGGACGGCAACCAGGTCTTCTACTCCGTTCGTGACCCCATCATTCTCAAAGTGCTGGCTCTGATGCGCCAATACTTCCAGAACCATCTCAAAGAGTCTCT
>JBKICP010000143.1:0-6518 GCA_046567085.1 Acidobacteriota bacterium
GGCTATGGATCGTCTTCCTGGGCATGGTATGGCAAGCGGAATCTCGCCATGTTTGTGCGCTCTTGAGCAGGACCGCGCGGAACGGCATACCAGCAATATCGCGTGCGAGGTGCGGCCCTTTGTCCCGAGGTCTGGCGAGAAAGGTGGATCTGGTTTGCCGGTCGAAGGCATGGCCGGGAAGCAGAGGGATTGCGTTCAGATGCGAGTCTCCCCGGTTCCATTCCATCTCTTGCTCGGTCACTGCTTCGGGGCCTTTGCGACGCCCGGCGGCAGGCTCGCTCTTCTGCTTTGCTTACGCACCCTCCGGGTTACGGTTTCCAGCGTGGCCGGACCCTCCGTAAATGCAGAGCTTCGGCCTTGGGAGTCGCGCCCACTCGCTTGGCTTCGCCCGGTGTGACCCGAACAGATCGGGAATTCAAAAACGGAGACTCAATCATGTATCTGAATCGCGCCACTCTCATCGGCTACCTCGGCAACGATGCCGAAGTTCGCACCGGCAAGAACGACCAGAAGTTCACCACCTTCTCCATCGCCACCAAGACCTCTTATAAGGACAAAGAGTCCGGCGAGTACGTTTCGCACACCGAATGGCATCGCTGCATCGTCTTCGGCAAGTTCGGCGAGTTCGCGGCCACGCTCAAGAAGGGCGCCCACGTTCAGGTCGAAGGCGAGATTCGCCACACCGAGTACACTCCCAAGAAGGCGAAGAAGCCGGTGAAGACAGACAGCATTCGGGTGACCTCCATCCTCAAGCTCGACCGCGCCGAGAAAGCTGCCTCGGAAGAGCAGTTCGAGGAAGAGATTCCCGCCGAGGACGAGGCCGCATAGGCTTCGCCCTCCTTTCTGGCGGAAGCCCGGCTTAGCCGGGCTTCTCCTGCTGCTAATACCCCGTGGAATCGCGATCAGACGAGGCGCACACATGAACCAGACTGCCGTCAATTTTCTCACCCGTTGCTTCGCACCCAACGAGACAATTGCACTCCTGCTGCGCTCGGAAGATGCTACCCGGCCGCACCAGCGCGTGGTCACGCTCGAACAGGTTCTCGCCCCGCGCTATCTGGCGTGGTTCGGCTTTCAGAACGACGACGGCGCGAACATCTACGTCACCGCGAATCCCTTGCGCCCTGGCAGCCGCGCACGCACCAAAGAGTGCATTGCTTCGGTCCGTCATATCTATATAGATATTGATACGGACGGCGAGGCCCGGCTCGCCGCGCTGCGGTCGTCGGATGCCGTGCCCACACCGAGCGCCGTTCTTTCGACTTCGCCAGGCAAATACCAGGTGCTTTGGCGTGTCGCCGGCTTCGACTTCGAGCATCAGGAACAGACGCTCAAACTCCTCGCCAGTGCCTTCGGCGGCGATCCCGCTTGTACTGACCGGAACCGGGTGCTGCGCATCCCTGGTTTCTTCAACCGGAAGTATTCGCCAGCATTTCTTGTCGTGGCCGAATACCCGGCGGATGCCACCTATGGTCCCTACGACTTCCGCCTTGACGCCGTCTTCGGGACTTCAGTGCTGCCGCTGCGCGGAAACTTGCGGAAATCGCCAACCACAAAGCACTCCCATTCGGAGGACGATTGGGCCTGGGTCTGCGACCAACTTTCGCACGGCAAAGATGCTGTGAAGCTGACATGCGAGCTGGTATCGCGCCGCTCGGACAAGCCCAATCCCGTTTACTACGCGCAGCGCACCGTCGATGTCGCTTCGGCCCGCCTCTGGCTCATCGAAGGTATCCGTATTGACGACGTCATTACCATGCTCGAAAGCCGGCGCCGCTTCGAGATCCCCGCCGCCATAGCTCGGACTCGTGCACGGGAGATTGCGGCTACGGCCCAGCGCATGATTGCCCGTCGAAAGACGGCCTGATTTCAGTTCCAAAGGAGAACCCGAATGCCACTGCTTGAAGTCATCCAAACCCGTCACCTCAGCGCCTCGATTCGGCTGACCGATACAACCGCGGCGCAGGTCGATCAATACGCCGCGTTCATCCACGCAACGGCCGATGAAGTCGTGGAACAGGCGCTTACTTATGTCTTCTCGAAAGACCGCGACTTTCAGGAGTTCCTGAAGTCCGCCGAAGCGCAGAAGATCACGCCGACGCTGCGCGTCCGTCGGGTACCCAGCATCGAGCCTGTGGAGCAGCCACCGAGGAAGCCTGTGAACGGTGCTGCCAACGACAGCACTTTGGCGGCATTGGTGACGGGATCGAGAGCATGATCCGCCATCAAGAGCGGTGGCAGTGCCACAACGGTGCTTCGCACCGGAAGAATCTCGATACTCCATCCCTCAGAGGGAACTCAGGAGTTGCCCAAGAAACTCCAGAGTTACTGACGGATGGAGTTGAAGATAAGCGAATTCTGGAAACTCATCAGTTTCCAGAATTCGTGGCAGAAAGTTGGTTCCTATGTCGCTTCTCTATTCTGATTCGAAATCCGGCGCACGCCGGGTGCGCGGGCGTGAAAAGCGCAACATCACACTCAATACCAAGTTGACCCGAGCGGAGTACGCAGAGGTGGAACACCATTGCGAATCGCTTGGACTCGACTTTGGAGAGTGGCTGCGGGGCTTGGTGTTGCGCGAGGTGCGCAACAATGGCGAACGCCTCGCCGTGATGGGCGAGATCACCAGCCTCCGCCTGCTTCTTATCAACGCCCTCGAACCACTTCTGCGCGGCGACAAGATGACCGCGGAACAATTCAAAGAAATGCTCAGGTATGTGAAGGCGAACAAGCGCAAAGCTGCCGAAGACACGCTCGCCAGCTATGCCGAAAGGAGCACGGAACAATGATGAATACGATCCATTGGGGACGCCGGGAAAGCATTGTCACGCCGCCGCAGGCTCCGGTCTACAGCTATGCGGCCATTGCTCTGGCAATAGTGCTGACTTTCGTATTTTTTCGCGTCTATATTGTCTCGTTCATGCCGCCGCTCGAACGCTTTGACCTCTGGCCGTATCTTCGCTCAGGCGCAGTGGCCGGGTTCCGGCAAGCCGATCAATACCGACTTCTGTCCGTTGCGGACCGGCATCTTCACGCGCGGCCCGCTATCGCGGCTGACGTTGAGCCAGGTGCGACGCCGCTGGCATTTGGACCTCCAATGCCGCTCCAGTTGTCTCCCGACGCCCGCGCGGCGGGCCTCGTTTACCTCTTTCGCGGCCAGAAAATGACCTTTCGGAACGGGCCGCTCCATGACTTTCTTCAGCGGTTCGTCTATGACGGGCACAGCGTTGCCGGAGTCTTTCGCTGGCCCCTGCTGGCGGGACTGGTTACGCTGTTCATCCTGCTCGTGCCGGCAGCACGGATCGATGTAGAACGATTCAAAAAGATGAAGTATGGCCGCCTGCTCAAAGGACCGGTGCGCGTCACACCCAGGGCGTTCAACCGTGCAGTCAAAGGCGATGGCGTCGGCTTCACGACCCTCGAATCGAAGCATCTCATGCGGATACCCCGGCGGGCCGAGGGGCAGCACATCGAGCTGATGGGGGATACGGGCGCCGGTAAAACCCGGCTTATTATGCAGCTTCTTTTGCAGATCAGGGAACGGGGCGAATCGGCAATAGTATACGACCCGGCCTGCGAGTTCGTGCAGCGATTTTACGATGACAGCCGCGGCGACATCATCCTGAATCCTCTCGACGCGCGCTGCCCGTACTGGGGACCATCCGAAGAGTTGCGCCGCAGGGCCGAGGCCAAGGCTATCGCGGCATCCTTATACCAGCCGACCACAGACAAGAAGGGCGAGTTTTTCACCGAAACGCCGCAAAAAATCTTCGCGCACCTCCTGACGTTCGGCCCCACGCCGCAGGAGCTGGTTGAGTGGATGGCGAACCCGGACGAGATCGACCGCCGGGTCCAGAACACCGAGATGGCGACCATGATCGCCAAAGGCGCGCAGCAGCAGCGCAACGGAGTCCTGGCGTCACTCGGACTGATCGCCGACAGTCTGCGCTTTCTGCCGAAGAAAGAAAAAGACGCTCGTCACTGGAGCGCCACCGAGTGGGCCGAGGAACGTAAGGGCTGGATTTTTTTAACCTCGAAGCCCAGCGAGCGCGAAGCCCTGCGACCGCTGCACAGTCTGTGGATTGACTTACTGGTTCTGCGGCTCTTGAATGAGCCCAAAGAGAATCAGCATCCGGTGTGGTTTGTGCTGGACGAGCTGGCCAGCCTGCAGCGCCTGCCCCAGTTGCACACTGCGATTACGGAAAATCGAAAGAGCAAAAATCCGATCGTCCTGGGCTTCCAGGGCAAAGCGCAGCTTGAAACCATCTACGGCCACATGGCCGAGGTCATGCTCTCGCAGCCGGCCACGAAAATCTTTCTCAAAACCACCGAGCCGAAGGCTGCCGAGTGGGTTTCGAGCGCCATCGGCAAGATTGAAATAGAGCGCGTCCGGCAGACACATTTCGATGATCGCCGCATGGGAAAGAACTTCACACTGGAGCGCCAGGTCGAGCCCTTGGTGCTGGATTCGGAAATCTCTGGCCTGCCCGACCGGCACGCATTTCTAAAACTCGGCAACTGGGTCGCACACTTCTCGTTTGCGTATTACGACATTCCTGCGACGCAGCCAGCCTTTGTTCCACGTCCACTTGAAGACGACGACCTCGGCTTCGATCCGAAGACGCTGTCCAAAAAGCCGCCAGAATCGGAGCCATCGGAAGAGGATGGCGAGTCCTTCCAGAGCGGATTTTCTTTGGGAGACTGAGCCATGCTGAAAATCTCGAAGGCCCTCTCGGCAGGCAAGCTCGAAAATTACCACCGCCAGGAATTCACGTCGCCCGATCAGAGTTATTGGAGCCAGGGCCAGACGGTGCGGGGCGAATGGCAGGGCCGGTTGGCAGAAAAATATGATCTCGCAGGTGCAGTCGGAGCCGAGGAGTTCCACCGGCTCTCCGAAGGTCAGCACCCGTACACCGGCGAGCAGCTTGTCCAGCATCGCCAGTCGTTCGAGTATCGGGGCGCGGACGGAAATACGGTGAAGTCCGTCGAGCACCGGGCCGGATGGGACGCAACTTTCAGTGCGCCCAAGTCGGTGTCTCTCACTGCGCTTGTCGGCGGCGATGACCGGGTGCGCGAGGCCCATCGTGGGGCCGTGAGCACCGCTCTGAGTGAGTTGGAACGGTATACGCAGGCCCGGATCGGTGGCAATCGCCCCGCCGAGCCCACAGCCCAATTCATCGTCGCCAAGTTTGAGCACGACACGGCGCGGCCGGTCGATGGCTACGCCGCGCCACAGCTTCATACCCATGCCGTCATCTTCAATGTCACCGAGCGCACGGATGGAACTACGCGTGCGCTCCAGGAGCGTGGATTTTTCGAGTCGCAGCAGTTTGCCACAGCGGTTTACCAGTCGGAGCTGACCTTCCGGTTGCGCGAGCTGGGCTATGAAATCGTGCCGGGCAGAAGCGGCGCTCCCGAGATTAAGGGATACTCGCAAGAGTATCTGGACGCTTCCAGCCAGCGCCAGAATCAGATACTCGAACACATGCAGCAGAATGGGCTGTCCGGCTACGAGGCGGCGGAGATTTCCGCGCACGCCACGCGCGACAAGAAACAAATTCAATCGCCCGCCGAAGTCCTGGCGGCACACCATAAACTTGCTGCCACGTTCGGCAATCAGCCCGATCAGGTGGTAGCGGAAGCACGCCAGCGCAGCCAGAGAAAGGCAGTCGAACACGCTCCCAAGAAAACCCAGCAGGCAGCCCACGAAGCCGTGACCTTTGCCCGAGAGCGCAGCTTCGAGCGCGAAGCCGTCACCGACGAACGTGCTCTCTTCCGTGATGCCTTGCGTCGCGGCATGGGTGAAACCACCTACGGTCAGGTCCGCGCCAGCGTTGAAGCGCGTCTGGCCTCCGGCGAATTCCAGCTTGTATCGGGACACAAGCACGATACGGCGCGGCAATTCACGACCGCAGAGACCATCCGGGCCGAAAAGGAAGTCTTAGAGCGGATGCAACAGGGACAGGGCCGCGCCGAACAGATTATGCCTATCCAGCAGGCCGTGGCACACGCGGACAAACATCCGTATCTCAATTCCGCTCAGAGGGCAGCTGCCGAAGAGATTTTGACCTCCCGCGATGTGGTGCAGGGGCTTCAAGGGAGCGCTGGCGTGGGGAAAACTTCAGCCCTCAAAGTTGTGCGCGAAGCTGCCGAGCAGCGCGGGTACCTTGTTGAAGGATTCGCCCCGACTTCACGCGCTGCCCGCCAGTTGCGCGATGCCGGAATCTCAGCCGATACGCTGCAAGGTTTTCTCGCCCGATCCAGGCAGCCTGCCCAGGAACGTCATCTATATATGGTTGACGAGTCCAGCCTCGCTAGCACCAAACAGATTCGCGATTTCCTTGGCCGGCTCGATCCCAGCGACCGCGTCCTGTTCATCGGCGACACCCGGCAGCATCAAGGCGTCGAAGCCGGAAAACCTTTCGAGCAGTTGGTTGGCGCAGGGATGACGACCGCCAAGCTTGATCAGATCGTGCGCCAGAAGGACCCCGATCTGCTGCGCGCAGTCGAACATCTGT
>JBKICP010000144.1:0-8629 GCA_046567085.1 Acidobacteriota bacterium
CAGGGATTTCTTCTCCCATTTGCCGCTGTGCATGGTGGAGTTGGCGCGCGGGATCTGGCGGGCCAGGGCGATCATGAGGCCGAGCGTCAGCTCGGCGACGGCGATGGCGTTGGCTCCAGGGGTGTTCATCACGACAATGCCCCGCCGGGTCGCGGAGTCGGCGTCGATATTGTCCACGCCGACTCCGGCGCGGCCGATGACGCGCAGTTTCGGTCCGGCGGCCATCAGGGCGTCGTCGACCTGCACGGCGGAGCGGACGACGAGCGCGTCGGCGTCGGCCAGGGATTCGGGGAGGTTCTTAACCTGGTCGTGGGTCAGGACCTGCCATCCGGGCTCGGACTGGAAGACGGCGAGGGTGGCGGGAGAGACTTTTTCGGCGAGAACGACTTTCAAGGCAGCTCCTTTGGCTACAGAGTAAACCGGGCACCGCGTTCGAGGTACCGGGCACCGGTGCAGCAGGCCGAGAGCGGAATGAACCGGACAAAATACACGCCGCGAGCGAAAACAGGGGCTCGCTCGTCCAGTCTGATACCGGACACAAGTGCGGTGCGGTGTGTGTCGATGGAGGTTGCGGGCGGGGAATGCACTTTTCGTACCACGCGCATCTGCGGTCCTCGGGCGCGCATTTGCGGTACGATGAAAGGCGGATTCCGAGCGCGCACGCCGGGTGTCGGCCACCTGAGAGGCTCGCGAATCGGCGAAAGAAGATGCAGCTATGAAGGCTCCTGAAGTGCTGACGCAACGCAGACGGCGTCCCGATGACGCCGGTTTCACGCTGATGGAACTGCTGATCGTGATCTCGATCATGCTGATCCTGATGCTGATTGCGATTCCCAACATGCTGAACCTGAAGGCGACGGCGAACGAAACATCGGCCAAGCAGTCGCTGCGCGCGATTCAGGAAGCAGAGACGCAGTATGCGACCAATTATCCGGCCAACGGATACGCATGCTCGCTGGCGGCGCTGGGCGGCAGCTCTTCGTCGGGACCGCCAAGTCCCCAGTCGGCGCAGTTGCTGCAGGGCGATCTCTCCGGTGGCAACAAAGCCGGTTACAGCTTCAACATCGTGAACTGCCAGAAAGCGCCAGGCAGCCAGCAGGACAACTTCGTGAGCTACGAGGTCACAGCCGTGCCGCAGGTGGTGGGCAAGACTGGGCACAACGGCTATTGCCTCGACATGAGCGGCGAGATCAAGTCCGACCCCTCGGGCGGCACGAACTGCACTGTGGCGATCCAGTAAGGCAGCCGGTGGCCGTGGCGAAAGGCTGTGGAGGTTGAGGGAAGATTGGACCTGAAAACGAGAAAAAGCAGCCGCCAGCCTGTCTCGCACAGCTGGCGGTTTTTGCTGGTGGCGATGGTGGGATGGATCGCCGCAGCCGGGCTGCCTGCCCAGTCCACGATGACGGTGGCGCAGGTGGCGGAGAAGGTGGACCGGCACTACAACGCACTGCAGTCGCTCGAAGTGCATTTTGTCCAGACGTACACCGGTATGGGGATGAACCGGAAAGAATCCGGCGTCCTGCTGCTGAAGAAGCCAGGCAAGATGCGCTGGACCTACACCGACCCCAACGGAAAGCTCTTCGTGCTGGATGGCAAGTACGGGTATTTTTACTCGCCTGGCGAGAGCGAGGCGCAGAAGGTCAATCAGAAGAAGCTCGACGACCTGCGCTCCCCGCTGCGCTTCCTGCTGGGGCACACCGAACTGGAGAAGGAGCTGAGCGGCCTCAAAGGCCGCTGCGACGGCAGTGGAACCTGCGAGTTGTCCGGCGTGCCGAAGGGGCTGGAGCAGCGCGTCTCGTCGCTGACGATCACGGCCGCGCCCGATGGCACAATCCGGTCGATGACGATCGAGGAAACCGACGGGGTGACGAATCGCTTCGAGTTCAGCGGCGAGGCAGACAACGTGCCCGCGCCGAATGCGGCCTTCGTCTTTATCGCACCCGCGGGCGTGCATGTGGTGGAGGGCGAGCCTCCGGTTTAGGCAGGGCCCGCCAGCCACGAAGCCCGATCCTGTTGCGGCGCTTTTATCCCGCAGCCAGTTCCTTCGCACGCTGCGCCGCGCGCATGACCGCCTTGATCAGCGTCACCCGGAGACCGCCTTCCTCCAGTTCGAGGATGCCGTCGATGGTGCAGCCGGCGGGCGTGGTTACTGCATCCTTGAGAAGCGCCGGATGGTAGCCGGTTTCGAGTACCATCTTGGCCGCGCCGAAGGTGGTCTGCGCGGCCAGCAGCGTAGCGATGTCGCGTGGTAGCCCGACCTTGACGCCGGCTTCGGCCAGCGATTCGAGAATGATGTAGATAAAGGCGGGGCCGGAGGCGCTGAGGCCGGTGACCGCATCCATGTGCTTCTCATCGACGACCACGGTGCGACCGACGGCGGCAAAGAGGCTTTCGGCGAGCTGCATGTGCGCGAGCTGGACGAATCGGCCGCGGCAAAGCGCGGAGATCCCGGCGCCGAGCATCGACGGCGTGTTGGGCATGGCGCGGATCACCGGGACCTCCTCGACGGCGCTCTTCTCGATGGCTTCCGTGCGCACCGACGCGGCGAAGGAGATCAGTAGCTTGTCCGGCGTGAGCGCGGGGCGGATCTCTTCAACGAGCGCCGGGACCTGGTAAGGCTTCACGCCGATGAGCAGCACGTCGGCTTTCGACGCGATGGCGGCGTTGTCGGTGGAGACTTCGATGCCCCACTGCGCGGAAAGCACCTGGGCGCGGTCGGCATGGGCGACGGTGGCGAAGAGGCGGTCGGGGGTGAGGATCTGTTGCTTGAGAAAAGCTTGGAGAAGGATGCCGCCCATTTTGCCGGCGCCGAGCACCGCAACGCGGGAGCTGGAGAGTTCGGTGGACATGAAATCAGGGTACAGGGTACAGGGTACAGGGTGCAGGGTATAGGGTTACGGGTGCAGAGGGATCTGCACCCGCCGGGATTGGGTCTCAGGCTGCTAGGCGCAGGTGATGCTTTTCTGCGGACAGGCAGATGTCGTACTGGGGATGAGAGAGCCGGTGGTAGATGTACATCTTGCGGTGCCACATCTCGGGCCAAGCCGCAGCGAAAACATTGGCCGGAGAGACGTTGTCGCGCAGGATCAGGCGATCGGTGTGGTGGTTGAATTCGTGGAGCGCTGCGCCTTCTCCGATGAAATCCGTGAGCGCCATGTCGGGATAGCCGCTGATGTCGTCGAAGTAGCACCAGATGCGCGGGAGCACGTTGGCTTTGGTGAGCAGGGGCAGAGCGTCGCGGGTCGACGTGTAGAGGTCGAGATCGAACATGACGCAGCCGAGCGGGGCATCAGCGGCCGGTTGCCATTCGGGGACCGTGGTCGAGACATTGCCAAGGACAAGTTCGGCGCGGCCGGCAAGGCATTTTTCGAGTGCGGGCCGATCCATCTCGAATGAGCCCGGCGGCCAGAGGTAGTGCAGGTCGCGGATGTCGGAGGTAGTGGGGAGCCCGCCGCCAGAATCGAAACCGACGATGCGGATTTCGACGCCGATCTGTTTGCGAACCTCGGCAGCGTAATCGCAGAGGCAGAGCAGGCCATTGCCGCCTGCGACGCCGAGCTCGATGACGGTCATGGCGCGGTGGCCAAGGCCTTTTGCCTGAAGCGCGGCGTAATGCAGGCACCAGGCGTAGTGAGGGCGGCTGACAGCGCCGGTACGCAGTCGCATCTCCCAGGAACCGATGGGGAATCGCTGCAGAAGGCGGCGCATTACAAGGGTGCGTAAAGGAACGGGTCGCGTGGCGAGGTCGACGAAGCGGTCGGCCAGTGTCATACGGTCTCCGGGGGGAAGCGAGGTTTGGGGTGAGACTGGGGATTACGAACGAACGCTGACGATGAGCCCTGAAGAGATAGTCTCGCCGGGTTGGCAGCAGGAATCAAGGAAGAAGGCGGCGATTTTGTGGCGGGCTTTTGAGACTGGGCCGATACTTTCCGGTCATACTCCCGCAGGTGCGCTATTGCGCGGAGCCGGAATGGTTTTGGATCCAAGCCGTGATCCTTGCATCGAGCACGTCCAGCGGCAGCGGTCCGGAGTCGACCACCTGGTCGTCAAACGCGCGGATATCGAACTTCGGGCCGAGTGACTTTTTGGCTTTCTCGCGGAGTTCCAGGATTTTCAACTCGCCAATCTTGTAACCCAGCGCCTGCGCGGGCCACGCAATGTAGCGGTCGCATTCGGCGTTGACGGTCGCATCGTCGAGACCGGAGTGCGCGTGGAAGTAGTCCACCATCTGCTGGCGCGTCCAGTGCTGGGAGTGGACGCCCGTGTCGACGACGAGACGAATGGCGCGGAAGATGTCGGCCTCGAGGCGGCCGAAGTCCGAGTAGGGATCCTGATAGAAGCCCACGTCTTTGCCAAGCTGTTCGGCGTAGAGGCCCCAGCCCTCCGTGAAGGCCGTGTAGTGGAGATATTTGCGGAACGTCGGCAGTCCGGTGAGTTCCTGCGCGATGGAGATCTGCAGATGATGGCCGGGAAGGCCTTCGTGATAGGCGACCGATTCCACATTCGCCAGCGAACGGTGCTCGAAGTCGTAGGTGTTGACGAAGACGGTGCCGGGGCGGGAGCCGTCCGGTGTTCCCTGCTCGTAGTACGCAGGAGCCTGATCCTTTTCCATGAACGCCGGCACGGCTTCGACCGTTAATGGCGCTTTCGGCAGCCGCGTGAAGAGGTCGGGGAGCTTGGGACGCATCTTGTCCAGATCGGCGCGATAGGCGTCCAGGAGTTGCTCGCGGCTGGTGGGATGCAGTTTCGGATTGGCGTTGATGGCTGCGCGCAACTCCGCAATCGACGAGTAGCCGAGCTTCTTCGCGATGACGAGCATGGCCGCTTCGTCCTGCGCCACCTGGTCGACGCCGATCTGGTGGATCTGCGCGGGCGTGAGGTCAGTGGTCGTGCTCTGCTTCACGCGAAAGGCGTAGTACGCATCCCCGTTCGCAAGCGCCCAGACGCCGGGATCGGTGCGCCCCGCCGGGATGTAGACGCCCTGCAGGAACTTCGCGAAACGCTGGTAGGCCGGGTCGACCTGCTTCGCGATCGCGGTGAGGATGGCGGTGCGGTAGCTCGCCTGATCAGCCGCGGAGATGGAGGCAGGGAACTTCTTGAGCGGCAGAGCGAAGGGGCTGTCCTCAGGCTTCTGCGCAGCGAGGGCGTTGACCTGCACGAGAACTTTTTCGAGGAGGTACTTCGGCGGGACACGCTGATCCTCCACGCCGAGGAGCATGTTGTCGGTGATCTGGCGAAAGGCAGTCGGAATCTTGCTGAGGCGCGCGATGTAGTCGTCGTAGTCTTTGGCGTTCGCGAAGCGAAGGCGAGCGACGAGCTGCGGAAGTTCCAGCTGCAGGCCGTTGAACTGGTTGACAGGCATCTCCCACGGTTTGAATTCAGATTCTTCCTGAGCTTCGACAAGCTGGCGGATCATGAGATCTCTGGAGAGAACCTCCTGCTCGGGCATGCCCGTGCTGTCGATTTCGCCAAGTTTGAGGATGTACTGGCCGTCGCGGGCGATGCGCTGGTTGTAGGCCTCCACCGAGTAGTCAGTGAGCTGATCGTTGAAGCGGTTATCGCCGATCGTGGAGGCGAACTCGGGCGCGTGCGAGAGGCGGTCTTCCCATATCTGCGCGAAAAGGTCGTCGAGAGCTTTGCGCCGCGCAGCGAGGTCGGGGGTCTGCGCGGCGGGCGCGTTCTGCGCGGGAAGGCTGGGAGCGATGGGCCATGCGCAGAGGAAAAGCAGGACGGCGGCGACGGTACGGGGTTGCATGCTGGGTTTAGGGTACAGGAGCAGCCTGTCGCTCGTGGCCTGTGGTCCGTTGCGAAAAAGCGCGTCGGAGAACCAGCCCTTCCTGCGCTAGGCCACGGCCACTTCCGGCTCAACCACGGGCGCGGCCACCCGCAGTGGCATGGTGATGGAAAAGACGGTCCCGGAGCGATCAGGGCCGCAGTGGCTCCGGACGCGCACGTCCCAACCATTGCGGCGGATGATTTCGCCGGTCACCCACAGCCCGAGGCCGGTACCGGTTTCGCCTTTGGTCGTGACGAAGGGCTCGAAGATCGTGGGCAGCAGCCCTGCCGGGATTCCGGAACCGGTATCGGCGATGGTCAGGCGCAAACGTCGCTCGCCCTCCGTGCCGGTTCCTTCGGAGATGCGAAGTCGGAGCCGGCCGCCGCGGCGCATCGCATCGATCGCGTTGCCGATGATGTTGGCGATAACCTGGCGCAGCTCGCCAGGGCTGGCCAGAACCATCGCCATGGGTGCGTTGATTTCGAGTAAAGCCTCGACGTTGGCCGCCATCAGGCGTGAGTTGTAGAGCACGAGCACGGAGCGGAGCACCGTGGCGACATCGGTGTCCACCGGATGGCTGGGCTCGCGATAGAAGCGCAGCGTCTGCCGCGTGATTTCCGCGACGCGGGCGAGTTCCTGATCGGCCTGCACCAGGAACGTGTGGGCCTTCGCAGGATTCTCCGTGTTGCGCATCAGGAACAGAAGGTTCGTGACGGCTTCCAGCGGATTGTTGATCTCGTGCGCGATGCTCGCGGCGAGACGTCCGGTGACGGCGAGCTTCTCCGAGCGCCGCAGAGCGTCCTGGGCCCGCGCGTACTGCTGCATCTGATCGCGAATCTGATACTGCCGCATGCGCCCGCGCAGCGCGATCTCGAGAGTGCTGAGCAGCGTTTCCGGGCGGATGGGCCGCTCCAGCAGAAAGAGGTTGCCGAGGGGTTTCCGAAACTCACGCAGGCGCTCGCTCTCCGCGGTGACGCGGCCGCCGACGGTCAGCAGGATCAGCGGGAAGTCCGACCACGCGGGCTGCCTCTCGATCACCTCGCGAACCCGGCTGATCATGCCGTCCATCAGTGCCTCTTCCGACACAATGGCCGCGCCGGCGCCCCGCTCGATCTCGACGCACAGCTCGTCCACCGACCCTGCGGCCAGACATGGAATGGAGCGGCGTTCCAGCAGGTTCGCAATGAGAGTGCTGTCTCGGCCGGTGGGCGCAAGGACGATGGTGCGGCTCTCAGGCACGGCGGGTTTGGCCTCAGGAGACAGAGCGATCCTCCTGCTGGCTGGTGGTATTTATGATCAGACGGGGAACCCCCGTCAGGACGCCCTCAAATTCCGAGAGCGGCTGGCCGACGAAGACTTTGCCCTCCTGCATGAAGAGTTCGCGGATAGTGCGCTCGTGCGCGCCGCTGCGCTTCTTGACCACCGAAAGCGCCTGGCGGATTTCGCCGCCGCGCTCAAAGTAACGGAACAGCAGAATCGTATCGGCAAGGTAGCTGACATCGATAGGCGAACTCATGTTGCCGATGACGCCGGACTGGGCGAGCGTGATAATGGTGGCGATGCCCTGCTGGCCAAGATACGAGAACAACTCATGGAATTGCATGGCGAGGAACTGCTCGTTGGGCATCGCATTGAGCAGCCCATTGAGGCTGTCGATGACCAGAACACGGAGGTCCTGCTCGTCAACCAGCTGGCGGATGCCGGAGACGAACTCGCCCGGCGAGAGCTCGGCCGGATCGATCTGCTGGAGTTGCAGGCGTCCGGAATCGATGACAGGGTCGGGGTTCAGACCGAGGCCGCGGGCGCGATCGAGCAGCGTGCCGAGAGACTCGTCGAAGGTGTAAATCATGGCCTTTTCGCCACGCAGCGCCGCTGCGTAGGCGTAGTGGAAGGCGATGGTGGATTTGCCGCAGCCGGCGGGACCGATGAGCAGCGTACTGGTGCCGCTGTCGATGCCGCCCCTGAAAAGTTCGTCCACCTCCTTGAGGCCGCTGGGCACCGGTTTGCGTTCGAAGCCGGGTTTATGTTCGGCGGCGATCAGCCGCGGAAAGATGTCGAGGCCGCCCGTGCGGATCACGTAATCGTGAAAACCCTCGCGGAACGACGAGCCGCGCAGCTTATGGATTTCCAGACGGCGGCGCCTGACGCCATAATCGCGGCCGAGTCCCTCCATCAAAATGACGCCATGCGCGATGCTCTGCAACTGGAGGTCGTCGTTGGAGTCTGAGGTGCGGTCGTCGAGCATCAGCACAGTGATGTTGCCGCCGGATAGATGGCGCTTGAGGGCGAGGATCTGGCGGCGGTACTTCAGCGGATCGCGAGCGAGCATGCGCAGCTCAGCCAGCGAATCGAAGACAAGCCGCTGCGGCTGAACTTCATCAACCCTTTTGAGGATCGTGGCGATGGTGTCGGCCAGCTCGACTTCGGAAGGATGGAAGACGGTGTATTGCGCTTCGGGCTTCAGGTCGTCGTCCGGCGGGATCATCTCGGTGATCTCCACCCCGTCCAGAGTCCAGCCGTGCGATCGGGCAACCTGCTGGAGCTCGATCTTCGATTCGGAAAGCGTGATGTAGAGAACGCGCTCGCCGTTGCGAACACCTTCCAGAAGGAACTGCAGAGCCAGAGTGGTTTTGCCGGTTCCGGGGTCGCCTTCAATGAGATAGAGGTGGCCCGAGGGAAATCCGCCGTGGAGGATGTCGTTCAGTCCGTCGATGCCGGTATGCAGGCGCCGCGGCTTGTGTTGGCCATCGTGGCTGGCTGTTTGGGCCTGGGAGGACGACGAATTCCCATCCAGTCCTGCAGATGAGTTCTTGGGAGTCACCTTTCTGCTCTCCGAATCAGTCGCTGCATTCG
>JBKICP010000145.1:0-20840 GCA_046567085.1 Acidobacteriota bacterium
GGTGGAGGGGGTCGCGGGGGTCGTGGTGGCGGCGGCATCCGCGGCAATTTCCGCAACTTCAAACCCAACCAGCCGCACGGTGCGCTCTTCTGGAACGGCGGCAACGGCGCCCTCAACGCCGAGGACTTTGCCCTGCGCGGCCAGAGCTTTCAGAATCCGGCCTACGCCAGCAACCGCTTCGGCGTCACGTTTCTGGCGGCGCCTTACATTCCGAAAATCCTGACTCACGACAAGAACGACTTTCTCTTCTTCACGCTCTCGGGCAAGCGCAGCTCCGCGCCTTTCGATCAGTATGGAACGGTGCCGACGCAGCCCGAGCGCACCGGTGACTTCAGCGCGCTCGCCACGCCCAGCGGGAAGCCCATCACCATCTACAATCCGGCGAACTCAGGATGCACTACCGGCGGCAATGCGCCGGGGACGCCCTTCGTCGGGAATGTGATTCCGTCGTCATGCATGGCCTCGCAGGCTTCGACGCTGCTAGGCTACGTTCCGCTACCGAGTTTCTCCGGGCAGAACGAGAACTACCAGCGCATCACCTCAGCCGAAACGAACACCACCCAGATCGGGGTGCGGCTCATGCACACCTTTGGCAGCAATGCGTCGGGCATGAACGGGATCATGCGTCTTGCGCGCCAGTTCCTCGGCCAGGGCAACGCCGGCCTGACGCAGAGCATGCACTTCAACTTCAACTACCTGCACACGGCCAACGATAATCTCAATCTCTTCCCCGATCTCGGCGGCAAGAACCAGACGCACCAGTATTCGCTGCAGGCCGGTTATTCCATCGGCAAAGGCCACCTCACGGACAACATCAATCTCGCGTGGAACCAGACCCGCTCGGAGATCAGCAACTACTTTTCGAATGTGAACGACATTGCCTCGCAGCTCGGGCTCAGCGGACTGCCCAACCTGCCGCAGCTGTGGGGCCTGCCCAACATCACGCTCAACCAGTTCACCGGCCTGAACGAGCAGCAGCCGCACTT
The DNA here is from genome assembly GCA_046567085.1 of Acidobacteriota bacterium. Taxonomy (GTDB): domain Bacteria; phylum Acidobacteriota; class Terriglobia; order Terriglobales; family Acidobacteriaceae; genus Palsa-343. The sequence continues at coordinate 987 of JBKICP010000145.1, forward strand.
CCAGACCCAGGAGACGCTGGGTGTTACCGACATGCTGATCTGGAATCACGGCAAGCACAATATCCGCGTGGGCGGCGATTTCCGCCGCGTGTACAACGACATGATCGGCGATACCGATTCGACCGGCACCTATGTCTTTACCGGGCTCTACACGCAGGCTCCGGGATCGGCCGGCGCCACCGGCGTGAACGGCTTTGCTACCAGCGGCTCATCGCTTGCCGATCTGCTGCTCGGCCTGCCGCAGGAGACGACGCTCCAGGCCGCGTATCAGGAGACGCACCTGCGCGAGAACGAAATGGACGGCTACGCGCAGGACGACTGGCGCGCCAACAAGAATCTGACCCTCGTCTTTGGCCTCCGCTACGACTATTACTCGCCTTACTCGGAAGAGAACAACCGTCTGGCGACGCTCGACGCGGGCAACAACTTCACCCAGGTTGGCATCGTGATGCCGAATACCGTGGGGCCTTTCAACGGCAAGTATCCGCAGGATCTGATTAATCCGGAGAAGAACAATTTTTCGCCGCGCGTCGGCGCAGCGTGGCACCCGATGAAGGACACGGTACTGCGCGGCGGCTACGGGATCAACTACACCGTCGGCCAGTACGTAAAATTCGTGCAGAACTTCGCGTTCCAGCCGCCATTCGCGAACGTGCAGACGAACCTGGCCACCAGCGGCGTGCCCATCACACTGCAGAACGGCTTCCCCGTGCCGGAGGGCCAGCAGATCGGCAACTACGCCGTCAATAAGAACTACCGTCTGCCGTACGTGCAGGTCTGGAATCTGAACCTGCAGCGCACGCTGCCGGCGAACATTGTGGTGAACATCGGCTACAACGGATCGAAGGGTTCGCGGCTCGACATCATCGACGCTCCGGGCGTCTTTGTGCAGACGGTGGGCGGCGTGCAGACCACCACGCTACCCACCGCGGTCAACAATCCCGCGCAGGTTGTCTCTTATAACTACGAGGACTCGGTCGCGTTTTCGAACTTTAACGCCCTCACGGTGAGCGCTCGCAAGCGGATGAGCGGATTCATGTCTGTGGGTGCTACCTGGACCTGGTCGCACTCGATCGACGACGCCACCAGCGTAGGCGGCAACGGCGGCACCACCTCGGGCGGAATCGTGCAGAACTGGCAGGACATTGCGGCCGAAGAATCGAACTCCAGCTTCGACGTGCGCCACAAGGTCAGCGGCGAGTTCGTCTACGAGCTTCCCTTCGGACCCGACCGGCACCTGCTTACGACCGGCTGGTTCGGCCGTACGCTCGCCGACATGAACTTCTCCGGCGACTTTGGCTTCGTCACCGGCACGCCGCTGACGCCGCGCTACGAGGCCAGCGTGCAGGACGTGGCCCGCGGCAGCACGAACACGCTGCGTCCCGACCGCGTGCCGGGCGTTTCGCTCACTGCCGGAGGCGGCTCGCTGAACAACTGGTTCAACAAGGATGCGTTCACGACACCGGCCAACGTGTACGGCACCGCGTCCCGCTTCAGCATCCCCGGTCCGTCCGCGTGGAGCTTCGATATGTCCGCCTCGAAGACGATTCGCTTCGCCGATACCAAAACCATGGAACTGCGGGCCACCGCGGAGAACATCCTCAATATGGTGCAGTACAACGGGGTCGACTCCACGCTTGGCTCCGGCACGTACGGCCAGGTCGTCTCCACCCAGGCGATGCGTAGCTTCTCTTTCCTGGGCCGGTACCGGTTCTAGAGGATCGCCGATGAAAAGCCCGCTCGCCCGATTCGCCGCCGCCGCTCTGCTGCTCGCGATTCCCTCGTTCGCCCAGACTGCGCCCGCGCCTGCCGCTTCGTCTCAGGATCAGCCTCCTGCGCAATCCTCGCCCTTCACGCTCAAGGTGAACTCGGACCTGGTGCTGACCAACGTGGTTGTGCGCGACAAGAAGACCGGGCAGCTGGTGAAGGGGCTCACCGAAAAGGATTTCAGCATCACGGAGAACGGGAAGCCGCAGCACATCGTCAGCTTCGACTTCGAGAATGTCGATCAGGCGGCCGCGCTGAACGAAGCCACCATCAACGCTGCCGCGCCGAACGGCATCTTCGGCGCGAAGACGGGCACCGCCACCACCGAAGAACTGCGCAACCATCGGCTCATCGTGATGTTCTTCGATCTGACTTCGATGCAGCCCGATGACATCGTCCGCGCCCAGGACGCGGCCCGCGACTACATCAACAAGCAGATGCATCCTGCCGACCTGGTGGCCGTCGTCTCGCTCGATAACACGCTCTCGCTCGATCAGGACTTCACCGCCAGCAAAGATCTCCTGCTCAAAGCTGTGAACAGCTACGGCGGCCCAGAGGAGCAGGGCTTCGAATCGGGCGCGACCAGCACGTCGAACCAGGTTGAAGACGCCAGCTCGTTCAGCCCCGATGAGTCCGAGTACAACGATCTCAATACGGACCGCGAGCTGTTCGCGATCGAAGAGATCTCCAAATCGCTCAGCTATCTCAACGAGAAGAAGTCGCTCCTCTACTTCTCCGGGGGCATCCAGCGCGACGGCATCGAGAACCAGGCCTCGCTGCACGCCGCGATCAACGCTTCGGTGCGGGCCAACGTCTCCATTTACTCCGTGGACGCGCGCGGCCTGCAGGCCATCTCGCCGCTGGGCGACGCGACAACGGGCAATCTGCGCGGCGCGAACTCCTTCAACGGCGCGGCGCTGCAGAACAACCTGGACTCCAACTTCGACACGCAGGAGGTGATGGCCAACCTCTCGTCGGATACGGGCGGCAAGGCCTTCTTCGACTCCAATGATTTCTCGCCGGCCTTCACGCGCATTCAGAACGACACTTCGGCCTACTATGTGCTCGGCTTCCACTCCACGGATCAGCGCCGCGACGGCCGCTACCGCCGTCTCTCCGTCAAAGTGAATCGCAGCGATATGAAGCTGGAGTACCGCCCCGGCTATTACGCCCCTGCCGACTACCAGCACGCGACCAAAGACGAGCGCGAGCGGCAACTGGATGATGAGCTGGCCAGCGATCTGCCCGCCACCGACATGGCGGTCTACATGCAGGCCCTGTATTTCCGTCTCGCCGACAACCGCTTCTACGTGCCCATCTCGCTCGTGGTGCCGGGCTCGCAGATCCCCTTTGTGAAAGGCGGCGACCGCGACAAGGCCACGCTCGATATCATCGGCCAGGTCAAGGACCCCGCGGGCCACGACATCGGCGATGTGCGCGACACGGTCAAACTCGCCGTCGACGAGTCGCAGCAGGTGCGCCAGAAGAACGTGCAGTACACGACCGGCTTCAACCTCCCGCCGGGCAAATATCACTTCAAATTTGTTGTGCGCGAAAACGTCACGGGCCGCATGGGATCTTTCGAGACGGATCTGACGGTGCCCGACCTCAGGAAGGTCCCGCTCAAGATGAGCTCCGTGGTCCTCGCCAGCCAGCGCGTGCCTGCGAGCAAGAAACAGGAGGAGAACCCGCTGATCCGGGACGGGGAGCAGTTCGTGCCCAACCTTCCGCACGTCTTTCGTCAGGATCAGCACCTGTATCTGCTCTACGAGGTCTACGATCCGGCGAAGGCTAGCGGCGCCGAAGCCAATCCGGCAGCAGCGTCCGCGAAGGAACCGAAGACCGAAGCATTTGCCAAGAAAGAGAAGGCCGACAAGAACGCGCCGCCGCCGGTGCGCGTGATGACCAGCATCGAATTTCTCTCCGGCTCCGCGAAGGCCTTCGAGACGCCGCTGGTCCAGGCCACCCAGCTCAACGAGCCCGCGCGGGATGCTGTCGCCTTCCAGTTCGACGTGCCCCTGGCGAATCTCAAACCCGGCACTTATATCTGCCAGGTCAATGTCATCGACGACGCGGGCGGGACCTTCACGTTCCCGCGGACGGCAGTGCTGATCCGCCCGGCACCTTCGGCGGCTCCGGCGGCGACCTCGGGCACGACGAGCGGCCAGGGAAACTGAGCTTCTTCTGTTTCATTGGGGCGGCGCTTCGACGGGCGCTGTACCCTGCTTCTATGTCTCGGGCGTGCGGTCAGATTACGCGCGCGAGGCCGCGGATCTCGCTCTCCACCTGGGCGACGGCTTCGACGACTCCATAAACGCCGACGATCTTTCCGTCGGCGGCGAAGCGCGGCGACCCGCGCGAGCGCATCAGCAGCCACTCTCCATCGAGCGTCCTGATGCGATAGTGCACGTCGATCGGCTCGCCGGTGGCGAGGCACTGGCGGATCGCCTCGTTGGTGGGCCCGACGTCGTCGGGGTGCAGCATCTTTATCCAACCGTGGCCGATGGCATCGCTGAGCGGCTGCCCGGTCACTTCTTCCCACTTCGAGCTGGCTTCGACGACCTCACCCTGCTCATTGAGCACCCACGGCACATGCGGACCCAGTTCCAGCAGGTGGCGGAAGTGATCGAGGCTCTCGCGCAGCGCCTCTTCGGTGCGCCTGTGCCCGGTCACATCCGTCACGGCGACCGAGACGCCGAGCACTTCGCCCGCCTCATCGCGTGCCGGCTGGTAAGACAGCAGCACCGTCTGCGGTTCGCCTCCAGGCTCACGCGGAGGCTTCCTTGCTTCCACGCCGATCACCGGCTCGCCTTCGAGGGCGCGACGGATAAACGGCTCGACGGTCGGCCAGACGTGCGGGATCACCTCCGCGACGGTTTTGCCCAGATGCGCACGGACGGGAGCGCCGTTGATCTCTGCCAGCTTGCGGTTCAGGCTGACATAGCGCATCTTTTTGTCCAGGAAACAGAGGCCCACCGGCGCGCCGTCGTAAATGGCCTGAATTTGCGCCAGCCGTTCGGCCGGCAGCGATTCGAGTCCCGCGAGGGCATTCGCATCCGTACCGGCCGGGCTGGTGGACGCAAACGTGTGCGCCGGCGCCGACAGCATGTGCGGGATCTCTTCCGCCGGTGCGGGCCGGCCGTACAGCCAGCCCTGGGCAAGATCGCAGCCGAGCCAGAGCAACATGCTGGCCTGCGCCGCGGTCTCCACACCTTCGGCGACGGTGGCCAGGCCCAGGCTCTGCCCCAGTCCGACGACCGCAGCCACGATCTTGCGGTGTTCGCGCACCTCGGTCATCTGGCCGACGAAGCTGCGATCCACTTTGAGTTTGTCGAAAGGCAATGACTCCAGGTGGCGCAGGCTCGAATAGCCGGTGCCGAAATCGTCCAGCGCCAGCCGGCAACCGAGCTTTTTCAGCTCGTTGGCGACTTCCCTGGCGCGCGTCAGGTCTTCAAGGAGCGCGCTCTCGGTGACTTCGAGGGTGAGCCGGCCGAGCGCGAACCCTCCGGGGGCCGCGCAGGCGGCGATCATCGCCGGAAGGCCGGAATCCTGGAACTGATGCGCGGAGAGATTGACGGCAAGGTGCAGGGAGCTCGAGACCAAGGGAGCCGATGCAAAGGCTTTGCGCAGCAGGGCCTGTGTCAGGCGGTTACCCAGCCCGCTGGCTTCGATCTGCGGAATAAACGCATCAGGCGGAACGATCGCCTGATGGGCGGGCCTCCAGCGGGCCAGAAGCTCGAACCCGGTCGTCTGCCCGGTGCGCAACTCCACGATGGGCTGAAAAACGGGAAAGAACTCGTCGGAATCCAATGCCCGCTGGAGTTCGGCTGCACTGGATGCCATCCCATCACTCTACGCCCACCCGGTGTGGCGGGAATACCACCTTGGTAGTGGAGGCAGGCGGCCTGCAAGGACCCTTTGCAGCATCCCGCCGGGGCCGAAGTTACTCCAGAAACCTGGACCGGGCGTCGATCCGCCGAGTCGGCCGATGGGCGGGAAAACCGAAGGAGCGCGCGGTCCTGGAGCGGGGTCGACTTTCGGGGTCCGGCTGCCGGCGACTCGGCATTGAGCGCAGCCCTGCTCCGGCTACCAGCCCCGGGCCCGCTTGCGTTACACTCAGCGGTTGTAGAGCCGTATGGCCAAAAATCACCCCAATCCGACGTTCGAAATCGCCTGCCCGGACTGCGGTGCGATGTTGAAGATCGACGCCTCCTCCCGCACCGTCATCGCGCACACCCCTGCGCCGCGCAAACGCACGTTCGAGGACTTCGACCAGGCCACGCGCGCTTTGCGCGAGGCCGATGAGCGGAAGGAAAGCCTCTTCCGCCAGGCCGTGGACCTCGAGAAAAACAAAGAGGACGTTTTCAACAAGCGCTTTGCAGAGGCGCTGAAAAAAGCCAAAGAGACCCCCGACACTGGCAAGCCCCTCCGCGAATTCGATCTCGATTAGGAGTGGAACAAATGGGTATCTCGCAGCACACGCTCAGCGGTGCGGAATGGCTCTCCCGCATGCAGAGGGCCCTGGAGCCGGACCTGGACTCTGTCGTTACGCTCGGCGAGCCAATGCAGTACGATGACAGAAAGGACAACACGGCCCCGGCTGAGCCCGCGGAGCCGCGTACCCTGACGAAACCGAGCATCTCACCCGTTATGGTCACAGAACTGCAGCCCATGAAAATCGCCAGCAAGATCGAATCCAGCCTCTCGGAAATTCCCTGGACCCGCACCGTCGCCGCCGGCTCTCTGGTCGCCGGTGCGCTGCTTCTCATCGCCGGCCGCCGCAAGACGGCGCTGGCCGTCTCCGCCGCCGGAGCCGCGGTGGCGCTGCTGGAAAACCCTGAGATTCTGCGCGAAGCGTGGGATGCGATGCCGCGGATGGTGCGCTCGGGCCAGGACTTCCTCGTGCGGGTCGAAGACTTCGTCGAGGAACTCAACAAGCAGGGTCACCATATCCGCAAAGTGCTTGTGCAGGATTAGCCGGCGTCAGGGCTCCATCAGAGTCAGTTCCGGAAAATCAGTTCGATACCTGCGCTGATCGAGGGTGACGAGCCGGTCGGCTTTCAGCAGCGCGTGCGCAGCCACCAGGAAATCCGCGGGGAAGCGCTTCGCTTCACCCCCCTGCCCGCGCCTCCGCTCCACATATCTTTCGAAACGCTCGGCGGCCAGGAGCCAAACCTGCTGTTCGACGAACCAGTCGACGTCGATACGCGTGTCTCTCAGGAACCGATCGACGATCGCTGCGGAGACTTTGGGGTGGGCGCGCGATTCGATATACACGATCGGATGGATGACCAGGCCGCCGACGGCGCTCGATGCGTAGAGAAGCTGAGATATTTGTGGCGCAGACGGTTCCCCGCCCCACAGCGCGAACAAGATGTTGGTATCGATTGCCGTTCTCATTCCGGAACGCGGTCGTCCTCCCGCAGTTCCCTGACCCAGGCATCGATCTCGTGCACGGTCTTCAGGCCGGGAGCGATCCCGATGTAGGCCTCAAAGGGATTCGCACGTTCCCGCTCCGGCTTGAGATAGACTCGGCCGCCCTCTTCGACAAAGTCGACCTCGTCGCCTCCGCGGATTCCTAACCGCTCTCGAAGCTTCTGCGGAATTGTGACCTGTCCCTGGCTGCTGACTCGATATCCCATCTTTATTAATCACTAAAGAAATAAATATAGCACATTTTAGTCCGTCGGATTAGCTCCGATAAACTAGACCGAGGCCTCATGAAACGCACGATCTCCCATTACGAGCTGGAACGTAAGCTCGGCGCCGGCGGCTCCGGCGTCGTCTACCTCGCCAACGACACCCAGCTCATGCGCCCCGTGGTCCTCAAGATCCTGAAAAAGGGCGCCCTCACGATGGACCAGATGCGCACGACGGTGCTGCGTGAAGCGCGCCTGGCTTCTGCGATCGAGCACCCCAACGTGTGCGCCATCTACGAGGTCGGCGAGGAGGGCGAGGAAGCCTTTATCGTGATGCAGTACGTGCCGGGCCAGTCGCTGGACAAGCTGATTGCGCGCGGGCCTGCGACGCTCCAGTTGATCCTCTCGGTCGGGATCCAGATCGCGGACGGCCTCTCCGCCGCTCATTCTCTGGGCATCTTTCACCGCGATCTGAAACCGGCGAACGTGATGCTGACCGACGGCGGCCTGGCCAAGATTCTGGACTTCGGCCTGGCCCGGCGGCTGCCGCCCGAGGAGCGCGACTTCGACCCTGCGAAAGCTTCGCGGCGCAAGCCGGGAGCGCCGATCGCGACCTACACAGCGCGCGGGGGCACGATTGCGTACATGGCGCCGGAGCAGTTCGTCACCGGCCAGAGCTCGGTGCAGTCCGACCTCTGGGCTCTCGGGGTCATCCTCTACGAGCTGGCCAGCGGACGCCATCCTTTTGCGCGGCCCGACGGGGACGAGTTCCAGTCCATCCGCGCGATCCAGTTCGCCGACACGCCGCCGCTGCCGGACAACATCCCGCCCGAGCTGACTTCGGTCGTGTTGGGCCTTCTGCATAAGACTCCCGCGGAACGCTATGCCTCGGCCGCGGATGTGCGCGAGGCGCTCAAGACCATCATGAAGACGCTGCAGCTGGAGTCCGGCATTATCCCGGGCGAAGCCGCCGCGGTTCTGCCGCCCTCGACTCCGGCCGAGCAGGAGAAGCGCACCACGGGCATCCTGTCGATGCTTGCGGAACGTTTCCGCGAATCGTCGGAAGAGAAGTCGGAGCGCAACACGATCCTGGTTCTCCCCTTTCAGAACCTCGGGGCGAGCCACACGGGGCCGCTGTATGGCTTTGCGCTGGCCGACGCCATCGCCACCCGCATTGCGCGGATGTCGTCGCTGGTGGTGCGTCCGTCTTCGACGCTGATGCACCTGCCCATCGCGCAGATGGACCCGCTGGCCATCGGGCAGAAGCTGATCTGCGACTGGGTGCTGACCGGCAACTTCATGCGATCCGAAGAAGGCTTCGACCTGAACTGGCAGCTGCTCGAGATCGAATCGCAGTCGATTCGGGGCGGCGGATCGATCAGCGTTGCTTCCTTCGATCTGATTGCGGTTCAGACTGAGATCGTCAACGAGGTCTTCGCATCTCTGCAGGGCATCGGGCAGCTGCACCCGGGGGCGGAACGCGCCGTTCCCCCGCCGCGCACCGAACGCCTGGGCGAGGAGCTTTCGGAGGAATACCTCCAGGCTCGTGCGCTGCTGACCGGATTCATGCAGCGCACCGGCTCGCGCTCCGATCTGGAACGCGCGCGCCAGCTTTTTGAAGCCGTGACCGAGCGCGATCCCTCCTTCGCGCCTGCCTTCACGGGGCTCGGCATCGCCCAGCTGCAGTACATCCGCTACGGATTCGGCGGGCATCTTCACGTGATGGCCGCGCGCCGAGCGCTCGATCGCGCGCTCGAGCTCGACCCCAACTCCGTCGAAGCCAACCTCTACCGGGTCTACATGCTGCTGTCGCGGGGCGAGAAGGAGTCGGCGCGCCACGGCATCGAGCATCTGCTGCGTAGCGCCGCGAACGACTGGAACGTACACCTCGTCGCCGGGATCACGCTGCGCATCGACGGCATGTACGACGAGGCGCTCGCGCAGTTTCACCGCGCGCTGATGCTCAACCCGGGCAGCGCCGCGGTGGTCTACAACCATCGCGCGCGCGTCTACCAGTACCAGAACCAGCTGGAGCTGGCCGAAGAAGAGCTGCAGAAGGGGCTGACGCTGGAGCCGCGCTACCCGCTGCTCCGCACCTCGATCGCTTACCAGCGGATGCGCCAGGGCGATCTGCACCAGGCCATCCACACCCTCGAGCAGGTGATTCGCGACGACGCCTCGATGCGCATCGCCGTTCCAACGCTGGCGATGTGCTACGTGATGATGGACGAGCGCCAGCGCGGGGCCGCTCTCATTGCCGAAGAGACGATCGCCGCGGCGGAAGCGGACTCCGAGATGGCCTACCGCCTGGCGACGTACTTTGCTGTCGACGGCGACGAGAGCGAAGCGCTGCACTGGCTGCGTCGCGCCATCTATCTGGGGAACGAGAATTATCCGTGGTTTTCGAAGAACCCGGCCTGGAACCGGCTGCGCGAGCACACGGATTTCGAGCGCATCCTCGACGATCTGCGCAAGAGCTACCGGCGCAACCAGAAGACGTGGAAGCGGCTGCTCAGCGAGTCGGGGGCGTAGGGTCCCGTTTTTTGCGGGCAATTCTCAGAGCGGCCGGGCGGTCTTCCACGCTACAGGCCGACGGAGATCCGGGTGCGGGGGTCGAGGCGGTCGCGCAGCGCGTCTCCCAGAAAATTGAAGGAGAGCACGCACAGCATCACGGCAATCGCGGGGAAAACGACCAGGTGAGGCGCCTCGAAGAGGAAAGGCCGGGCATCGTTGAGCATCGCGCCCCAGCTTGCCGCGGGTGGGGGGACGCCGAGGCCGAGGAAGGAGAGCGTCGCCTCGGCCAGCACTGCGCCGGCCATGCCGATGGCGGCCTGGACGATGAGCGGCTGCAGGATGTTGGGCAGAATGTGTTTCGTGAAGATGCGGAAATCGCTTGCGCCCAGCGCACGCGCCGCCTCGACGAATTCACGCTCGCGCGCCGCCAGCACCTGGGCGCGCACCAGGCGCGCGTAACCGACCCAGCCGCCGATGGAGAGCGCAAGGATCAGGTTCAGCAGGCCCGGGCCGAGGAACGCGACAAAGGCAATCGCCAGCAGGATGCCGGGCAGGGCGAGGAATGCATTCATCAGGAAGGTGTTGATGGCCACATCGAGCGAGCCTCCGTAATATCCCGCGATGCCGCCGAAGACGAGGCCCAGAAAAAAGGAGAGGCTGACCACAGAGAGGGCGACGGTGAGCGAGAGCCGCGCGCCGAAGATGGCGCGCGAGAGGATGTCGCGGCCCAGCTCATCGGTGCCAAGCCAGTGGGATGGGCTGGGAGGGGCGAGTCGGTGGGTCAGATCGAGTGCCGCCGGATTGTATGGCGCGAGCAGCGGCGCGAAGATCGCCATGAGGGCGAAGCTCACCATGAGCAAAATGCCAAAGACTGCCAGGGGCTGGCGGCGAAACAATCCCCAGGCACGGGAAGCGCATCTCAACAGGTCGAATTGCCTCACAGCTGCATTCTGCGGATTCACGATGAAGGCTCAGTGTCGCAGTTCCCTTCCTTTGAGGTCCAGCCCCGGCGGGGTACCTCGTTCGGGCTGTATCCATTTGGGAAGACGTTGCAATAAAATCAAGGAACGATCGCTGATTCAGCAGGAGTGTCTCGCAATCCTATGAAAATGAAGGGCATGAAAGTTGCCGTCTGTGGCGGCGGTGGATTCATCGGGGGTCACCTGGTCCGCTACCTGCTCAGCCAGGGTGTGGACGTGGTGCGCGCGATCGACGTGAAGCCGCTGAACGAGTGGTACCTCCAGTCCGATGGGGTTGAGAACCTTGTGCTCGATCTGAAGGACAAAGAGAACTGCTACAAAGCTGCACACGGGGTGAAGGGCATCTTCCAGCTGGCCGCCGATATGGGCGGGATGGGCTTCATCGAGAACAACAAGGCCCTGTGCATGCTGAGCGTGCTGACGAACACGCACATGCTGATGGCCGCGCGGGATTCCGGAGTGGAGCGCTTCTTCTACTCGTCTTCGGCGTGCGTCTACAACGGCGACAAGCAGAAGGACGAGAATGTCATCCCGCTGAAGGAAGAAGACGCCTACCCGGCGCTGCCCGAGGATGGCTACGGATGGGAGAAGCTCTTCAGCGAGCGCATGTGCCGCCATTTCGAAGAAGACTTCGGGCTGGTGTGCCGGGTGGCGCGCTACCACAACGTCTACGGGCCGCACGGCACGTGGACCGGCGGACGCGAAAAGGCTCCCGCAGCGATTTGCCGCAAGGTGCTTGAGGCGAAACTGTCGGGCAAGCACGAGATCGAGATCTGGGGCGACGGGAAACAGACGCGCAGCTTCATGTACATCGATGACTGCACGAAGGGCACGCTGGCGATCGCGGAGAGCGAGATCGATGAGCCGATCAACCTGGGATCGAGCGAGCTGGTGACCATCAACCAGCTGGTGGACATCGTGGAAGAGATCGCCGGAATCAAGCTGAAGCGGCGTTACAAGCTGGACGCTCCGAAAGGCGTGAACGGGCGCAACAGCGATAACACGAAGATTCTCGAGAAACTGGGTTGGGAGCCTTCGATCCGCTTGCGGGATGGCATGGCGAACACCTATGCGTGGATCGAGAGCGAGATGCTGGTCGCTGCCGGCCGCTGAGCCGCATCCGCAAACTTTTCGATTGAGATTGAGAACAGGAGTCTCGGCAGGACCGATGCGCATTTTTGTCAATGAATTCTGCGGGCATCCCTTCCAGATGGAACTCAGCAGGAAGCTGGCGAAGATGGGGCATGCGGTCCATCACGTCTACTTCGCCGACAACGACTCGACGCCCAAAGGCGAAACCGCGCTGCGGCAGGACGATGCGCGCGAGTTGGCGATCGAGGGGCTGCACATCGAGCGCGAGTTTTCGAAACACTCCCTGCGCACGCGGCGGCAGGCCGATCTGGAATACGGACGGGCGGCAGCGGAGCGCATGCAGGAGTTCCGGCCCGATGTGGTGATCTCGGCCAACATGCCGCTGGATGCGCAGAACATCCTGCAACGGGCTGCGCACCATCAGGGGGCAAGGTTCGTTTTCTGGCTGCAGGACGTCTACTCGGTTGCGGTTCGGTTTGTGCTGAGCCGGAAGGCGAAGCCGCTGGCTGCGCTGGGCGGCTGGTATTTCGAGAGGCTGGAGAAGAAACTGCTGCGCCAGTCCGATGCGATCGTCTGCATCGCTCCCGGATTTGTCGATTTCATCCGCGCGTGGGGCATTCCGAAATCGAAGACTACGGTGATTCGCAACTGGGCTCCGCTGGACGAAGTGAAACCCCTGCCCCGGGACAATGGCTGGGCGCGCGAGTTCGGCACGGTGGACCGCTTCTGCTTTCTGTACTCCGGCACGCTGGGAATGAAGCACCGTCCGGAACTACTGCTGGATCTGGCCAGACATCTTGAGGCGCGCGGCGACGCCCGCCTCATCGTGACGGCCGGGGGCGCGGGCGCGGACTGGCTCAAAGAGCGGGCGCACGAAGTGAATCCGCAGTTCCTGACCGTGCTGCCCTTCCAGCCGTACGAACGGGTCGCCGAGATGATGGGAGCGGCGGACGTGCTGATCACGCTGCTGGATTCCGAGGCGAAGACCTTTGCGGTTCCCTCGAAGACGCTGTCGTATTTGTGCGCGGGTCGCGCGCTGATCGTCGCCGCTCCGGCGGAAAATGAGGCGGCACGCGTAGTGGAAGATGCTGAGGCAGGGCTGGTAGTTTCTCCCGACCAGGGCGCAGGCATCATTGCAGCGGCCGATCGGTTCCTTGCGGATCGCGCTCTGGGAATGCAGTGTGCCGCAAATGCGCGCCGCTATGCAGAAGAGCACTTCTCCATCGACGCGATCGCCGAGCGCTTTCTGCATGTGCTGGCGCCGCCCGCAGCCAGCGCGCGCTTCGAAGGCGGTGACCTGGCGCTGGCCGGCGGAAACGGCAAACGGAACGAGTCGTGGCGGCGTCCTGCGTGAGTCCTGATTCGACGCGGATCGCAGTCCTGTTTGGTGGCACCGGCTTCATCGGATCCCACCTGGCCATGCACTGGCTGCGAGAGAACCTGGCCGACCGAGTAATCCTCGTGGACGTGAACCCTCCGCGCAGAGAGCCGTGGACGGCGCCTCTGCAGGAGGCGCTGCAAAATGGACGCGCTGAATTTGTCTCGTGGGACGTTCGTCAGCCGATCCCGGATTCCCTGCTGCCGAATGCCGGCCTCATCTTCAATCTTGCGGCGGTGCATCGCGAGCCCGGACACCTGGCTCACGAGTATTTCGAGACGAATCTGCGAGGAGCGGAAAACGTCTGTGCATGGGCCGCGGCGACCGGATGCGAGCGAATGGTCTTCACCAGCAGCATTGCTCCCTACGGCCCCTCGGAGGAGATGCGGGATGAAGACTCGCTGCCGGTTCCGGACTCGCCGTACGGAAGCTCGAAGCTCGCCGCGGAAAAGATGCACATGGCATGGCAGGCCGCCTGCAGCCGCCGCAAGCTGCTCATCCTGCGCCCGGGAGTGGTCTTCGGGCCTGGCGAAGGCGGCAATGTCACTCGTCTGGTTCGCAGCCTGGTGAAGGGATATTTCCTGTACATGGGCAATCGCCAGACGCGCAAGGCGGGCGGCTATGTGAAGGAGATGTGCCGCGTCGTCCGTTTCGGCCTCGAATACCAGGACCAGAGCGGCGAGAGCGTCACGCTGCTGAATTTCTCCCTGGATCCGCCGCCGGCGCTCGAAACGTACGTGGCCGCGATCCGGAAGGTGGCGGGAATTCGGAGATCGCCGCTGAGCGTGCCGCGGTCGCTGCTGCTGGGAATCGCTTATCCGATCCACGGTATCGCTTCGACCTTCGGCATCCGCCAACCCATCAATCCGGTGCGGGTTCGAAAGACCTTTCGCTCCACCTCCATCGATCCGAAGCGGCTGCGCGAACTCGGATATAACTGGCACTACACGCTCGAGACGGCGCTGCTGGACTGGAAGAACGATCTTCCCGGGGATTTCACACGCTAGCCTGACCGGCGACTGTCGGCCCTTCGGAGTAACATCATGACCTGCAGATGCGCGCGCCTCTCGTTCCTGGGTTTGCTGATCCTCAGCTTTGCCGGTTTCGCTCATTCGCAGCAGAACGATGCGCGGCAAATCTTCGATCTCACCAACCAGGATCGCCTGGGTCACGGCCTTCACGCTCTGCGCTGGGATGCTGCGCTGGCCCGAGCGGCCCAGGCGCATGCAGAACGCATGGCACACGAGCCAGCGCTTTCGCATCAGTACCCGGGCGAGCCACAGCTGGCCGACCGGGGAGCGGCGGCGGGCGCGCATTTCCGCGCGATTGCGGAGAACATCGCTATGGGCCCGAGCCCGGCGTCGATCGATAACGGGTGGATGCACTCGCCGGGGCATCGCGCGAACATTCTCGATGCGAAATCGGATGCCCTGGGCGTGGCGGTAGTGCGGCGCGGCGGTTCCCTCTATGCCGTCGAGGACTTCGAGCAGTCGGCGCAGGATCTCAGCTACAAGCAGGTCGAGATGCGGGTGAAGGAACTGCTTCGCCAGCAGGGCGTGGACGCATCGGCTCCAACTGGGCCCGCGGAGGAGGCGTGTGCGATGGCGCACGGATTTCCGCCGGGCTCCCGGATGCGCTCGATCGTGCGCTTTGAAACGTCGGACCTGAGCCACCTGCCGAGCGAAGTGACGCAGCAGATCCGGGGGGGCAGCTTCAGCAAGGCCGCCGTGGGAGCTTGCGCCGCCGGGCCCGAGCAGGCCGATTTCACGCGCTACCGCGTCGCGGTGCTCTTCTATTGATGGGGCAGCCGGGCGGGAGCGGTGTTCGCTGGGCGCAGTCTGCCCACGCGACCTGGGAGCGGCGGAAATGGTACGCCGGTGACGCAGAAGGTGTACCCGGCTGCGGGGATGTCTTGCTATAATTTTTGAAAGCAAGTCGGCCACTCACTCCTCAGTAGCTCAATGGCAGAGCATTCGGCTGTTAACCGAAGGGTTGTAGGTTCGAGTCCTACCTGAGGAGCCAAATTTTCAACAACTTAGAGCAGACGAGAGCAGCCAGAAATCCGCCATTTTTTCAAAATGTGCCCATTTTTGTGCCCACGCCCCTTCAAAATGGACGCCCTGTCCATAGCAATCCTGCTCAGTTGTTTTCCTCCTCAGTGAATCGACTCGACACGCTTCCTGATCTCGGTTGATCGCCTCATTTGCGCGAATTTCCCTCCTGCTCCAATCTCCATTCGCGCGTGCCGTTTTGGCGTCGCGCCCTACCGAGAGACAGGAGCGCTCTATGGCAGTTTTCAAACGAGGCGGAGTGTGGTGGTACAAGTTCTACTTCGCCGGCCAGTTCATCCGCGAATCGTCAAAATCGACCTCGAAAACCGTCGCCAGGGACGCCGAACGCCGTGGCCAGCATGATCGGCCTCGGTTCGCGCGTTTACAAAAGCTCGATCGTTCTGGGGATTCGGGAGGTTTCGCGACCTCTCGAGTTCGAATCGAGCTACGCGGTACTCCAGCATGCGCCAGCGGAGTCGATTGAAACCGAGATCGTTCCGCAGCCGGTAGAAATCATCGAAACGCTCAAAACCGCGTGGAGAGAGGGCAATCACCGTAAGGTGGTCGAACTCATGGGCCGCAAGATCCGTCAGGACGACAAAGCAGCGGAGAAAGAGTTCCAGCGCGTTGTCGAAGGCGCTTTCGGTCCCGGAGACCTATACAAAGTAGGGATCACGCGAATCCCTCGGTTTTCTCCCGTGCGCTCATCGTGCGGGCTTGCACTCAAGATATTGCCGGAACAACTGGAGGGCCTGGACCTGATCGTCCCGGCACAGGCTTCGATGTCGCGCGTAGTCGCGATGGTCGCTCCGCGCGCGCTGCGTTCCCCGTGCTCTCCAGCCCGGAGTTGGCACTACTGCACGCGCGGCAGCTTCTCTGGCGAGCGCAAACACCGTGAGAGTCGCGGTTTCAGACTCACTGCGCCCCATTGGCGCATACTCCGGTGGAGCGGATCTGCCTGTAACGGCAGGATCCCTGCCACCTGGATTCAAAGAGTGACTACGGTCGTGGGGCCGGTCAGCGTCACGTGTTTCTGCGCGGCGTTTCCGGCGATGCGCACGTTGATTTTCCTGCCATGCGCCACTCTGCCCTTTGGATCGACTCGCAGCGTCAGCACCTTTTCGCTGTCCTTCCAGTCGCAGAGAAGTCTCGTAAACTCCCCCTGGCGATAGCGGAAGCTTTCGCCATCATCTTCATACAAAGCGAACCGGCCGTCGGCGCCCGGGTACACCTGCAGGGTCAGTGGCTCGTCCACGGGCTCGGCAGCGTATTGGCGCACCGGCCCGAGAGGAACGATTGCTCCTGCTCGCACGTAGAGTGGCAGGGTCTTCAGATCGACAGGACGAGAAACTTCCGAACCGCCCTGCACCGGCTGCGCCGTCCAGTAGTCCCACCACCGGCCACCGGGAAGGTAGACCGCGCGCTGGCTGGCCGCAGGCTCAAGCACCGGAGCGACCAGAAAGCTGTCGCCGAACAGATACTCATCATCCCGCGACAGCGCCCGCGGATCGGAGGGATTCGCAAACCAGACCGGCCGAATCAGGGGCAGGCCGACCGCGTGCGTCTGCGCAGCGCAGGAGTACAGGTACGGCAGCAGCCGGTATCGCAACTCCAGGTATTCTCGGCAAATCTCTTCCACCTCAGTGTCGTGCAATTCCTCTTCCGGCGGCCAGTTGGCGCCCAGGCTCTCTGCGCCCTCGAGCGGCCCTGGCGTTCCCTGATCCCATCCCCAGGGCAGACGCAGTTTCCAGGCGCGACCGTGCGACCGGAAGAGCGGGCAGAACGCGCTGAATTGAAACCACCGCAGATAGAGCTCGGGCGTGAGTTCCTGAGTGGGTACAAAACCTCCCGTATCGGTGCCCCACCAGGGAATCCCCGACAGCCCAACGTTGATTCCGTTACGCACCTGCGCGGCCAGTGTTGCCCAGGCAGAGTCGATGTCGCCCGACCACAACCATGCGTAGCGCTGCATGCCGGCGTATCCGTTGCGATGCAGGGCAAAAGGCCGGCGATCGGGATGGACGGTCAGCGGGCCATCCCAGTAGAGCTTGTTGCGCTGCAGGCGCGCATAAACTGACAGCCGGTCGCCCTCGTCGGGCCACCAGCCATCCACCCCGGCCTCTTCCACGGGCAAGTGCTGCTGCCAATAGCCCACGGCATCGCCGGGCACTGCCGCGGCCGGGCCTATATCATGAATCGCCCCGTGTAAATCGCCGGGCGGCACGACGTGCAGGACAATTTTGAAATGCTCGTCGTGCAATTGCTCGATCATCGCTTTCGGATTGGGGAAGACGTCCTCATTGAATGTGAACGATCCGTGCCCGGTGTTCCATCCCGACGGACAAAATCCCGTTCCCAGATAGATCAGCGTGTCGCATGGCAGTTTCTTCTCGCGAAACGTCCGCGCCTCATTCATGATCTCGTCGCGGCTCGCGAGCGTCCGGTGCGACTGCTGATAGCCCAGAGACCAGAGCGGCGGCAGCTGCGGGAAACCGGTCAGCTCGGCATAACCGCGGAGAACCTCCTCTGTCGACTCGCCCAGAATCAAATACACATTGCGCGTGGAGAGCGCCTCGATCGGTCTGAAGACGCCGGTCGGGCCCGACAGATCGAAGAATCCAGAGGGCTGGCCGATGAACAACCCCCATCCGGCAGGAGTAACGAGCCAGGGAATGGGGACCCGCGATCCGTCCCGTCTCAGGTGGGGGGTGCCTTGTCCGTTCATCATTCCATCTTTCGTACCGCGCAGATCGAAGGCCGGCATCCCCTCTCCCAGTCCAAAAACCGGAGCATTGCCGAGCAGGAAGCGAATGGCGGTCGAATCCGTGTCGAACTGGATCTGCTGCACCACGTTCCCGTTCGCCAGTGAAACCGTGATGCGAAGCGGCTTCTCCTCGACCTTGATCTGGTGTTTTCCCCATGGCAGATTGTTGGCCGCAGGATTTGCCTTACGCAGCAGGGAGGCAGCTTGCGGCTGGGGAACGACTCCGAGTTCTTCCTCCCGTGGCCATGCGTTGACCGCTGCGATCGAGATGCGCAGAGTACTCGCGGACAGTCCCGCGAGGGACACATCCAGCTGCCCCGGAGCGCCGGTCAATGGATCGAATGCTCCAGCTGCAGCCATGCGCCGCGTCAAGAGGAATTGCGCCACTCCGGCGGCGCATCCGCCGAGCAACGACCTTCGTGAAATGTGTGGTGTCATCGCAGAAATCCCTCGACCATTTCAGTTGATTGAGCCACGTTCAATCTGTTGCTGTGCAGGCTCGAAGCTTCGGCGTTTCGCGCGCTGGCTGCTCTCCGTTTCGATCCACGCAACGACTGAATCACCGGCCCGGCATCCGGCGAATTGGTTTGTCCGGCAAGAACTGCAGGGATCACAGCGATGACGGCACTAAAGGCAAACTGTTTCCACCGGCGATTAACCGATTGCACCGCGAAGACTCTCGTAACGCACCCCATGGGTCTTTTTACATCACCAGGGCTGCAAAACTCTCCCTGCGCTCAACGGAAGGAGCAGAACCTCGAAGCTGTTCAGCGAGGTCCTGCCCGCAAGGAGCAAGTCGATCAGAAGATCAAGTTGCCGCCGAACTGGATGAACCGGGGATTCAGCTGGCCCGTCGCCTGACCGAAGGTGGCATCGGGAAGGTTCGTGTCCATCGCGGTGAGGTTTGCCCGGTTGAACACGTTGAAGACCTCAAAGCGAAATTCGAAGTTCAGGTCTTCGGCAATCTTCGTGTTCTTCAGCAGGTCGGCATCCCACTCGTCGTAATTTGGCCCGACGAAGCGATTGAATTTCTCGCTGCCCTCCTGCCCGAAGGTCGCCGGCGGTGCGTTTTTGAATGGCATCTTCACCCCGGGGCCCGCGCGGACTGCAGGGTGCCGAAGATCATCTCTTCCACAACAAGGGCGACGGCACTTTCACCGACGTGAGCGTCAAAGCGGACGTCAGCGACACCCAGCGCTATTACGGCCTTGGCACCGTCTTTGCCGACGTGAATAACGACGGCATGCCCGACCTGCTGGTCGCCAACGACTCCACCCCGAACTATCTCTACATTAATAAGGGCAACGGCACCTTCGAAGACGAAGGTTACATGAGCGGCTACGCCCTCAATGAGGACGGCCGCGTCATCGCCAACATGGGCATCGCTCTGGGCGATTACCTCAACAACGGCCACCTGGACGTGGTGAATACCGATTTCTCCGACGACTACGACGTCCTCTTCCAAAACGATGGAGCCGGTAACTTCACCGACATGAGTTATGCCTCGGGAATCGCCGCGGCGACCATCCCCTTCGTGGGTTTTGCCGACGGGTTTCTCGATTACGACAACGATGGATGGCAGGACCTCCTGATTGTCAATGGCCACGTGTATCCGGAAGTCGATCAGCATCCGGACTGGGGCCTGAGCTACGCTCAGCGCCCGCTGCTG
>JBKICP010000146.1:0-9059 GCA_046567085.1 Acidobacteriota bacterium
GGATCGCAATTCCCCGGCCTGAAGGCCGGGGCTTTTACCGTCGTGCTGCTGCGCAGCACCTATGGCACAGTCGTTGTGCTGCTCCGCAGCGCCTATGGCACAGGAAGAGCTGTCCGAACTGCTGATGGGATACCGGCAAACCGCTGTTGCGTTTGCGATCGAGCCTGATCGTGACTGGAGCATTGACCGCTGTTTCTGAAGTTTCGTTCCAGGGACGCATGAAACGCAGCTCCTTCGACTCCATTTTTGGCGCGAAAAAGCCGCGCCGAAATTGGTCTCAGGACGACAAGCCCGTAAAGACAGTGGAGAAACTCGACATTAGCATGCCCCCGGAAGGCGAAAAGGCCAGCTCCGGAGAGCTGGCCTTTTCCTGCATTGAATGCGGAATTACGCGGGGCTGGGGGTGCCTTCCGGCAGGCTGCCGGTGCGGCCCGGTTCGGGCTTGAGCACCTGCTGCACGTCGGTGGTTGGGGAGCCGGGTCCACCGGAGGGGCGGAGCGGCGGCAGATCCTTGCCGTCGATGAGCATGCGGATCTCGTTGGCGTCCAGCGTCTCGCGTTCGAGCAGCGCGAGGGCCAGCCGGTGCATGATGGGCTGGTGGTTGTTGAGGATGTCCCAGGAGGACTTGTAGGCCTCGTCGACCAGGCTGCGCACCTCGCCGTCGATCTGCCGCGCCGTTTCTTCGGAGAAGTCGCGGTGCTGAGCGATCTCTCGGCCGAGGAAGATCTGCTCTTCCTTCTTGCCGAAGGTGAGGGGCCCGAGGCGGCTCATGCCGTACTCGCAGACCATCTTGCGGGCGAGGTCGGTGGCACGCTCGATGTCGTTGCCGGCGCCGGTGGTCATCTGGTGGAGGAATATCTCCTCGGCGATGCGACCGCCCATGAGGATGGCGAGCTGCGTCTGCAGATAGTCACGGGTGACGGTGTGCTTGTCGTCTTCAGGGAGCTGCATGGTGACGCCGAGCGCCATGCCGCGGGGGATGATGGTGACCTTGTGCAGCGGGTCGGCGTGGTCGCGCATGGCGGCGACCAGAGCGTGACCGGCTTCGTGATAGGCCGTGACGCGCTTTTCCTCATCGGTGAGGAGCATGGACTTGCGCTCGGCACCCATGAGGACCTTGTCCTTGGCCTGCTCGAAGTCGAGCATCATGACCTGCTTGCGATTGGCACGGGCGGCGTTGAGGGCAGCCTCATTGACCATGTTGGCGAGGTCGGCGCCGGAGAAGCCCGGTGTGCCGCGCGCGAGGACCCGAAGGTCGACGTCGTCGGAGATGGGGACCTTGCGGGCATGGACGCGGAGAACTTCCTCGCGTCCGCGAACGTCGGGGCGACCGACGACCACGCGGCGATCGAAGCGGCCAGGGCGGAGCAGCGCGGGATCGAGGACATCAGGGCGGTTGGTGGCAGCGACGAGGATGACGCCGTCGTTGGACTCAAAGCCATCCATCTCGACGAGCAACTGGTTGAGGGTTTGCTCGCGCTCATCGTGTCCGCCGCCGAGACCGGCGCCGCGATGGCGGCCGACGGCGTCGATTTCGTCGATGAAGATGATGCAGGGGGCGTTCTTCTTGCCCTGTTCGAAGAGGTCGCGAACGCGGCTGGCGCCGACGCCGACGAACATTTCGACGAAGTCGGAGCCGGAGATGGAGAAGAACGGGACGTTGGCTTCGCCGGCGACAGCGCGGGCGAGCAGGGTCTTACCGGTTCCGGGAGGTCCGACGAGCAGGACGCCTTTGGGGATGCGGCCGCCGAGCTTCTGGAACTTCTGCGCCTCGCGCAGGAACTCGATGATCTCCTTCAGCTCTTCCTTGGCTTCGTCGACGCCGGCCACATCCTTAAAGGTGACCTTCTTCTGCTGCATGGAGAGCAGGCGGGCGCGGGACTTGCCGAAGGAGAGGGCCTTATTTCCGCCACTCTGCATCTGGCGAATCATGAAGAACCAGAGCAGCGCGATGAGGATGAGCGGGGAGAACTGGAGCAGCCAGCCCCACCAGCTGTTGCCGTCGGCATTCTTGACGGTGACGCTGACCTTGTTCTGGTCGAGGATGTCGTAGAGGTGGGAATAGTTGGCAGGAACGACGACGTGGAAGGCGCCTTTGTCGGCGCGGAAGTGTCCTCGAACTTCCTGGCCGGTGATCGTGACGTCGTTCACCTGGTTTGAATTCACATCACCCAGGAACTGGGAGAAGGAAACTTCCTGCTCATGGCCGCCCATGGCGCCGTTCTTCTGGAACAGCTGCCAGAGAACCAGGAGGCAGGCGATGATCAGCACCCAGAACAGGATTTGCTTAACGGTCGAGTTCACCTTGGGGAAACCTCTCTCTGTTCACTCGGTATGCCGGCCGGTCGCGTACCCGGAGTGTGTGGAAGGCCCGGTTCCGAATTTCATCACACAATTAGACGCCGCAGCCCTGCTCGAGGAGTCAGAAGACGCGTGAGAAAACGGAAACTCCCTCGTCCGAACGCTCGAACCGCCCATGCGGATATCCATGTATTGTACTGCGGACGGGGGTTACTTCCATACCCCTGCGCTGCCACAGAGGTGGGAGATGTTCTTATTCAGGACGCCGGGCGCTGGTAGGATGGACGAGAGGCGATGGCTGCTGGCGCGACAACCTCTTTGCCTGCATCAACCTCCGGGTCCGTAACGCTCCGGATCCTGCCTACTTCGCTGCAAATTTTCCTGTGCTATCTGGCGATCGGGCTGCCGATGGCGGTGCTGCCGAGCGTTGTCCATCTACAACTGGGATTCAATACCGTGCTGGCGGGGCTGGCGATCAGCGCGCAGTACGTGGCCACGGTTCTGAGCCGGCCGCAGGCAGGGCGGATGGCGGATTCGGTGGGCGCGCGGCGGACGGTGCTGTCGGGGCTGATGGCCTGCGCGGGTTCGGGGATTTGCCTGTTCTTCTGCGGTTTTCTGGGATTCGCGCCGCTGGCGTGCCTGTTGCTGATCTTTGTGAGCCGGCTGATTCTGGGCTTTGGGGAGAGCTGGCTGGCGACGGGTTCGTCGCTGTGGGGGATCGCGCGGGTGGGGCAGGAGCACACGGCGAAGGTGATCTCGTGGAGCGGCATCTGCTCGTACGGGGGGCTGGCAATTGGAGCGCCGCTGGGGGTGTGGATTGTGCGGGCGTGGGGGCTGGGCGGCGTGGGCCTGGTGAGCGTGGGGATTTCGGGGCTGGGGCTGCTGACGGCGTATCCGCTGGGCGAGGTTGCGGTGGCGGAGGGTGAGCCGCTGGCGTTCCGGCAGGTGCTGCGGAGGGTCTTTCCGCACGGCATGAGCCTGGCGCTGGCAACGACGGGCTTCGGGACGATCGCATCCTTTATGGTTTTGTTCTACGCTCACCGGCACTGGCCGGATGCAGCGTTTGCGCTGACCAGCTTTGGCGTGGCGTTTGTGACGGCGCGGCTGATTTTCGGGGGCGCGATCGACCGGTGGGGCGGATTCCGGGTGGCGCTGGTGTGCTTGTCCGGGGAGATTGTGGGGCTGGTGTTTTTGTGGCTGGCGAGCGCCCCGGCGCTGGCGTTTGCGGGCGCAGCGGTAACGGGTTTTGGGTTCTCGCTGGTCTTCCCTTCTCTGGGAGTGGAGGCGGTGAACTGCGTAACGCCGGAGAATCGCGGCTCGGCGCTGGGGGTGTTCACGGCGTTTGCGGATTTGTCGCTGGGGATGATCGGGCCGGTGATCGGGCTGATTGTGGCGGGATTCGGATACGCGCCGATTTTTCTGTTTGCGGCGGCGATGGCGGCGATTGCGCTGGGGATGACGCTGGTGCTGCACCGGCGGCCGGGGTACGCGCGGGCGATGGACTTCGCGGGTGCGGATTGAGCACTGGGCACCGGGCATCAGTGCGGTTGGCTTAGGCTGTAGCCTGCATGGCTTCGCTTCAGCACGATTTCGATGTGGTCGTCCTCGGCGGTGGAGCGGCGGGACTGATGTGCGCCATCGAAGCGGGCAAGCGCGGGCGGCGGGTGTTGCTGCTGGAGCATGCGGATCGGGTGGGAAAGAAGATCCTGATCTCGGGCGGCGGCCGGTGCAACTTCACCAATCTGCACTGCAGGCCGGAGAATTTTCTGTCGGCGAATCCGCATTTCGCGAAGTCGGCGCTGGCTCGATATACGCCGGGGGATTTCATCCGGCTGGTGGAGAGCTACGGGATCGCGTACCACGAGAAAACGCTGGGGCAGCTGTTCTGCGACGAGTCGGCGAAGCAGATTGTGGCGATGCTGCTGAGCGAGTGCGCGCAGGTTGGGGTTCGGGTGGCGGTGGGCGCGAGGGTGCGGGGGATCGAGCGCGAAGAGGCGGAGTTCGTGGTGAGGCTGGAGGATTCCGTGGTGCGGGCGCGGGCGCTGGTGATCGCAACGGGGGGATTGTCCATTCCGAAGATGGGCGCGACGGGATTTGGTTATGACGTGGCGCGGCAGTTCGGGGTGGCGATCCGCGAGCCGCGTCCGGCGCTGGTGCCGTTGGTGCTGGGCGGTGCGGAGCTTGCGAAGTTCGCGGAGCTGACGGGTGTTTCGGCGGAGGTGGTTGCGTCGGTGGGCAAGCGGCGTTTTCGGGAGAAGCTGCTGTTCACGCATCGCGGGCTGAGCGGGCCGGCGGTGCTGCAGATTTCTTCGTACTGGAACGGGACGGAGGCAGTGCGGGTGGACTGGGCTCCGGAGCAGGAGATTTTTGGGGAACTGCGGGCGTCGAGCGCGGGGCGGAGTGGGGCTGCAGCGCGGGCGGCGTTGCGCGCGAAGCTTCCGGCGCGTCTGGCGGATCGGCTGCTGGAAGTGGCGGCGCCGGCGAGCTGGACGAATCCTGCGCTGTCGGAGCTGGAGCGGCGGCTGCACGCGTGGGCGTTTGCTCCGGCGGGCACCGAGGGATACGAGAAGGCGGAGGTGACGGCGGGCGGCGTGGATACGGACGCGCTCTCAGCACAAACGATGGAGTGCCGCGATGTGCCGGGACTGTATTTCATTGGCGAGGTGGTCGATGTGACGGGGCAGCTGGGGGGATTCAATTTTCAGTGGGCGTGGGCTTCGGGGGCTGCCGCGGGGCGGGCGGTGTGAGTCGCAGGGGCTTCAGTCACCAACATCGTTCAGGGGCTGAAGCCCGGTTCTTTGGGGGGCATTTGGGCACGACTGAAAGTCGTGCCCTGTTACGAAGCTGACATCGGACCTGCGTGGTCAGGCATCCGGATCAGAACGGAGGCCATTCGAGGCTTCCGCCCTGGAGGAGCGCCGCGCACTTTTCGACGCGGTAGCCTTTTTCGTCGCAGACGGCAAAGACGCGGGGCTTGCCGGTAGGGCTGGTGCTCCAGAGGGAGACGCCGGCGTAGGCGCCGTCTTTGCGGACGATGTAGTACTCCATGTCGAGGAGGCGGACTTTGGTCATGTCGCCGTTGTAGTTGCGGACGATGCGGCGCATGACTTCGAGGCCGGCGTCTTTGGGATCCATGCCATGGCGCATGAGCTCGACGATGGTGTGGGCGCCGACGACCTTGATGTTCTCTTCGCCGGAGCCGGTGGCGCCGGCCGAGCCCACATCCTGATCGGTCCAGCTGCCGGCGCCGAGGATGGGCGAGTCGCCGACCCGTCCGGGAAGCTTCCACGCGAGGCCGGAGGTGGTGGTCGCGCCGGAGATTTCGCCTTTGGGGTTGACGACGGAGACGTGGATGGTGCCGGTCGTCGGCCAGAGGATCTGCTCGGCGGCGTAGAGGCGGTCTTCGGGAGCGATGCCGAGGTCGGCGGCCATGTTCATGAGCTTCTGCGTGCGGACGCGGATGGTTTCCGTCCACTCGGCGGTGGGATGGCGCGGGACAGGACCTGGGCGGAGGGCGGCGGTCTGGGCCGGCGAATCGTCGCGCAACGACGACAGGCCGTGGAGGTCCATGGTGGGCTTGGGCGCGGGACGGCCGGCGTAGGGATCTTTCCAGCCGGGCTGGGTCATCGAGGGGCCCCACCAGTCCATCTGGGAGTTGTTCTCTTTCCAGAGCATCCAGATTTTGCGGGCGTCGTCGGTGAGGAGATTTTCTTTGGGGAAGCCGAGATCGATGGCGAAGCGTTCGGCACCTTCGGCGACCAGCATGACGTGGCCGGTGTGCTCGTAGACTTTGCGGGCGACGAGGCAGACATTCTTAATGTTGCGGACGCCGCCGACCGAGCCGGCCGAGCGGGACGGTCCGTGCATGCAGCAGGAGTCGAGCTCGACGACGCCTTCTTCGTTGGGCAGGCCGCCGTAGCCGACGGAGTGGTCTTTGGGATCGTTCTCGCGGCCGAGACAGACGTGGTGCACGGCGTCGAGGGTGTCCTGGCCATCGAGGAGCATCTGATACGCCTCCTGGATGGTGTTGTCGCCGGTGACGCGGGTGACGACGACGGGTTTCGCGGGAGGCTGGAGTTGTTTGACGGAGTCAGCGGTCTGGGCGAAAAGGTCGGGGATGGTCAGCCCGGCGGTGGTGAGCGCGCCGAGCGAGAGGAAATCGCGCCGTGTCGTCATGGAAGACAGGATAGCTGATAGGGGATAGCGGATAGCGGATAGCGGTTAGTTAGCGGTTAGCGGTTAGCGGTTAGCGGTTAGCGGATGGCGGATGGCGGATAGGGGATAGCGGGAGTGCTAAGCTGGGGAGTTTTCGGGGGGGCTTCGATGGTTCAGAAGATGTTCCTGGCGCTGTTGTTTGTCGGAATGGTGGGCGCAGCGGGCGCGCAGCTGCAGGTGGATACGCTGCCGCCGGAGCTGGCGCAGAAGATCGACCAGGTGGCGAACCAGGCGCTGCAGCAGACGGGGGTACCGAGCGCGTCGGTGGCGATCGTGCGCGACGGGAAGATTGTGTACACGAAGGGCTATGGGAAAGCGCGGTTGGATCCGGTGGAGGCAGCCGAGCCGCGGATGCGCTATTCGATCGGGTCGATCTCGAAGCAGTTCACGGCGGCGGCGATTCTGCTGCTGGAGCAGCAGGGGAAACTTTCGCTCGACGATAAGGTTTCGAAGTATCTGCCGGAGCTGACGCGCGCGAACGAGATCACGATCCGCATGCTGCTGTCGCACACGTCGGGCTACCAGGATTACTGGCCGGAAGACTACCTGATGCCGCCGATGTACGAGCCGACGACGAGTCAGCACATCCTGGACACGTGGGGGAAAAAGGCGCTGGACTTCGATCCGGGAACGAAGTGGCAGTACTCCAACACGAACTTCGTGATCGCGGGGCGGATTGTGGAGATGGTGAGCGGGGAGCCGCTGATGCAGTTCCTGGAGGAGCATGTTTTTCATCCGCTGGAGATGAAGGAGGTATGGAACTCCGATCTGACGAGGCTGGGCGACACGGATGCCGAGGGGTACACGCGGTACGCGCTGGGACCGCTGCGGCCGGCGCCGAAGGAGGGGGCGGGGTGGATGTTCGCGGCGGGAGAACTGGCGATGCCGGCCTACGATCTGGCGCAGTGGGACATCAGCCTGATGGACCGGTCGCTGCTGGCGGCGAAGTCGTATGACGAGATGTTCGCTGCGGTGAAGCTGAAGGACGGGACGGATTCGCATTACGGACTGGGGCTTTTCGTGCGGAACCTGAGCGGGCACCTGCTGCTGGAGCACTCGGGCGAGGTGATGGGATTCACGTCGGAAAACTATGTATTCCCGAACGACAAGGCGGCGATAGCGGTGCTGACGAATCAGGATGCGGCGCGGGCGGCGGGGTTGATTGCGCGCGGGGTGGCACCGCTGCTGCTGGGCGCGACGACCGAGGGGCCGAATGCTGCGGAGGCACAGGCGGAGACGCTGCTGGAGAACTTCCAGAAGGGGAAGATCGACCGGAGCCTGTTCACGCCGTGGTGCAATGCGTATTTCAGCGCACAGGCGCTGGGGGATTTTGAGTCGAGCCTGGCGCCGCTGGGGAAGCCGTTGCGGGTGCAGCAGGTGGGCGAGGATCTGCGCGGCGGGATGACATTTCGGATGTTTCGGGTGGAGTTTGCGAGCGGGAAGCCGTTGACGATTACGACGTATACGGAGCCAGACGGGAAGCTGGAGCAGTATCTGGTGCTGCCGGCGAATTGATGTTGCTGGGGCGGCGGCTGTGATGCAAGAATGTATCACATGAAGGAAGCCTCGGTCCGAGACCTGCGTTACGACTTCAGAAAGGTCGAAGCCATGCTGCGCGAGGGGTACGAAGTCCGCATCACGAAGCGCCGCGAGGTGATCGGGCGCCTCGTTCCGGAGCGGACTCAGACCGGCGGCCCGATGCCGGATTTTATGGCGCAGTTGCGCGAGATTTACGGCGATCGGGTTTTGTCCGTAACCGGAGCGGAGATTGTTGCTCGGGGCCGAGACCGGGACGATCTGGCAATGCCGCAAAAGAAGGCGCCGGTGGGGCGCACAGAGACCTCATGGCAAAAACGCAGACGGAAGCGATCTACGCAGACAGCAGCTTCCTGATTTCGCTCTACAGCCCGGACGCGCATTCGATGTCGGCCACGCGGGCGATGCTCCTATCACCAAGAGGCGTGCTGATCACAAACCTGGTGAAGCTGGAAGTGATCAACGCGCTGCGGCAACGAGTGTTCTGGAAGCAGATCACGGACACCGAAGCCCGACGAAGCCTGGCAGCCTTCGAAAAGAATGAGGCGGACGGCGCCTTTCGTGCAGCGCCGCTCTCCGCTGAGGCATTCGGACGAGCGGCGACCATCGCAAACCGCACGACGGCGAGCCTGGGCACGAGATCGATCGATCTGCTCCATGTCGCCTGTGCCCTGGAGCTGGGAGCGACCTCGCTGTACAGCTTCGATGAGCGGCAACGCAGGCTGGCCCACGCCATGCACCTGAAGCTGAACCCCATCTGATGTGCCAGCCGCAGGTCTCTTCCGACCCTCTCGCGTAGCCGCACCTGGAAGGGCCGGCGATTCTCCCGCTTTTCACAATCGCGTCAACGGACCTTAACAGGGCGAAACCAGAATCGGTTTCAGTTTTACTGACAGGAAAGCGGTGGTTGGGTTGGCGGGAGGGGGCCCGGCGGGGGGTCAAAAGGGGAGATCCCGGGGGTCCAGGGTGCAGTTTATTTCCTTATTATTCATAACGATTAACATGGC
>JBKICP010000147.1:0-5866 GCA_046567085.1 Acidobacteriota bacterium
TCACGAGAAGAAAGCCGGCTCTCCTCCTGGGATCGTGTTGGGCGCGCATGCAACGGTTGCGACGAACTCGTCGACGCCGCCGGACGCGGCCGGAACCAGCCTGGGAATGGGGGCGCAGACGCCTCCGAGTCCAGGCGCGGCAGCTCCGTTGCCGGCGGTGACAGCGCCCGCCAAGCCGGCGGAGCGAACGGCTGCGAGCGGGAGAGTATCGCTCGCGGAAGTCCGGAGAGATGGACTGCACGGGATGCAGGCGCCTGCCCACCGGATGGGGGATCGACAGAATTCCGGGGAAGCGCCCGTGCCACCGGCTTCCGGAGAGCCCACGAGCCGCGTGGACAGCCTCGGAGGGCGTGGGACTCCCGCCATTGCTGGAGCCGCCCACGCCACCGAGCCGGAGAGCCGGAGCGTCTCCGCGGTGACCGACTTGCCGAAGAGCTTCAGCGCGCAGATGACCGGCCTGGGCGCCACGGCCGGCACGCCGCCGGTCCATGCTCTGCGCGGGACCTTGCCGTCGCCTCCGCCGCCGGCGCAGTCTGCTCATGGAGTGGGCGGCAGCGCTTTTGAACGGATGGATGCGGCCGGAGCCCCGCGGGTGATCGAAAGCAGTCCGCAGCGGCTCGCGGTCGGGGTCCACAGCGGCGGGCTGGGCTGGGTCGAAATTCATACCAGCAGCGCAGCCGGGCAGGTGACGGCGACGCTGGCGTCGGGTTCGGCGGAATCGCACAGCGCCCTTGCAGCGCAGCTGCCCACAGTGCGGGAGTTCCTGGCGGGCGAGCATGTGCGGATCGACCATCTGGCCTCCGAGCAGTTCACGGGTTCGTCGGGAGGCCAGGGCGGCGCCCCGGCCGACACCTCGCGGCATGGAGGCGACCGCGGGGCGCGAACGACGGCGCCGGAGCCTTCGCACGCGATGGTATCCGCGGAAGTGGAGATGGACGATCTGTCTTACATCAGTGTGCGGGTCTGAACAGCGAAAGAGGAAAGAGAACAGCCATGCAGGTATTTCCCAATGCGATCGGAGCGGCGCAGCAGCCGCAGGACACAGGATCGTCGTCGAGCACGAGTTCTTCGACGAGCAACACCGCGACCGTGACGGCGAATGACTTCCTGCAACTGCTGATTGCCGAGATGCGCAACCAGGATCCGACCACGAGTACGGATCCGACACAGTACATCGATCAGCTGGTGCAGGTGAACAGCCTGGAGCAGCTGGTGCAGATCAACCAGGACCTGGGCGGCGGCACCGCGAGCAGCACAGGGGCCAGTGGAAATGCGGTGGCCGGCAGTGGCGGTTCTGTCACGCGGCCGTCGTCGGCAACCGCCGCGGGCAACCTGACCGCGGCAAGTCCCGGAGCTGCGGCCAGCGCGGCGACACGAGTGGCCGGCGCCCTGGGGAGCGGCACGCATCCGGCAGCGCCGGCTGCGGTCATCCAGACAGAGGGAAATACAGGCAATCGGTTCGACGCACTGGTGGCCGCGATGCGCGGCCGCGGTGTCGCGGCTTCCACCACCAACAGCCCGGCGCGGTGAGACGCGCGGCAAGGATAAGGAGCAACTATGTCTTCGTTTTCGATCCCGCTGACCGGCCTGAAAGCTGCGTCCAGTCAGATGAACACGATCGCCAACAACCTGTCGAACATGAACACCACCGCCTTCAAAAGCCAGAACGAGACCTTCAGCGACCTGTTTTACCAGCAGATCGGAACGACGGGCTCGGGAAATCCGCTGCAGGTGGGCGCGGGCACGCGCGTAGCGGCCACGGCGACCGACTTTTCGCAGGGAGGCATTCAGTCGACGGGCAATGCCACGGATCTCTACATCAACGGCAACGGCTTCTTCCTGGTCCGCGGGAGCTCCGACGGCACGACCGAGCTGACCCGGGACGGCAACTTCACCACCAACGGCGGCTATCTGGTAACCCAGGACGGTCTGAACGTCATGGGCTATCCGGCGGCCAACGGTGCGGTGAACAGCAGCGCGCAGCTGTCGCCGATCCAGCTGCCGGTCGGCCAGGTCGAGAACGCCAAAGCGACGACGACCATGTCGATGACCGCGAACCTGAACGCCTCCGATGCGGCGGGCACCACGGTGCAGGGGCAGGTTCCGATCTACGATTCCCTGGGCAATCCGCATGAGGCGACGGTCTATTTCACCAAGACGGGAACCAACGCCTGGAGCTACAGCTTCTCGCTCGATCCGAAGACGATCACCGACACGTCGTCGGCAACGACCCGGACGCTGACGCCGACAGCGAGCGGCGGCAACACCACGATTCCATTCGATGCCGGGGCGACGGTCGATCCCTCGACCAGCTTCACGATCAGCGACGGCACGACGACGGTGAACGCTCCGGCGGCGAGTGCCGGCGAATCGCTGAACACGTATCTGGCAGCGCTGCAGACGGCGCTTTCAAGCGGGGGCAGCACGGCAACGGCCAGCGTGAGCGGCAACACGCTGACGATCACCGGTGGAACGGTGACGGGTACGGTGGCCGAGGGCGGGATTACCAGCTATGCTTACAACCTCGATGCGGGCGCAACCCTCGATCCTTCGACGAGCCTGACGATCACCGGCACCAACGCCAGCGGCAACAGCGCCACGATCACGGCGCCACCGATCGCACCCGGCGAGACGCTGAGCGCTTACGCCTCGGCACTGACCACAGCCGTGGGCAGCGCCAATCTTCAGGGGGTGGCGGTATCGGTGACGGGAAACGGCCTCAGCATTTCCGGTCCCGGGATTTCGCTGGGCGGCAGCCTGACGGAGAGCGCCGCCGGGACGGCATCCGCGAATGCTACCGGGTCTCTGGTCTTTGATTCCAGCGGCAATCTGGTTTCCCCGTCGGCGAATGTGGCGGGCATCCAGTTGGGCGGCCTGACGGACGGAGCGGCCAACCTGAGCCTGACGTGGGATCTGTACGGCACGGGCGGGGCGGGATTGATCACGCAGAGTGCGGTGGGAAATGCTTCGTCCACGAATCCGGTGACCGGCACGCTGCAGGACGGCTATGCAAGCGGGAGTTACCAGGGTTTCAGCGTGGATGCTTCGGGAGTGGTTTCAGCCACGTTCAGCAACGGGCAGACGCAGGTGGTGGGCCAGGTGGCGCTGGCCAATGTGGCGAACCTGCAGGGGCTGACGATCCAGGCGGGAAACAACTACGCAACCACGACCGCTTCGGGACCGGCGACGATGGGGATTGCCGGGAGCGGAGGGCTGGGGACGCTGCAGGACAAGGCGCTGGAGGAATCGAATGTCGATATCTCCTCGCAGTTCGCCGATCTGATCGTGGCGCAGCAGGCCTTTCAGGCCAGTTCCAAAGCGATCACGACCTTCGACACCATTTCGCAGGACACGATCAACATGATTCACTGAGCGCCGGCGGCCGCAGCTCCGCTCAGGATCTCCTCATAGAAGCGTTCGTAGAGCGGGATGATCTTTGAGGTGCAATAGCGATCCTGGGCGGTGCGGCGGGCGGCGTCGGCCATGGCAAGGTAGCGGTCGGAGTCGCTGAGCAGTTCGACCGCGGCTCCGGCCATCGCCTCCACGTCGCCGACGGGAAAGAGCCGGCCGGTGACGCCGTCTTCGATCAGTTCCGGTACGCCGCCCACGCGCGTGGCGATGGTGGGCACGCGGCAGGCCATGGCTTCCAGAGCGACGAGGCCGAAGGACTCCAGCTCGCTGGGCATGAGGAGGAGATCGGCGAGGGGCAGGATCTCCGAGACGCTGCCCTGTTTGCCGAGGAAGTGAACGCGGTCCTGAATCCCTTTGCGATGGGCGATCCACTCGGCCGCGGAGCGGTCGGGGCCATCGCCGATCATCAGCAGGCGCGCGGGGATCTCCTTTGCGATGCGGGAGAAGATGCGGATGACGTCGGCCGTTCGTTTGACGGGGCGGAAGTTAGAGAGGTGCATGAGGATCTTCTCCCCCGGCTCGGCGTAGCGAGCGCGGCCGGCTGTGCGGGCCTCCTCGCCGAGCGGCATGTACACATCGCAGTTCACAAAATTGGGGATGACGTGAATGGCGCGGTCGGGATGGAACTCCTGAATGGTTTTTTCGCGCAGGTAATTGGAGATGGCGGTGACGCCGTCGCTCTCATCGATGCCAAAGCGGGTGATGGGCAGATAGGAGTGATCGAGACCGACGAGAGTGATGTCGGTGCCGTGCAGGGTGGTGATGAAGGGCAGGCGCCGATTCTGGCGGAGGAGCATCTGACGCGCGAGATACGCGGAGATGGAGTGCGGGATGGCGTAGTGGACGTGCAGCAGATCGAGCTCGTAGTAGGCCGCGACTTCCGCCATGCGCGTGGCGAGGGCCAGGTCGTAAGGAGGGTATTCGAAGAGCGGGTAATTCGAGACCGGGACTTCGTGGAAAGCGATGTCCTGTTCGCGTCCGCGCAGGCGGAAGGGCTGCGAATAGGCGATGAAGTGAACCTGGTGTCCGGCAGCCGCCAGCTCGATGCCGAGTTCGGTGGCGACAACGCCGCTGCCGCCGTAGGTGGGATAGCAGGTGATTCCGATCTTCATAAGCGCCAGGGTACAGGGTACAGCGTACGGGTTACGGAGTCAGGATGCCGGGGCGCGGGAAAAGAAGCAGAAGTTCAGGCCGCCGGGGTCTGGGGGTCCGGTGGGCGCAGAGCCGTTGCGATGAGAGCGGCGAGGAGAAATCCGGCTGAGGTGAGCGTGAGGGCGAAGCCAAGTCCGGTGCTTTCGGAGACGCGGCCGATGAGCCAGGGAGAGACGGCGCTGAGGATGCGGCCGATGTTGTAGACGAATCCCATGGCCGAGGCGCGCAGGGCGGTGGGGAAGAGCTCGCTGGTGATGATGGCGAAGCCGCTGAAGTAGCCGGTGCCGAAGAATCCGACGAGCGGGCCGATGACCAGAAGCGCGTCGGCGTGCGTCACGGAGGCGAAGATCGGAACCAGGAACGCGGCCACGAGCAGATAGACGATGTAGGTGGCCTTGTGGCTGAAGCGGTCGGCGAAATAGCCGAAGCTGATGTAGCCGAGAAACGTCCCCACCTGCATGACGATGGTCCACTCGGAGGTCATGACGATGCCGAGGCCGCGGCCGCCCTGGGCAACGGGCATGGAAAGAAAGCGCGGCACCCAGGTGAAGAGTCCCCACCAGGCGAAGAGCGAGGCGGCATTC
Source organism: Acidobacteriota bacterium (assembly GCA_046567085.1). Classification (GTDB taxonomy): domain Bacteria; phylum Acidobacteriota; class Terriglobia; order Terriglobales; family Acidobacteriaceae; genus Palsa-343. The sequence continues at coordinate 5,148 of JBKICP010000147.1, forward strand.
ATGGTGGCGCAGACCAGCGTGCTGCGGCCGAGGCGGCCGCGGAACAAGCGGGCCCACTCGGGACGCGGTGTGTGCTCTTTCCGCCATGCGCCGGGCTCGTGGAGGCGCGACTGGATCCAGAGCGCGACGAGCGCGGGCGCTGTGCCGGCGAAGAAGACGGCGCGCCATCCGAAGTGGGGCATGATGACCGCCACCAGGGCGGCGCCGAGGGCGTAGCCGACAGCCCACGAACTCTGGACCAGAGCGAGCGCCTTACCGCGATGCTCCGCCGGCCAGGTTTCGGCGACGAGCGCGGCGCCCGAGGCCCATTCGCCTCCCATACCAAGGCCGAGGACGATGCGGCAGGCCAGCAGAGCCATGGCGGTGTGGGTGAGGCCGCAGAGGAACGTCGCGATCGAATAGATGAGGATGCTCGCCGAGAGCGCGCGCACGCGTCCCGCGCGATCGGCAAACCAACCGAAGGCGATTCCGCCGGCGGCCGCGCTGAGAAGGGTCATGGACATCATGGCACCGCTCAGGGCCGCCGAGAGATGGAGTTCGCGCTGCACCTGTCCGAGGACGAGGGCGTAGAGCATCACGTCCATACTGTCGAGCATCCAGCCGAGGGAAGCGGCGAGCAGCGTCCGCCGTTGTTCCGCGGATGCTTCGGTGAGCCAGGAGGCAATTCCGTTCAAGCGTGGTCTCTGGTTTACAGTTCAGGAGTACGGCAGGGCTCGCAC